>JAQTMA010000147.1:0-5898 GCA_028714615.1 Anaerolineaceae bacterium | reverse complement strand
CGTTCCTTGCTCCCCAAAAATGGCAGCAAATCGCCGCGACTGAGCCCACGACTTTCCATGTAATAGTCTAAAACCTGTACCGGGTCATCCGGCTCCGGGATCGGGAAATTCCGGGCTTCATACGCTTCGACCAGGGTTGCCAGCACATCCATCCGGTCGCCTTCAGGCGTGCCAGGCTGGGAATCGATTAACTTTTCGATTTCTTTCAACGCAGCTTGATAATCAACTTCATTGCGAATAGGTTTTACTTCCATTTTTCACACTCCTCATACCCAGGTAGCATCAATCCGGTCAGATTCCTCCTGGGTGCCTACAAAGCGAATATACACCACTCCATGTTGATACACCACAATCACAATCAACCGATAGGTATTGCCTTTGATGTTGAAAACGACGCGATTATTCGCCACAAAACTGGCATTTCGAAAAACAGCTTTGATATCCGCCGGGCTGTTCCAGGTTGCATGCTCAACATCATGAAACCAGGTCTGCAAGGGGATGGCTGCATCCGGGTGTTTTTCCCAGAAATCCCGCAGAACACACCGGCTGATAATCTGCATGAATTAATGATAATAAAAAGTTACCAGAATGGTAACAATATAATGGTGGGTTCTAAAGCGAACCCACTTGGCGACTGAGCTTGCCCAAAGCAGCAACAAAGGGGTTGGCTACCCTCTTATATACTTTAAAGCCTCACGCCAGGCATCAATTACCTGATCCCTATTCCCGGGTCGCGTATTCAAATTTGTGGGTGATGGATGAGGACATTCAATAGCATGGAGTTTCTTATGGCTAGGAGAAAAATCTTGCCATACCTTGCGAGCCGCCTCACCACCTAAGATCACAACTTTGAGGCGAGGAAGAAGACTGATAAGCTCGAGTATAAATGGGCCAACGGCAGCAATATCATTTGGATTATAAGCTCGGATTTTGGTGTCTGTGCCGATGTAATAGGGAATTACATTCCAGTGCACCACTAATTTTCGTGATACACCAGCTTCTTCTCTTGTTTCCCATGTATTCAGAGCAGTGCCATCATTATTGTTACATGATATGAATCCACTACCACCTCGCTCGCGAGTGGCTTTTGGACCAGGCGCTTCTAGAAGCCAGAGGATTCGCGCTTCGCATCCACCATCTTGGGGATCAAACCAAGGAACAATCGCATTAAGACCAAGCCGATTCCTGAGTGTACGAACCCAAGCGTTTAGTGGTGCAACGTGGGGTGAATCAATCTCAGCTTCCCTTAGCGATATTTCATTCTGGTCACGAAAAAGACGAGGTTGATCAGGCATAAGCGCTTTTACCTTTCTGTAGGTTGCAATTAGGAAGACATACTTCACGAATTATATAACACAATGAAAAAGCGCCCTCCGTTTCTGGAGAGCGCTTCAGATTAACAATATGTAATAACTAGGCTCTTACTGCCGGCCTAAACATATGCCCCTTCGGGCGCGCTGAAGAGCGTACTCATTGATATGACTCGGTCCGCGCGGGCTGGGTAATGGTGAAAATGTGATGCAAATTGGATTAACTCAATCCAGAAAAACCGCCCTGTCTCCCGCCAAACGTGCAAGAGGTATGACCCGAATCCGCTCAGCTAATGGATAGGGCTTGGAGCCCGGGTAAATCACCAGCAGCTTTGAAAGCTCCAAATCCTGGATCGCGGCGCGCATGGATGGAGATAGGCGAGGTGCGTCCACTCGTTTACACTCCACGCCAATTCGTCTGCCGTCTTTGAGCAAAAGCAAGTCCAGTTCCGCACCGGAATGCGTACCCCAAAAATAGGCCTCATCCGGCGAGGTAGCTTTCACTACTTCCTCTATCACAAACCCTTCCCAGGATGCACCACTGCGCGGATGCAGCATCAAGTCTTGCTCGGTGCGGACTCCCAGCAAGGCATGTAGCAGACCGGTGTCGCGAATGTACACTTTCGGGGACTTAATCTGCCGTTTTCCAAGATTGGCAAACCAGGGTTGAAGCAGCCTGACCATAAACAGGTCCTGGAGTAAATCCACGTAGCGCCTTGCCGTGCTCTCGCTGACATTCAGCGCTAGGGCGGTTTCCACCGCATTCCAAATTTGTCCATGGTAATGGGCCAACAGGTTCCAAAAGCGGAACAGGCTCGTAGAAGGAATCGATAAACCGAATTGGGGTATATCGCGTTCCAGAAACGTACGGATAAAATCTCTTCGCCAGTCAAGGCTGATTGCTTCATCAGGAGCAGTAAAAGAGAGTGGAAAACCGCCAGGCCGCCAGAGTGTACTTTGTGCCTGATCCCCAACTTCTTCTACGCTGAAACCACCCATGGTGACAATCGAAATGCGGCCGGCAAGCGATTCGGATGATTGGCGCATAAGTTTGGGAGCAGCGCTTCCTAAAATCAAAAACGGGTAGGTAAGGGTGTCCGGTCAGCGAGAACCCGCAGAACCTGAAATATCTCTGGGCGTCGTTGGATTTCATCAATCACTACCAGGCCAGTCAGGTCTTGCAATGCAGTCATCGGTTGGTCGAGACTTGCCAGGCTTAATGGGTTTTCCAGGTCAAAATAGTTGACAGAGCTTGGGGAGACAAATTCTCGGGCCAAGGTGGTCTTACCACACTGCCTGGGGCCGATCAGAGCTACGACTCGATTAGCATCGAGTTTCTTTTGGACGATTTGTCTGAGATGAGTACGGTCAATCATTCACTTGGATATCCGAGAACAGTCTATTCCGCAGAATTTTCAATGAGTCTTAGGATTCTATTAGCTACATAGGTTTTCCCCCATGCCCGTCCAGTGACTTCGTGCAACACTCCAGACTCTTCCAATGCCTTGACAACCTGTCGGGCGGTTGGTAAGGATACATTGAGCAACGCAGCGGCGCGGGAAACCGTCATATAAGGATTGGTGAAAAGAGGGTCAATGAGCCCAATGGCTTTTGGTTTGGATTGAATTTCGACATGCAGTTTTTCTCTTAGATCCATCAACGCGCCAGCCTGCCGCACAGCCTGCTTCGATGTTTCTTCAACACCCCGCAGAAAATAATGCAGCCAGGCATTCCAGTCCCCATGGGTTCTCACTCGTTGGAGCAAATAATAATATTCCTGGTGATAGGCTTCGATGAAAGCGGACAAGTAGAGTAGCGGTTGGGATAACCGTCCGCGCTCGATCAAGAACAAAGTGATCAGCAGGCGTCCGATGCGGCCGTTTCCGTCAAGGAAGGGATGAATGGCTTCAAATTGTTCGTGCAGCAGGGCGCATTGGATCAATTCGGGGAAGCTGCCACGATCTTGCAGAAATAACTCCCATTTAGCCAGGCAGCCCAGCATTTCACCGGCCGGGGGTGGTACGTAAGGCGCATCTGTTAGAGTTGACCCTGCCGGCCCGATCCAATTTTGTGAACGCCGGAATTCACCTGGCGTCGCATTTCCACCACGAACCCCTTCCATCAAATGGGCATGAATTTCCCGAACCAGTCGCAATGAAAGGGGTAAAGAATTCAGTCGGTCGATTCCATATTCAAGCGCAGTAACATAATTCTGGACTTCCTTCAAATCCGCGCTGCTAGATGCATTGTCTGGCGTCTCCAGGTCATCTAAAAGTAAATCGGCAATGCCAGCGCGGGTACCCTCAATTCTAGAGGAAAGCACAGCTTCTTTGCGGATATAGGATGCAATCAGGAGGTGTGGATTAATAATATGACGCCCGAGACCGGACAATTCACTCAAAGCTGCATCTGCCCCGGACAGGGCCAGGACGAGATGCGAGTCATAGGAAATATCAGGCGGTAAAGGATCGGGAATAAATGCCCAGTAACCCTTTGGCGTTAATACGGCCTGTCCCGCTTGTGACACATGGAAGTCATCCTTGTTCATCGATCATCCTTCCTTTGAAAGATTTTTACAATGCCCGTTGAGCTTTGTAAAAATATACCACATTTCTTTCAAAGCTACGCAGTGAAAGGGATGGCGCTTGTAAAGAAAGATTTTACCTGTCCTTATCCAAACTCCACAATCGGATCGCCTCTAGAACGGAGGTTTGAAAAAAACCGCATGCCCTATGAAAGCTCATAAGACATGCGGCATTATTATGTATGGCAATGGTTGTAAAACCCCAACCACTATATATAGGGGACGAGTTTGCTATTTCGTAATTATCTCTCTATTTGGCGGATGCAAGCCCCACCGGCCTGAACTTATACCTGTATATGCGACTGGGTCCGCGCAGGGGAGGTGCGAGCGTCGATCTAACGTGGCAGTTCAGGCGCTCGTGCAAGCGCGCAGCGAAGCGCGAGGGGGAACGAACGCATTTACTCCCTTAGGTGACTGCCACCTAAGGGAAACCGATCCCAAGGGTTTTCGTTGGCGGTGATGCGGTATCCATCTGGATCGGCAAAGACGAATGTACGCCCAAAAGGGCCATCGTAGGGTGGCGTGATAATGGTGGTGCTGGCCGCTGCCAATTTGGCATGTAACTCGTTGACGTGATCGCAGTCGATCCAAAGCGTTACACCTCGTCCTGGATGCGGTGTTTCGCCCGGGTTCACTTTTGCTTCGCTAAGGGCAAAGGGTATCGAATTGGTATCGAAGAGGACAAAATCGGGGGTGTCAAAGCGCGGATCGATTACCAGGCCTAACATCTCGATATAGAATCTTCGCGAGACGGAGAGGTCGCGCACCTGCAAACTGATGAAATCGGGACCGAGCAGTTTTGCCATGAGTTTTCCTTCCTTCTTAACTTATTGTTCTCATTATTGAAAGAACGGGGCCACATTGTAGTCTCTAAACTGTGGCCTAACGGTGGCGGGCTGGACGCACTTCAACTTGAACCTTTCCTCCAAACTTAACTTACAAGCCGAGTTTAGCCCGAATGCGGCAAGCCTGGTTGAGATGTAAGAAGCTGTGGCATTGTTGTTGTAGAAAAAGCTGAATGGCCTGCTCGAAATGCACGGTGGTTGTTAGAAATTGTCTCAACTGGCCTTGCCGGAGAGTCCATCTTTTCTGGTTATCCATATGATGTCTCCATTGCGTGCCGCTTCAAACTCTCGCCAATAATGGGAGCCCAACTATGAATTATACGGGATTTTAGTAGGCTGCAATTAAATTGTTCTGCGACCCAATTCACCGCGGGGCAGCAAGAACCGATCTAAATTAATACCCGTATATGCGACTCGGTCCGCGGGCCTTTTTTCGACGTCGTCTTATGAGCTTTCTTCCCAATCAACAAGTCCGCCGGGATGCCAAGACCATCATGCAAGCGGCGCACCATCTCTAGGGATAAGCCTCGCTTGCGGTTTAGAATTTCAGACACGCGTTCCTTGCTACCCAAAAATGGCAGCAAATCGCCGCGACTGAGCCCACGACTTTCCATGTAATAGTCTAAAACCTGTACCGGGTCATCCGGTTCCGGGATCGGGAAATTCCGGGCTTCATACGCCTCGACCAGGGTTACCAGCACATCCATCCGGTCGCCTTCCGGGGTGCCAGGCTGGGAATCGATTAACTTTTCGATTTCTTTCAACGCAGCTTGATAATCAACTTCATTGCGAATAGGTTTTACTTCCATTATTCATATTCCTCATACCTTGGTCGCATCGATCCGGTCATATTCTTCATGGGTGCCTACAAAGCGAAGGTACACCACTCCATGTTGATACACCACGATCACAATCTACCGATAGTTTCCTCGTTCATTGATCATCTCGCACTTGTGCCAATCTTTTACGCGCCAACAATAACCCGGGCGATCCAGCGTTAATAATAGAAGAAGGTTAAAAATCTCCAAAATATCCCCGACCAACCCTATCATTACGATTGTATAATGGAATTATGGAATGTGAGCTTGTCCTGAAAATTTTACGACAGAATCAGGCTGAAATCAAATCTTTTGGAGTAAAAAGCCTGGCATTATTCGGC
>JAQTMA010000146.1 GCA_028714615.1 Anaerolineaceae bacterium | reverse complement strand
CGCTGTTGATCACCACTTCCAGATCAGCGTCGCTGTCCACGTTGGCCAGCGTCGGCGCAGGCAGGCCGCCGTTCCAACTCCCCGAGCGCGGAGCGGGTAGGTTCACCTCGTAGAGCGGTCGCCCGCTCCAATCCAGGATGTGCAGCTTGCCATTCTGATGCGACCCGATTTGCGCCCAGGAGGTGAAGATCACCTCGGCCTTGCCATCGTCATCCAGGTCGGCGATAACCGGCTCGGAGGCAAAGCGGAGGATGCCTTCACCCGGTTTGGTAACCTGATAAGGCCAGGCGCCATGCTCGGTCTTATCCAACCAAAAGGCGTGCAGGCGTCCATCGTAGGAGGCGAACAGGATTTCCTGGTTGCCGTCCCCATCGATGTCGGCTACGGCCGGATTAGGCTCGGCAGTCTCGATGACAGAATAATCCTCGCTCAACGGGGCTCCGGTATCGGTGGGAATGGTGCGCCAATCGTAGCCGCCGGAGTTGAAGCGGGAACGGTCGGGGTTGAACAGGTAGAGCGCTATATAGCGACTGGGCGGGTAGCCGGCATGGCAATCGTACATGTTGCCGGCGACGATCACCTCGCGCTGCCCGTCGCCGTTCACGTCTGCGATCACGGCAGGCCCATCGGCGAAATTGGCGCGGAAGCTCTCCACCCGGCTGCCGTTGCATTTGCCCCACCCGCGCAGCTCTGGGAGCAGGCTTTCCCAGACACCCACCTTCCCCCAGAACTTGCCCGGATAATCGACGGGGTTGGCTTGCAGCGGCGCGCCGTCCGGTTCGTAGGCGTTGATATAGTGCACGTCGGATGGCACGACCAATTCCAGGCGGCTGTCGCCCAGAATATCTCCCGCCGCTGCGTTAGCGTTGTAGACCCCCCACCCGTAACCATTCGCGTTGTCGTCGTCCTGGGGCAGTTGCGGCCAACCGCTGCGCGTGTTCCCTTGCGCGTCCAACACCCAGGTGTTGCGGGCGCTGCCGTAGGCGCGGGTAACGATCACCTCCAGGCTACTGCCATTGCCGTCCAGATCGGCCGCCAGCAGACCGCGGAATTCGCCCTCCCCACCCGAGGGCTGCTTCTGCCACTTCAGGCTGCCGTCCAGTCGATAGGCAGAAACCAACCCGCCCGATTGGGCAATGACAATCTCCGCCCGGCCATCGAGGTCGATGTCTGCGACCACCACGCCCGGCCAGGTACGCCTCTGGGTAGAGCCCGCCCGCCAGATCAGCTTTCCATTTTCCCCATTGAGCGCCCACACCGAATAAGCAGACGCGATAATTTCGTTGATCCCGTCTCCATTGGTGTCCGCCACAGCCGGAGAGGAGTACCAGCCCGTTTCGCACCAGGATGAATAACAGCCGCCATAAGCCCACTTCAGCACCGGGCTAGATAATCCCTGCATGATCAGGGGCAAATACACGCCCGGTCCGCTATCGGCAGCCACCGGAAAGGGCTGCAGCGCAATGAGCAGGATGAAGAATAGGTAGAGATGGGTAATGCGTTTGGCGGTCATACCCCATCATAGCATGTGCTCGAGGCTGACCACCCTAACATTTTTGTTAAGCGCTTTTCCTGCTCCTTGATTTGAAAACAGCCAGGGGACGGCAACTTATTGTATTCTTGAATGATGGTGTAATTGAGACTAATTTGATATAATAACATGGCTTGCAGGGGGTCTGGTGACGGAAAGCCCAAGATTGAAAGCAGAAATGACAGGAATGATCGACGTTTCGGTAATTGTATGCGCCTATACGGAAGACCGCTGGAACGACCTGGTCGCGGCGGTCGATTCGTTGCAAAAGCAAAGCGTCCCTCCAGGTGAAATCATCGTGGTGGTCGACCACAACCCGGCCTTACTCGCGCGCGTCTGCGGTGAACTGGGTGGAATTACCGGCATCGAAAACCAGGAGCAGCGCGGGTTGTCCGGTGCACGCAACAGCGGCATCCGCGTTGCGCGTGGCAGCGTGCTAGCTTTCATGGATGAAGATGCCGTAGCAGCTTCCGATTGGATTGAGCGCTTACAAAGCGGCTACCAGCAACCGGAGGTGGTGGGAGTTGGTGGCGCCATCCTCCCTCATTGGCTGAGCGCTCGCCCGGCCTGGTTCCCCGTGGAGTTTGACTGGGTGGTTGGCTGCACCTACCGCGGCATGCCGGAAGACGCTACGCCGGTGCGCAATTTGATCGGCTGTAACATGTCCTTCCGGAGGGAAGTCTTCGAGGCGGTTGGGGGGTTCCGGGTGGGGATGGGGCGCGTTGGCACGCTGCCGGTTGGCTGCGAAGAAACCGAATTGTGCATTCGCTCCCACCAGCGCCTCCATCCGGGCATCCTGTTGTACGAACCCACCGCTCGAGTGCACCATCGCGTTCCGGCTCACCGGGCAAACCTGCGCTATTTCTTGTCGCGCTGCTACTCCGAAGGCATCTCTAAATCCCAGGTGGCGCATTGGGTGGGGGCGGGAGACGGGCTTGCCAATGAACGCACCTACACGTTGCGAACGTTGCCAGAGGGTTTCCTGGATGGGCTCAAAGCAGCCCTGTTCCATGGGCAGCTTGCCGGGTTGGGGCGCGCCGCAGCGATCACTTCAGGCTTGCTGGTCACCACCGCAGGTTACCTGGCGGGCGGCCTGATGGAAAAGCTGGGGAAACGCCAACCGGGAGACGCACAGGCTGCTCAGTTTACCAGGAGTGGTTGAGCGGATGAAAGCAAGGAATCTGACCATCGAGCAGGCCTCCGTGGACCGGGTTGAACGGGTGCACTGGGGAGCCGTGCTGGTGCAGCTTGGTTTTCTGCTGGTTGCAGTCTTTCTGTGGCAGGACTCCCTCAAGCACGTCGATTTGCACGGGATGAGCGACTACGGACTCCTTTCCGTGTTGCCGGTCACGTACTATCTGGCGATAGCGCTGCTGACAGCCAGCTTTTGCTTCTCGAACGCGGACGAATGGGTCTTCCAACCGCTGCTTTTCTTGCACGTCCTCCTCCTCATTTTGTTCATTCACGGGACGCCACAAATCTTGTACGGTACCTTACGCTACCCGTGGGCCTGGAAGCACGTGGGCATCGTGGATTACATCCAACGGCACGGCAGCGTCAACCCGGAGATCGGGTATCTCAAGGCTTATCACAACTGGCCGGGGTTCTTTACCTTGAATGCTTTCCTAACCCAGGTGTCTGGCTTTCAAAGCGCCTTGAGTTATGCCGGTTGGGCCCCGTTCTTCTTCAATGCCATTGATTGCGGTGCGCTTTACCTGGTGATGCGAGCCTTGACCACGGATCGCCGGCTGGTGTGGCTAAGCATCTGGTTCTTCTACCTGACCAATTGGATCGGCCAGGATTATTTCTCCCCCCAGGCAGAGAATTATTTCCTCTACCTGGTCGTATTGGGCATCTGCCTGACCTGGTTCAGCCTGTGGGCCACGCCCACCCGGGAAATGCTGCAACACCGGCTGAAAAATGAGCGCCTGGCAAACGCCGCCGCCAACCTCTTCCGGCGCAGCATCCCCGCCGGAGCGCAGGCCAGCACTCCATTGCAGCGGGTTGGACTGTTGGCTGTGCTGCTGCTGCTCTTCTTCGTCATTGCTTCCAGCCACCAGCTCACGCCTTTCATGCTCATCTCGGCCTTGCTGATGCTGGCCATTTTCCAGGTGTTGCAGGCGCGCAGCCTGCCGGTGCTCATGGCGGTCATTACCGCTAGCTGGATCATCTATATGGCGGTGGCCTTTCTGGGCGGCAACCTGGGCTGGATCGTCCAGTCCATCGGATCGCTCACCGGTAACTTAAACGCCAACTTTCTCAACCTGTCCAGGGCCAGCGCCGGGCAGGTGGTGGTCTCCTGGATCGACCGCGGGTTGACCGCTCTGGTGGGTCTGCTGGCCATCCTGGGATTTTTCCGCCGCCTGCGCGCGGGAAAGTGGGACCTGGCGGCAGCTATGCTGGTGGTCAGCCCGCTGCCGATGGCCGTGGCCAATGCCTATGGCGGCGAGATGATCTTTCGGGTCTATTTCTTCGCGCTGCCGTTTATGGCTTTCTTCGCGGCGACGTTGGTCTATCCCAACTTGCCAGCAGGCCGGAATCTCCGGGCGCCGCTTGCTGCGCTGCTCATGAGCCTGGTGATGCTGTTCGGCTTTTCCTTTGGCTACTATGGCAAGGAGGAGATGTATTACTTCCCCCCCGAGGAGGTGAAAGCAGCCCAGTTCTTGAACGACACAGCCCCGCGCGGCGCCTTGCTGATGAGCGGGACAGCGGGTTGGCCGCTGCAATTCAAGAATTACGAGTTCTACGATTACCTGGCTATCACCGACCTGCCCGAAAAACAATACAAGCAAATCCTTCAAAACCCGGTCTCTGAAATTATCCGCGAGATGTCGGAATACAAAGTCGCCTTCCTGGCCATCTCACGCAGCCAGATGACCCAGGCGGACGTGACCGGCGAGCTCCCACCCGGTACCCTGAACCGGATCCAAGAGGCTATGCGCCGGTCTGGGCAATTCCAGGTGGTCTATTCCGACGCAGACACGGTCATCTTTCAACGCAATACTCCCGGAGCGTCGAAATGACCCGCTACCGCGCTCTTGGCTGGCCAACCGTTATCCTGGCTTCGATGGTCGCCGTTTGGGGTGAAATGGCCAGCGGCGCCCACTCGCCCCTGCGACCTTTCATCGCGTTTTGGTTCCTGCTGGTTTGCCCGGGGATGGCTTACCTGCCTTTGCTGCACTTGCGGGATGCGGCAATTGAGTTTGTGCTGGGCATCGCCTTGAGCATCGCCATTTGCGCGGTCGTTTCGGAGCTCCTGGTCTTGGCCAGCTCCTGGAACCCGGAAATGGCCTTGCTGATCGTCAGCGCCTTCGCAGCCGTAGGCGGGGCGATGCAGGTGCGGCGCTACTGGCAGACGGCCCAACAAAGGGGGAAACCTATATGACCGTCACTATCACCCAGGCCATCTCCCAACTGATTTCCGGCAACCGTTACGGGCCGTTGACCACCGGGGTGGGTGTCATCGTGGTGGCTTTGTTGATCGTACTGCTCGTCGAGCGGGCAGCCAGCGATGCTTATGGTGGGCAGCGCGCCGCGGTGCGCGGTCGGGCTTTTACCGCGATGATCGCTCCGTTGATTGGAATGCTGGGCCTGATCGTAATACTGCGCCTGGCCCAGTTGTTGAAGGCATTCTAGCGAAAGAGGAGCATGCGCAACAGCCAGGTTCGAACGAATACCCAAAACGCGATCGGCGTGGCGCCGGTCGTCATCATCACATCGATGCTTGCCATTGGACTGGCAGAGTTTGCCCTGGCCTGGGGCGGTGCGCTGGTCAGCGGAGGCATGCATGCACTGATTCTTCTAGGATACATCAATGCTTTTGCATTCCTCAACGATTACCCGCACCGCAAGGTATTTTTGCTGCTGGCCCTCGTTCCACTGCTACGGTTGATCAGCCTGACTGTTCCGATACCCATTCTGCCACCCATCACCTGGTACCTGCTGGTTGGAGCGCCGGTGTGGTTGGTTGTGGCGCTGATCAACCGGGTGATTCCGCTGTCCTGGGAGCGGCTGCGGCTGCGCAGGCGCCAATTCCTCGGGGAGTTGGCCATCGCCGTGACGGGCATCCCGGTCAGCCTTGCCGCTTACCTGGTGATACGCCCGAAGGCCCTGGCGCCCACCCTCGACTGGGGCTTTCTGCTGGTGGGCGGGCTGATTCTGTCGCTGTTTTCCGGGCTTTTGGAGGAGGTGATCTTTCGGGGACTGCTGCCCCAGGCGCTGCGCCCGGTGTTTGGCAACGCCGAAGGGATGCTCTCTCCGCTGCTGTATGCCAGCCTCTACATCAGCTCGCAATCCGGGTACTACGTGGTCCTGGCTGGATTGACCGGCTTGCTGTATCACCTGTGGGTGCGCCGCTCGGGGACGATTTGGGGTGCGGCGGTGAGCCACAGCCTGTGGCTGACCGGCCTGGTGCTTGTCTGGCCCGTGGTACTGCATTTGTAAGCATCCTCCCGGTCAAGTGGAGAGGTAGTTGCGGCAAGAATAGCGCAGCCGGATGAGATCCGTCGCCGGTTGGGGGAAAGTCATCGGGTCATCCCCGGCGGCTGTTTTGCAGTTGCTCGATCAGACGCTGTTTCAGATCGATGCGCTGGCGCTGCACGCGACGGAAACGGGCATACTCGAGCAGGTCGAGCTGGTCTTCTTCTTGAGAGTTGGTATAGATCTGCATCAGCTCCGCCAGGCCATGCGGTTCAGCGGAGCGCCGCGAGAGGTAACCGGCCTGGCGGAAGACCTCCTCTTCGGGAATTTCCAGGGCGTGGGCGATGGCCACGCAGGTATCCGGGCCAGGGTTGCGGACGCCGCTCAAGATGCGGCTGACGACGGCTTTGTCGATAGCAGCGCAGCGGGCCAGGTCGGCGGGTTTCCACTCGCGTGATTCGAGTTGGTCGTGCAGCCACCTGCTGAATTCGTTCAATTCCTCGACCATTTTCGCTCTCCTTTTCCATCCCCAAACGGTGTGTTTCGCCATTGGTAGAGACGCTGCGCTGCAGCGTCTTGCGGTTCAGTAGTCCCCGAGCAGACGTTCCTCTGCACTGGTAGTGACGACTCTGCAGAGCGCCACTGGCAGGTCAGTCGTCCCTGGTAACAAGTAGAGTCTAACCTTCTCGGGTCGACTCCCAGAGCCCCGGGCAGGGATGCCCGGGCTACATCGGCTGGTAGTGACGACTCTGCGAAGCGCCCCTGGCGGGTCAGACGTTTCCGGAAACAAGAAGAGTCCAGCCTTCTTTGGTCGACTCCCAGAGCCCCGGGCAAGGATCCCGGTAGGGCACACTGCACATGCGTGCAGCGCAGGTGTCGGGACGATGTGCCCGAGCTACCGCGAGACGCTGCAGCGCAGCGTCTCTACGAGTAAGTATTGACAACGATAAGTTGATATTGTGCAACCTGCAAAGCAGATCATAGCTCGGGGAGCGAGAAATGGCAAGAGGCAAAACCGGGTTACAGGTCCGGCGGTTGTTCCAGGGCGCTGATTTCCACGATCTGCGCCACCTTGCCCCCCGGCGCGAAGGCGGTGACCACCAGGCTGAGCAACGCGGCGACGAAGGCGATGATAAACAGGTTGGCGATCGAAACCGCCAGGGCTCCGCGGAGAGGGCCGTCGATGGTGGCGCTGGCGGAGGCGACCGGATCCAGCAGGGCGTTGATCGAAACCGAAGCCGGATCTAGCCCGGCAGCCAGCAGATGACCCGCCAGCCGGCTGCTGAGGAATACGCCCAGCACGCTCACTCCCAGCGTGCCGCCGATGCTGCGGCTGAACTGCAGCGTGGACGTTGCCACCCCCAGGGCTTGCTTGCCCACACTGCTCTGCACGGCGATCAGGAAGGCCGGGATGGCCAACCCCATACCGGCGCCCATCATGGCCATGTAGAGCATGATCTGGAGCAAGCTGGCGTTCACCCCGATGCGCGACATGAGGAGGGCGCCCGCCGTCAGCATCAACATGCCGGCCAGGGAGATGGTGCGGTAGCCGATGTGCAGGAGCAAGCGCCCGCCGATGATGCTGGCGATGGTCCAACTGAGCGACATCGGCATCAGGCTGATGCCGGCCTGGGTGGCGCTGGTGCTCAGCACCGCCTGGACGAACAGCGGCACGTAGTTGATGCTACCGAACAACGCCCAGCCGGAGAGCACCCCGTGCAGAATAGATACAGTGAAGAGGCGGTCACGGAACAGGTGCAGCGGCAAGATGGGATCGACTGCCCGCCGCTCGACCCAGGCCAACGCGGCGAACAGGGCAAGCGAGGCAGCCAGGGCGGGCCAGGCAAACGGGGTACCAAGCTCCTCCATGCCGAGCAGCAAGGCCAGCACCCCCAGGGTGAGGAGTGCGGCGCCCGGATAATCGATGGAGACTTTCTGCCAGCCCACCCGGGAACCATCGCGCCAGGCGGCCCAGACGAAGACCGAGGCCAGCAATCCCGGGATGATGTTGATCCAGAACACCCAGGGCCAGGAGACCTGGTCTACCAGGAAGCCGCCGATCAACGGACCGATGACGGCTGACACCCCCCACACGCCGGAGAAGAGGCCTTGCATGCGCGCACGCTGCTGCAGGGTGAACAGCTCCCCGATGATGGTGAACGCCAGGGGCAGCACCCCACCGGCGCCCAGCCCTTGGATAGCGCGGAAGATGATCAACTGCTCCATCGAGCGCGCCAGCCCGCACAAAACCGAGCCAGCCAGGAACAGCGCCATCGAAATGATGTAAACCAGCTTGCGCCCATACAGGTCGGAGAGTTTCCCGTAGATCGGCACGGTGGTGGTAGAGGTCAGCATGTAGATAGCAAACACCCAACTGTAGATCGACAAGCCGCCCAATTGTCCCACGATGGTGGGCATGGCGGTGGCGACCACGGTGCCTTCCATCGAGGCCAGGAACAGGCTGAGCATGACGCCCAGGGTAATTACGGTTAACCGACGACGCGACAAGTTCAATCCTCCTGCGGGGGCGTGCTTTCGATGGCGACCATGTTGACCTGAGAGGACCGGTCGCGCAGCGCTTTGATCGGGCGGTACTCAGGGGACTCTTGCCAGGCTTTCACCTGCTCAAGGGTCTCGAATTCCAGGATGACCAGGCGTTTGGGATCCCAGCTTCCGTGGATGCACTCGGTTTGGCCGCCGCGGGCCAGATACCTGCCCCCATAGGCTGCCACGGTGGCAGGCGTGAGCTGCTTGACGGTCTCGTAGGTTTCGGGGTCGGTTACCTGGATTTCAACAACGACATAAATGGGCATGCCATTCTCCAAAAATCACCATCCCAGTTGCATCGCAATGCGTTAGAATTATAAACGGTCTTCTTATGGTATTTGACAACGTAAACGGGCAATGCTGGCTTACCAGGATTTACCTCGGGAAGGAGCGCTGACCCGCAAGGGGTGCTATGCAAAGCGCTCACTACAAACCAGAACGCTTGTAGTGCGCACAATGTGCGCCAGGTTACCTGATTAAGTGGTCAAATACCATCAAAAGACCGCTTGTCTGTTTAAGATTGAGCCAGCCAAATTTTGCCCACATCGCCGCCCCAGGAGTGTTTATGTCCATCGTAGATCACCGTTTCCAATTCGCAGAGGTTGACTCCACCCAGGTGCATGGTCGCCTCGAACTCGACGAGCCGCTTCCCTTCCGCTACAAACCCCAGGGAAGCGGCTTTTATCGCCAGGGCCAGATGTCGGTCGACGGGTGCTCCAACCTGGAGCTGGTGCTGTATCACAGCCAGCCGATGGAAACCTTCATGTACTTGCGCAATACGCCGGCGGACCTCAACCTGCTGCGTATCGCTGGCCTGGCGGACGAGGAGATCGCGAAAATCCGCATCCTGGAGCTGCCCGGACAACTGTGTATGGGGGCAGAACGGGCGCGCACCATGCGGCACGCCATCAACGACATTTTCGCCTCCCCCATGCTCAGCCCGGTCATCTCCAGCCACCAGCAGCAGAACATGGCAGTCTTCCCCATCGCTCGCGAGGGTCTGAAATACCAGGTAGCCGAGGCGATCTACGAGAACTACGACTACTACTGCGACGAGATCATCCTGGACGCGCACCATGTGTTCGATAGCTCGGTGCCGATCTACAACCGCAAGGTCGAAATGACCCTGTTTAAGGATAAAGACCTGGATCAAGGCCAGAAAGAGGACATCACGGTGGCGTTCATCGCCGACAGCATCGCCAGCGGGCTGGTGATGAAAGAAACCATCGAGCGCATCCAGGAACGCTTCGAGCACATCCAACAGGTGGAGGTCATCTCTCCCCTGGCAACCATCCGCGGGCTGTGCCGCATCGCGCGCTCCGAGTGTATCCGCGACATCCACGTGCGCGTGCACGTCTTTGAGACCCTGCTCAATGCGCTGCCCCCCGATTATTACTACTCGGCGCACATCAATGAGCCGTCCTTGCACATTCGCCCCGACCTGGAGGAAGCGTACCGCGCCTGGTGGGGGAAAGATGAACAGGGGAACTGCATCGCCGATACCGCCTGCGCCGGCTATGGCTGGAGCGAGGCTTTCTTCTCGCCGCGCAAGCAGATCCAGATGATGAACGGGGAGCTGAGCGCCCGCCACAACCTGACCATCGCCGACATTCTGCGCCGGAATATGCGGTAAGAACCCTTATCCCGGATAGAGCACCGGGACCTTGTCCGCGAATTTCGCGAATTTTAAGAACAAATCAATATAAAACGCTCACAGCGCCGGGGACGGCGCTGTGAGCAATGGAAGACATCGTAGTTTTTTGTAGACCGGGCATCCCTGCCCGGGGTTCTGAGGTCTTTCACCAAGAA
>JAQTMA010000145.1 GCA_028714615.1 Anaerolineaceae bacterium | reverse complement strand
GCCAGGTTTGGTTCACCCCGGATCGCAATAACATCCACGCGCCATTCTCCTTGCTGCTCAGGATGTGCCTGTAGAAAGGATTGGATCGAATGAAGCAAGTGGATTTGTTTTTGGGGGGTCACGCTGACTTCCGGGTCGCCGTAAACATCCGTGGCGCGGGTTTTCACCTCGATGAAAACGAGCGTATCCCCCAGATTCGCGATTAGGTCAATTTCACCATATGGCGTCCGCTCGTTCCGTTCCAGGATCGTATATCCCTGGGCTAACAAGTGACTCTCCGCCACTCGCTCTCCCCAACGCCCCAACTGCTGTTTGTGATTCGCCGTCAAAACGACCCTCCTGGTCAGGTTTCTTCCGGACCGTTCAATAACTTGGTGGGTTCCACCAATCCATCAGTGCTTGTTCAGCTATTATCGTAAGCGAAACGATGACTTTCGGCAAGGATTCCGTGAAGGATTCGATGAAAGATTTGACTATTTTTCGTTTCGTGATTACACTCGTGTAAATATGGAAGTCTCAATTCGGAGAACGCATGCCTGTCGCTGAGATCATCACCATCGGGACCGAGCTGCTGCTTGGGGAAACGCTGGATACCAATACCCGCTATCTGGCGCGCACCCTCCGGGATGCAGGCATCAATCTCTATCGTACCATGATCGTGGGGGACAACACCGCTCGTATCGCTCAAATGGTGCAAGAAGCCTTGCAACGCTCTGAGATCATCATCACCACCGGGGGATTGGGACCTACGGTAGATGATCCTACCCGTGAGGCCATCGCCCAGGCCATCGGTGTTCAACTCGAATTTCGGGATGAATTGTGGGAACAAATTACCCATCGATTCAAACGCTTCGGCCGTTTGGCGACTGAAAATAATAAACGCCAGGCTTACGTTCCTGCCGGCGCTATTGCCATTGAAAATCCGGTGGGTACGGCGCCGGCATTTATCATTGAAACCGGCCACCGGTCGATCATCTCCTTGCCGGGGGTGCCCCGTGAAATGGAATACCTACTCCAAAACACGGTCATGTCTTACCTGCGAGAGCGTTTTCAATTGCGCGGAACGATTAAAGCCCTGGTCTTACATGCTGCCAGCATGGGTGAGTCACAAATTGATGAGTTGATCGGTGATCTGGAATACCTGACGAACCCAACCGTCGGTTTGGCTGCGCATGCAGGGCAAATTGATGTGCGTGTCACCGCTCGCGCCGAATCGACTGAGGAGGCCGACCGATTAATATTGAGGGTGGCAGAGGAGATTCGGAACCGCCTGGGAACTAATATTTACGGAACCGGTGAGGAGACCCTGGCTAGTGTACTTCAGAATCGGTTGGCCGAGCGGGGTTGGAAGTTGGCCGTTGTTGAATCGGGCATAGGTAATCAGCTCATCGAATGTCTGGCAAAAACGGACGCGAACTTTGCAGGCGGCGAGTTAATTAATGAGCCGCTAGATCGATTACAGTTGCAGGCTCGCTTACAGGATTTTCAGGTTGCCCGACAGGCGGATGTCGCTTTGGGCGTAACGGTGCGCCCCGGTAAGGATCAGCAGGATCTCTCCATGGTATTGATCACCCCCGAAGGAACCTTTGAGCAAGATCGGTCGTATGGTGGACCGCCTCAAATGGCTCCAGCCTGGGGTGCTAACATGGCTTTGGATTGGCTCAGGCGCGCCATCGAGTAGTCCGTATCTGTCTACTACGCATTCGAAGAGATAACCAATCAATCAATAGGGTTTTGGGAGAACGAATGGAGAATGTCGACCTATTACTGACCAATGCCATTGTGCTGACCATGGATGAAGTCTTCCACCAGTATGAGCCCGGCGTAGTTGCCGTGCGAGACGATTCTATCGTTGCTGCCGGTGATGAAGCTGAGATGCGCACTCGTTTTCAGGGGACCCAGGAGATGGATTGCTCCGGCAAAGTGCTGATGCCGGGTTTAGTCAATGCCCATACCCATGCAGCCATGACCTTGTTACGCGGACTGGCAGATGACCTGCGTTTGGATGTCTGGTTAATGGGGTACATGATGCCGGTGGAGCGGGAATTCGTTTCTCCGGATTTTGTGCGTCTCGGCACACGGTTAGCCTGCTCAGAGATGATCCGCAGTGGTATCACCTCTTTCGCTGATATGTACTATTTCGAAGAGGATGTCGCCCAGGCAACGGCAGATGCCGGGATGCGCGCCCTCTGCGCTCAGTCCGTGCTCAAGTTCTCTACGCCAGACGCAGAATCCTATGAAGAATCTCTGGCTGCTGCGCGTGATTTCATTCAACGGTGGAAAGGTCACCCCCTGATCGTACCGTCCGTGGCGCCTCACGCCGTCTACACGTGTACCCCGGACATTATCCGGGCTACCGCTGCCCTGGCAGTTGAGTTTGATGTCCCCTTGCACACACATATTGCCGAAACTGCCCTGGAAGTTGAAAATCTGCGCAATGAACAAGGGATGCCGGTGGTTCCTTATCTGAAAAAACAATCCCTCTTTGAGGCCAAAGTGCTGGCAGCCCATTGTGTACATGTGGACGAGGGAGAGATGCGTACAATGTTGCACGTTCATGCCGGTATCGCCCATAATCCCAGCTCCAACCTAAAACTGGCCTCAGGCGTCGCGCCTGTCAAACGAATGCTCGAGCTGGGATTGAATGTCGGCATCGGCACCGACGGCCCGGCTTCGAATAACGACCTGGACATGTTTGAAGAAGTCCGCCTGGCAGCTTTTCTCGCCAAAGGCGCCTCTGGTGACCCGACCGCCCTTCCAGCCCGCACCGCCCTGTTTATGGCCACTCGCATGGGAGCTCAAGCCTTGCACATGGGGGAAATCACCGGTTCGATTGCCGCCGGAAAACGAGCTGACCTGATCTTGGTCGAGGTCAATTCAATCCATAACACACCCCGGTTTCGTCGTGATCCTAACTCCACCTATGCGCAACTGGTCTACGCCGCCAAAGCGAGTGATGTTTCAGATGTGATGGTTAATGGTCAATGGTTGATGCGAGATCGCCGGTTGCTAACCCTGAATGAAGCGGAGTTGATCGCCGCCAGTCAGGATTATGCTCGCCAGATCGATCATTTCTTGATGCACCGCGAACAATCGATCTTATCGAAGCTCATTGCAATTGGCGGGGCGATGGAAGAAGAAAGTTTTGAAGTCCAGGTGAAGGTGCGCATCTCCGACCCATCCGTGGTCATCCAGGCAATCCACGCTCCGGCATTCGAGGTAATGCGCACCCGCCATTATCATCAATACGACACGTATTTCATCTTCACCGACCCTACCCAAGGTCGGTTACGCTATCGCGAAGACGATTTCGTTGACGAACAAGGCCAGGTGACGAATGTCCGTTCGCGCCTGACCTTGATTGGCCAGACCCGAGAACAGCACTTCCCTCAAGAGGTTCTTCTTTCTCGGAGTCGTTATCTGGCGCCTGCCGCGAATAGCTTGCGTTTCTATCGTGAATACTTCAAGCCCACTGATGAGATTGAGATCGAGAAGGACCGCTTCCGTTACCTCGTCAAGTATCAAGGCACCGAATTCTTTATCAATGTGGACCAGGTCATCAAACCGGAGATGGGTACCTTCCTCGAGATTAAGAGCCGCACCTGGAGCCGCCAGGATGCCGATCGAAAATCTGCTCTTGTCGCCCACCTGATCACCCTCCTTGGAGCTTCACCACAGGAGACCATCGGTCGGGATTATATCGAAGCCGTATTGGATCAGCAGCTATGAATCCTCCAACCGTCGACCCCGGAAAAGTTCTACGTATACTCTTCATTGTTGCGGAAGCTGACCCTTTTATTAAGGTCGGCGGTCTTGGAGACGTGGGGGGCTCCCTCCCCCGCGCCTTGCGCAATCTGGCAGCCGATGAAACGGGAGGATTTCGATTGGATGTTCGCCTGGTCATCCCGTTTTATGGCGCAATCGACCAGAATACTTACTCCTTGCGTCCAGGTGTTTCGTTCCCGGTATTTACGGCTGAAGGTTCAATTCAAGCTACGGCTTACACAACAGAGCTGGACGGTCTGCCGGTCTACTTGATCGCCGGACCCCCGATCCAACGATCTTCCGCTGTCTACTCCCTGGATACCCACCAGGATAGTGCGAAATTTACCTTTTTCTCCTTAGCCGCTTTGGAATTAGCCCGCCAGTTGGACTGGAAGCCTGACATTCTCCATGCCAATGATTGGCATACAGCTCTCTCCATCTATGCCCTTAGTCTCAAGCGACCAGAAGACGCATTCTTTAAGGATACTTGCTCAGTGCTGACCCTCCATAATCTACCCTTCATGGGCGCCGGGGCGGAAAATAGCCTCTCCGTTTATGGCCTGCCACCCGCAGAAGATGATCGCTTACCCAGTTGGGCGCAAGTGATGCCCCTGCCGCTTGGCCTGCTCACCGCAGACCGGATTGTGCCCGTATCACCGACCTATGCCCGGGAAATTTTGACTCCGGAGTTCGGTTGCTCTCTCGAGGATTTCCTCCAGACACGTTCATCCGCCATCACCGGCATTCTAAATGGGATTGACACGGTCACCTGGGACCCCACACGCGAACAGCAAGGTGTCGCCAGTTATGGCCTCGACACGCTTGACATTCGATCAGTGAACAAATCCGCGTTGCAAGCTCGCTTCTCCCTCGCTGAAAACCCAGAGACTCCTCTGCTTGCCTTTATCGGTCGCATGGATCCGCAAAAAGGGGTAGACCTGGTAATTAAAAGCCTTCGGCTCCTCTCCGAGCTAGATTGGCAGGCAATCATCCTGGGGACCGGGGTTCCTGCCCTGGAAGCCGAGGCGCGCCAGCTCGAGATTGAATTCCCCGATCGGGTTCGTTCTGTGATCCGTTTTGACAACCGCCTTTCTCACGAGATGTATGCGGGAGCGGATATCCTGATGATGCCGTCACGTTATGAGCCATGCGGTTTAGCTCAGATGATCGCCATGCGCTATGGCTGCATCCCAGTAGCCCGCGCCACCGGTGGACTGCAGGATACGGTTCTGGATCGACCGCTTTCTCCCCAAAACACAGGTTTCTTGTTTGAATCCGCATCTACTGACGCATTGGCTGAGGCGTTGCGCCGGGCCATGTATCTATACCAGAACAAAGCTGCATGGTCGGCCTTACAACGGCGAGGCATGCAGATAGACTTCAGTTGGAAACATTCCGCCGCCCGATACGCTCAACTCTACCAGGACTTGATAAAGGCCAGGAGTCTATGAAAACTCGTGCTGTAATTCTTGCCGGTGGCGAAGGATCGAGACTTGGTACCCTCACTGCCAAACGAACCAAGCCTGCCGTCCCGTTTGCAGGTAAATACCGCATCATTGATTTTACCCTCTCCAACTGTGTCAATTCTGGGCTCTTCGATGTTATGATCATTGCCCAATACCGCCCGCATTCATTGCTGGAGCACATCGGCGCCGGCGGACCTTGGGATTTAAATCGAGACTTCACCGGGGGTGTGCGGATTTATACTCCTTA
Organism: Anaerolineaceae bacterium; assembly: GCA_028714615.1. Next base: position 4,916 of record JAQTMA010000145.1, on the reverse strand, counting down.
CAAAGCCCGCCGCTTCTCAGATTGGTTTTCTGGCACTGCAGATGCGATCCAGCAAAACTTCTCCTTCGTCAAGCATAATCTTCCCGACCTGGTCATGATCCTATCTGGCGACCATATTTATGCGATGGATTACGATGCGCTGGTCGTTTTTCACACCGACCATCAGGCAGACATGACCATGGCAACCATCGCCGTGCCCAGGAAAGATGCCTCGCGCTTCGGGGTCGTAGAGGTTGGAAACGATTATCGGGTAACATCCTTCGTCGAAAAACCCGCCGATCCAACCTCCAATATGGCGAATATGGGCGTTTACGTCTTTAACCTCGAACTGCTGGACCGGGTTTTGTGGGAGGATCACTTGCGTAAGGATTCCTCCCATGATTTTGGGAAGGACATCATCCCTGCCCTGATCAAAGAAGGTGCCCGGATTTATGCATACCCTTACACCGGCTATTGGGTGGATGTTGGCACCGTCAACTCATACTGGCAAGCTCACATGGACTTACTCACTGATAGCCCGTCGTTCGACTTAAACGACCGGACATGGATCATCCATACCCGCACAGAAGAACGGCCGCCGGCTTTCGTGGCGAAAGGCGCCATTGTTGAAAATAGTATGCTCTCTGGCGGTTGTGTCATCTGCCAGGGAGCAAAGGTAATCCGCTCGGTGCTTTCTCCAGGCGTAATGATCAACAATGATGTCATCGTACAGGATTCGATTTTGCTGACCGATAGCGTGATCAAGGAAGGTTCCGTCATCCAACGGGCGATCCTCGATAAACGCGTCATCGTAGGCGCCGGTGCGCAAATCGGCGGCATGACCTCAGAAGAGGAAGTCGTGATCAGTATGGTTGGGAAAGCCAGTGTGCTTCCACCCGGCATCATCCTGCAGCCAGGCGCTGCCGTAGGTCCGGATGTCGTCCCGGCGGATTTCCTTGAAAATACCGTGAAAACAGGTCAGTATATCCAGACTCGGAGGCTTCCATATGAAGTTTGAGCGCGCTTCTGGCGTAATCTTGCACCCCACCAGCCTGCCCGGTCCGGATGGGATTGGTGATTTGGGACCTGAGGCATACCGCTGGATTGACTTCCTTTCCTCCACAGGTTGCTCGCTCTGGCAGGTGCTTCCCCTTGGTCCGACTGGATACGCTGATTCGCCTTACCAATCCTTCTCGGCTTTTGCTGGCAACCCATACCTGGTCAGCCCCACCATATTGCTTGACCAGGATTTGCTCTCATTGGATGACCTTGCTGACCGCCCGGAATTTCCTCAGGACCAGGTGGATTATGGCCCTGTCATCCAGTGGAAACTGGCGCTATTGGACCGGGCCTACGATGCCTTCCTTCATCGAGATGATGCCAGGTTGAAGAGAGAATATGCTGTATTCCAACGCGCGCAAAAAAACTGGCTACCCGATTATTCACTATTCATGGCCATTAAAGAATCGCAGGGTGGAGTATCCTGGGATTCCTGGCCTGAACCGCTGCGCAAGCGTTCTGCGGAAGCTATTAAGCAGTTCAAGCGAGAGAATGCGCGCAATATTGACCAGTTCGACTTCCGCCAGTTCCTATTCTACCGGCAATGGAATGAACTGCATGCCTACGCGAAATCCAAAGGTGTCCTAATCGTTGGCGATATCCCCATTTTCATCGCTTATGATAGCGCGGATGCGTGGGGCCATCCCGAATTGTTCTTTCTCAACGATCAAGGGAAACCCTCTGTCGTAGCCGGCGTCCCTCCGGATTACTTCTCCCCAACCGGGCAATTGTGGGGCAATCCACTCTATCGCTGGGATGTACACGCCGTTAATGGGTATGCCTGGTGGATCGAGCGATTGGCTGCAGTGCTGAAACTGGTTGATACCGTCCGGTTGGACCATTTCCGTGGCTTCTCCGGTTATTGGGAGGTCCCTGCGCACATGCCTACTGCAGAAAAAGGCCGCTGGGTCCCAGGGCCAGGCGCTGCTATCTTTGACGCCATCCAACGCGCGCTTGGTGATCTGCCCATCATTGCTGAAGACCTGGGAGAAATTACCCCGGATGTAGTTGAGCTGCGCGAACAATTTCATTTGCCAGGAATGAAGATCCTGCAATTTGCATTTAGCACGGATGCTTCAGATCCTTTCCTTCCGCATAATTATCCACCCAACTGTGTTGTCTATACCGGGACACATGACAATGACACTTCCTGTGGCTGGTACGCGGCGGCGTCGAATACGGAGCAAGACTTTTTACGCCGGTACCTGGCGCGATCGGGAGATGATATTTCCTGGGATTTGATCCGGGCAGCCTGGAGTTCGGTCGCCATGTATGCTCTGGCGCCGATGCAAGACTTGCTTGCCCTGGGAACTGAAGCTCGCATGAATTTCCCTGGCCGGCCTTATGGGAACTGGTCCTGGCGGATGACTGCTGACGCGCTGGGTGAACCGCTCCAGGTGCGCCTGGCTGAGGCTAACACCCTCTATGGACGTAAACCCGGGATCAATCGACCCCGAATAAAGGGCCATCAATAATTCTAGTTCGGCTTATTGGTTGGATGAACGGCTGGTGATAAAGATCCCTACCAGGATTAACACGCCGCCAGCCAGTTTGATGCTATTTGGCGTTTCCCTCAACAGAAAATATGCCAGGATGGTCGACCCAACCGGTTCGCCGAGGAGAGCGATTGAGACATACGCTGCGGGGAGATAGCGTAACGCCCAATTGAAGGTCGTATGGCCGAATAACTGCGGTACCAGAGCCAGTAAAACCAGCCACAGGTAGGTTGGAGCTGGATACCCGCTAAGTGGAAGTCGCCCTACGCCGGTCACTACAAGCAGGACCACGGAAGCCATCCCGTAGACCAGAAACGTGTAAGACGTTAGTGACATTTTCCGGCGTAGGCTACGCCCAATCATCAGATATCCGGCAGCAAACCAGGCGCCTGCCAGCGCAAGGAAGTCGCCAAGAAAAGCAGTACCCTGGAAGAAACTGGCGGCTGATGGGCAGGTAATCCCAACCGTGCTGAGTGAGCAAGAATCAGCCAGGCTGACCACCACACCTCCTCCCAGCGCCAGCGCTAATCCGACCAGGACAGCGCGTTTTGGACGTTCGCGTAGAAAGATCGGCGATAACAGCGCCACCCACAAAGGGTTTGTCGTTACCAACACAACCGAACTCGCCACGCTGGTGTACTGTAAGGAGGTGATCCATGTGGCAAAGTGCAGCGCAAGGAAAGCTCCGGAGAGCATCGCCAGGCTGAATTGGCGGAGCTTGAGCGTCCGTAATTCGCGCCGTTTTCGGATCAACGCTATTGGAGCCAGTATCAGGCTGGCCAACCCCAGGCGATAGGCGGCAATCACCAGTGAGGGTGTCGTTTCCTGAGCAAAACGGATGAAGATACTGGCGGTTGAGACAGCCAATATTCCCATGAAAAGAGCCGCCGGTGGAGGAAACAATGGGAGTTTTGAATCACCGTTCAAATTGAATGCTCAACCATTTTGCTTGACAAAGGCCATCTTGAAAGCTACAATTTTTTTGTACAGATCGGGTTTTATGAAGGACGCGCCTGTTTCGACCGGCTCTCTGTGCGGTTCAACTTGAAAGGAGTCTGGAATGCCCTTTGAACTCCCCCCACTACCGTATGCATTTGATGCGCTCGAACCAGCCATTGATGCCCGCACAGTGGAAGTCCATTATACCAAGCATCATGCCACTTATCTCAAGAATTTGAACGCTGCTCTTGAAAAATTTCCGGAGCTCTTCAATAAAACTGCCGAAGACCTTCTCAAAGACCTGCGAACGGTTCCTGAACCAATCCGGACTGCAGTTCGTAATAACGGCGGCGGCTATATCAATCATAGTTTTTATTGGGCCAGTATGTCGCCCAATGCGGGAGGAGACCCGAAAGGCGACCTGGCACGTTTGATCCCGGAAGCTTTCGGAAGCCTGGCTTCCTTCAAGGAAACTTTTGAAAAGGCGGGTGTGAACCGCTTTGGAAGCGGATATGCCTGGCTAAGCCGTAATCACGAAGGTAAGCTGATCATCCATTCCACGCCCAACCAGGATTCGCCCACCACGGATGGCCTGCTACCTTTGTTGGTAGTGGATGTCTGGGAGCATGCCTATTACCTCAAGTATCAAAACCGCCGGCCTGAGTATCTCTCGAACTGGTGGAATGTGGTAAACTGGGACGAAGTAGAGAAAAGATATCAGGCCACAAAATAGAGGCCTTTTAACCTGATCTGGAGGAGCAAATGACCCATATTATTACCAGCCTGTGCCTGCGAGACGGCGGTTGTGTTACAGTTTGCCCGGTTGAATGTATCGTTCCGGGAAAACCCGAAGGGGAATGGCCTTGGTTCTATATCGACCCGGACACGTGTATTGATTGTGGCGCTTGCGTTCCCGAGTGTCCCTTTGCCGCGATATTTCCCGAGGATGAGGTACCTTCAGCCTATCGCGCCAAGGGCGGAGAAATTGTTTCAATGCCCACCGGCACACCAGGTTTCACCGCAGTGTACGATGGTGCCAACCATGAAGGCGATCCCGTTCATCTGGAGGCTACTCGCGCACTTGCAGCCGGCGAAGTCGTTGACTTGACCAAAGATACCCCACCGAACTACGAGTATTTCAAGAGCGGCCCCGGCTACAGCGCCGCAGGATAAAGCTCTCCTTCAACCATCCACCCCAAACCCTTTCGCGAGATCACGAAGGGGTTTGTCCTTTGCCGGCTCTTCATCCCGGTTTACCTGAGTTGCGCACGTTCCAAATGCTGCCCACCTCAAATCTAGAGGGAGTCCATCCTTCTCCTGGAGGCTTCCATCACACCGCTGGCAGAGGCAGATGCTCCTTCCCTTAAGCGGCGGACTGCATCCTGGGACGTTGGTTGCGAAAATAGATCAATTGCGTCTCCAGGCATTTTCCTTGCCGTCCTT
>JAQTMA010000144.1 GCA_028714615.1 Anaerolineaceae bacterium | reverse complement strand
CAGGAGGAATCAAGGGGAGGTCCAACCCCGTTCCGATACCTGGGATCAGGACCCTTTCGCCCGGTTGCAAGTTCACCAGCCGGATCGCCCGCTGCCTGGCTGCCCCGTAGATGGGGCGCATAACCCAATCATACAGCGGGGCCCATCTTCGAAAGATCTTCCGGTTGCGTTGATCGTCCATCATGACCGGTATTGATTGTGCCATGTATACCCGCACGACAAGCATTGCGGCTTGTGCATGCACAACATTTCGCCGCACTCCGGGCAGATCCACTCTTGTTTTTCGGCTTCGACAAAACGTTGGATGCCAATTATCTGTATGATGTGCAGATTGTCGATGACGCTGGCTCCAGATCGGGTCCGATAGCGTTTGTCCAGATACATCAGGCGTGCGCAAGAGAACGTATCACAATCGAAGCAGTACTCCAGTTTTCCCGCTAGTCTCTTTTCGCAGTTCTTGATCGAACAAATTACACTCGACTTCATCTTCAGCGCATCGTCACCGCGGCAGCCAGGGCATGCCTTCTTCTCCCTGGTAAAGGCGCGGCACAAGCGGCAGTCGATCCCGCATGGGGCAATCAATTCTGGACTGGTTGAATTTGGTTTGGTTGTGAGCATATCAATCCGCCAATCGATTCGGTCTCACCCGCTTCCCTCGGATTGAAGCGGCGGGTTATTCTTGGAGGCTGAACCCAGGAATGGAATCCTGGTGGAACTATTCAATTATTGGTGGATTTTATTAACGATGCACTGATTCTGGGTCAGGACAATAGTTGTAAACCGAGAGGATTTTGTGCAAGCAGGCTTCGTCCCAAGTGGCTTGTCAGCGTTTGGCCTGAATACCTCCTTTGACGGTTTTTTCCTGCTTGAGGAAGTTCACGTCGATCTGCCGGATGACTGCGAAATTCTGCGGAGCATGGTCTTCCCGGATGCGGTTGTGATCTTCATCAAAAGCCACATCCAGCACCCTATTCATACTGTTTTCGATGCCCCAATAACTCCGCACTGCCTCGAGTAATTTAGCCGCATGGAAGGCCAGATTGGAGATCAAACAGCGCGTCTGGGAGGTCGTCTGCTGCCAGATTCGGCGTTCGGAGCAGATCAGCACCAGCGAACGCGCCCCGTCCCATTCGGCCAAGCAGCGCACATGGGGGAGGTACCGCTCAGCCAGTAAGGTCCAACATTCCTGAATTTCGATACGCCTATTGTCCATCAAACGGTAAATGCGTTTGGCTGTAGCCCCGGTTTCTCCATCACTTCACCCACTTTTCTCAGACATCGATCGGGTAATCGTACTTCCAAGGGTTGAAGATGCCGGAAGGTGGTCTCCTAGATTTGGCAATGGGCAACCTATCGAAGAATTGTTCTACTTGTATAGGTATGTCAACTCTGCTCATACCGGTAACTTGGGTCTGCAATCTCTAATCTGCTACGCTCAAGCAGAGTTTTCTATTTCACCGCGACTTATGTGGAATCACCACGAAATCCCTATTGACATTTAAATTGCCGCGTGCTACTATCTGATTGTTCACAAAACGTGAGCGTTCTCATTTAGCGAACAATCGATAAGCCCAAAACCAGATCTACCAAGAACAGAAAGGAAAGGAGAGGATTCCCATGTCCATGCGTTCGGTCGTGCGTGTCTTGATGCTTGTTTGTCTCGTTGCTCTACTCCTGTCCTCTTGTACCGGGGGAGCCACAACCGCTCCAAATTCGAACCCGGCCCAACCCCCGGCAGCCAAACAGCCGGCAGATATAAAAGGGACTGTAAAGATGTACAAAGGCCCTTTTGGCGCCAACGAAGTAGATCTACAGAATAAAACGGTTGCTGAATTTAATAAAACGTATCCAAACATCAAGGTTATCTTTGAAACGTTTGACTGGCCAACTCAGGAGCAACAGATCACTGCTGCACTTGCTGGTGGAACCCATGATGTCATCTACATTCCAGAAGGCATGTATCCGAAATTTGCATACAAGGGCGGCCCACTTGAAGATCTCAGTAAGTACGTAGAAGACCCAACCTGGCAAGATGCTCGAAACAACATCACATATTGGGACGTCGCGAAATCCCCGGATGGTTTGCTCGGAGGCGTTCCGTATATCTGGATTCCCGAGTCCCACTTTGTTGTCAACCTCGACATGTTGAAGGCTGCTGGAGTACCGGACGATTGGAATACCTCGATGGATAAGGTGCGCGCCGCTGCTATCGCGGTCAAGCAAAAGTTCCCGGATGCCTACGGGATAGCCTTCAGAACCGGTGGGCTGGCAAACTTCTCTCAGCATGACTGGATTGGGTACATGCTCCGTTCCGGAGCTAACTTTCTAACACCCGATTTCAAAAAATGTGGCCTCAACAAACCAGAGTTGGTCCAGACATACCAGTGGCTGGTCGATCTCCAAAATAAAGATAAGGTCACCCCAGAATTTGGTGCTTACACTTGGGACGGTCTCCGTGGGCTTTTCCAAGCGGGCAAGATCGCCATTATGCACGATGAACCGCCCATTGCCGGCGTTTTGAAAAGTAACCCACCCAACTTCAAGTACGAGTTCTCTGGTATTCCGGGGATTGTCAATTCCAATCTGCTGACTTTCCGTGGCTTTTGGGTCATCCCCGCTGCCAGTAAAAATAAGGAAGCTGCCTGGGAAGTAATTAAATTCTGGACCAAGCCCGAGAGCGAAGTCAATTACTTGAATGAAACGTCGGGACTCTACCCGGCCCTCAAGGACACGAAAGGCATTGCTGTATTCCCGAATGACCCCGTGTTACAAGGCGGCTTGAAGCTGGCAAAATTTGCCGAAGGTCCTCAATTCCATCCCCAGATGGTAGAGTTCCAAAACCTAGTGCAACCACTCTTCGACGATATGATGCAGGGAAAGATCACTCCACAACAGTTGATCGACCAGGGTTGCCAACAGATTGAAGCGAAACTGAAAAAGTGATTGAGGAAATGAACACGATCTCTTCCGAGATGACAGGTTCTGGATTGCCCGCGGTGGAAACACCGCGGGCACACCGCCCCCGATTGACATCGGCGGAACACAAACGACTCTCTCGTATCTACAAACTCAAACGGGCTCTGACCGGGTATGCCTTTATAGCCCCCAATTTTATCTTTTTCTTTGTTTTTCTCCTTATCCCGATGGTTTGGGTGTTCTGGTTCTCGCTGAATGAAGGTGGAATCCTCGGCCCTTCTGAATTTGTTGGATTGCAGAATTGGAAAGAGGCATTTAAGGATCCATTAGCTCTCCAGGCGCTCAAGAACTCTGTGTTGTACGGGGTCATCGCCATTCCGGGTATGTTGATCTTGGGAATGGTTGTTGCTTTGTTCCTCCGGAATATCAAGAAGGGGAGCGCAGTGATGAGGGCTGGTATTTACTTCCCAGTCCTAGCTCCAACTGTGGTGGCTGGGCTGATCTGGGTGTTCATAGTGCATCCAGATTTCGGCGCCTTAAACCTCGTTATCCGCGCTTTCACCGGTAAGCCGCTGAATTTCTTGGGAACTACTACCCTTGCGCTACCAACCGTCGCTGCTGTCGAAATTTGGCGGGGGGTAGGGTTCTGGGCGGTTTACTTTCTAGCTGCTCTAGTGGGACTTCCGGCTGAGCTCTACCAAGCTGCGCATCTGGATGGTTCTAACGGGTGGCAGCGTTTTTATCATCTCACGCTCCCACTGCTTCGCCCCACCATCCTGTTCGCCATTGTCCAAGCAACCATTTACAATTTACAAATTTTTGATTCGGTTTTTGTAATGACGGATGGTGGCCCATCCAATTCCACGGCTACAATTGTTTGGTATATCTACCGCACCCTGTTCACATATGGAAACGTCGGGTACGGGGCAGCTCTGTCATTTGCATTGCTGATTGTTATTTTGGCTTTTACACTAATACAGATGCGCCTGCTTCGTAGGCGAAGATAGGTTGCGATGGACAAGAAATCTGTTTACCCTTCCTCTCAAGTATCTCCTTATCGACGGGCAATCCATCGAATAATTGGAATGCGCCGTTTTGGAGAATCGAGCCCCCTGCTCACAGCAATTTCTTACGTTGTATTGGTGGTGGCGGTACTTGTATCGATCCTCCCATTCTTCTATATTATTACAACCGCGATTAAGCAGTCCAAGTTCCTTTTCGAATATCCCCCTCAATGGATACCTCAAACGATCTATTGGGGAAATTTCCTACATCTGTTACAAAAAACACCTTTCCTTCGTTGGACATTTAACACGCTATTTGTCTCACTGACCGTCACTGCATTAAAACTCTTTTTTGATACGTTGGCAGGCTATGCCTTCGCAAAAATGCAGTTCCCTGGAAAGGAGATCCTGTTTGTTTTAGTCATTGCCACCTTGATGGTTCCCTTTGCGGCGATCATGATCCCATTGTATTTCATGATCCGGGATATGGGGATTATCAATAGTTATTGGGCATTAATCCTGCCGCCTCTCGCAAATCCAATCGGGATTTTCTTGATGCGAAGCTTTATCGAATCGCTGCCAAACGATCTTGAGAATGCTGCACGGTTAGATGGCACCTCGGAATTCAACATTTATTGGACTATCGTTATGCCGCTGGTAAAACCAGCATTGGTGGTATTGGGTGTGCTAACTTTCAACCTGCAATATACCAGTTTCTTATGGCCGCTCGTAGCAAATACGAGTCCAGATATGCAAGTGATGACGACGGGTATCGCGACACAGCGTGGGATTACCGTGATCGATTATGGTGTTTTCTCGGCGGGTGCAGTCATGGCGATGGTCCCAATTGTGATATTTTTCCTGGTATTACAAAAGCAATGGATTGCCAGCTCCCTAGCGGGCGCTTTAAAACAATGAGGGTGAGACGATGAACTCAACATTAACCAAAGTGAGCACGATTTCTTCCCAAGCTATTCAGCAGGCGATTGAGTTAGTGGAAGTCACCAAACGTTATGGTGAAGCCACTGTACTGGAGAATATTTCCCTTGAAATCCACAGTGGAGAATTTCTTGTTTTGCTTGGACCCTCAGGTTGTGGAAAAAGCACGATTCTGAAAATCATCGCCGGGCTCGAAGACGCCACAGATGGAGAGGTCTATATCCATGGACGCCTGGCAAATTATTTGGCTCCCAAAGAGCGGGATGTCTCGATGGTTTTCCAGAACTATGCTTTATACCCTCACATGACGGTTGAGCGCAACATCGGCTTTCCCCTAAAGATGCGCCGAACTGCCAAGGCAGAAATCCGTGAACAAGTGGTTAGTGTCGCACGGCTGCTCGAAATTGAACAATTCCTAGGGAAATTCCCCGACCAGCTCTCTGGTGGCCAAAGACAACGAGTTGCACTCGGGAGAGCTCTAATCCGGAATCCAATTGCTTTTCTACTCGACGAGCCACTTTCCAACCTCGACGCACTCTTACGAGTCCAGATGCGCGAAGAGCTTATCAAGTTTCATCGCGAAGTAGGGCGTACGATCGTTTATGTCACGCATGATCAGGTCGAAGCGATGACCATGGCGAACCGGATTGTGGTACTAAAACAAGGGACGATTCAACAGGTTGGAAGGCCTCGTGAAGTTTATATGCAGCCTGCTAATACTTTTGTTGCCACTTTTGTGGGTAGTCCCCAGATGAATCTCATCTCTGGTACCCTACAATCTGTTGAGAGTGGTCTCGATTTTGTCGGGCCATTCCGATTTCCCTTAGGCGCTCGGTTCCAATGTTCCGAAAAAGGCGCTAGTGCCACCTTCGGTATTCGACCAGAAGACCTCTCTCTTTCAGTGGACGGTGATCAGGGAGGACTATCTGGGCAAGTCTTGTTGGTTGAGCTAGTTGGTTCCGATATTTTTCTCAACATCGAAGTGGCCCAGAACATTACATTGAAAGTGCGAGTTCCCGCGTCCTCCCAGGCACGAGAGGGAGATACGGTGCGGATTTGCATGAAACCTAAGGATGTCCACCTGTTCGATTCGGATGGAATACGGATTCCTATGAATGAGGATTTCGCGAACTGATAATCGTTGATCCTAGGAATGATCAGATCTCCTGATTTTGGTTATTCGAAAAAGAAAGAAGGGTAATATGCGTTTCGATATGCTCATCAAAGGTGGTGAAGTCATCGATCCAGCTGCTGGATACAATGGCCTACTGGATGTCGCCATCACGCGCGATAAGATTGTCGCCGTGGAACCGAGTATTCCGGCAGAAACAGCCTTCAATGTAATCGATGCTTCGGGTCAATACGTGACACCTGGACTAATTGATCTGCACGCGCATCTGTACGAGCATGCCACGTATTGGGGTATCAACGCAGACGCGATCGGTTCCCAAAGTGGTGTAACCACTTGGGTAGATGCTGGTTCGTCAGGAGCGGTCAACTTGCTTGGCTTTCGCGAACACATCATCAACAGAGCCAGGGTGAAGGTATATGCTTTTGTCAATATTGCTTATGTGGGAATGGTTGGCCAGGATTATGAGCTTAGGGTTCCTGAGTATGGAAACATTGAAATCCTCGAGCGGGTGATCAACCAAAACCGAGATGTGGTCGTTGGAATCAAAGTACGGACAGGACGCAGTGGGGGGGCAAATGACCTTGAACCCCTTAAACGAGCCAGGCGAGCTGCGGATGATCTGGAAATACCCATCATGGTCCATCTCTCAACGATGCCGCCAACTTTAGAGGAGGTTTTAGCCTACCTTAAACCCGGCGATATTATTGCCCACTGTTACACCGGGCAGAACATGCGCCTCATCGATGAAAGCGGGAAAATCAAAGATGCAGCCAAGAGAGCTATTGACAATGGTCTCCTCTTGGATTTGGGTCATGGAGCTGGATCACTCTCATTTGATAGTGCCGAGGCATTAATTGGCCAGGGTTACCTGCCTGACACCCTTTCAACCGACTTGCATTGGATGAGCATCTTTGGTCCTAACATGGTAGACCCATTAAAGGGTAGCGCATTTGGTACTACAACCGAAGAGCGCAGTGTGGTTATTCAAATCAAAGGGGAGGGCGGATATGTGTTCAACATATTGACGGTCATGGACAAGATGCTGTGTCTCGGTCTCTCCTTCCCAGATATTATTCATCGGATGACTAACCGGCCGGCTGAAGTACTTGGGCGAAAAGGACAAGCTGGAACTTTAAAACCCGGGGCAATTGCTGATATTGCTACGTTTGTGATTGAAGCGGGTGATTATGAACTATGGGATATCCATGGAAACGTACGCCATGGAAAGCAAAAAGTGCGCAATGTGCATACCTTATTGAATGGCAAGGTGTTTGAACCTATCCAGATTCCAGCACCTCCGCCTTGGGTCAAGATCCTCGGAAATTAGTCTTTCGGGGAACTTCGCACGATGGCGCTTTGTGATTAGAGATAGCTTTGATTGATTACTAATTAGCGCTACCAGGCTGGAATCTAGCCATCGCCACCTGAAATGGCGAAAGTATCGCCACGACTTATCATCACTGAAGCGGGAATCCAATTGCCCACTGAGGAGATTTGGAATGCAGACCATGCAGTTGTTTGCCGAAAAGCTAAGCGCCCCAGAAGGTCCGGTGGTTGGTCCTAATGGATGGATACTTAATGTTAACAGCTTTACCTTGAAAGACCGGGATTGGCCACGACGGGCAGGTGATATTACTGCAACTCACCAAAACCGGCCCATGGAGACTCATACTGTCTTAAATTCATCTAGCCCTGAGGTGACCGGTATCCCGGCTGCCCTAGCCTTTGGTCCTGACTACTGTTTATATATAACTGATGAGGGTCGTCGGTCCATTGTGCGGGTTACCCCCGATGGCGAAAAATCGGATTTTATTACCCATTATCAAGGCAAGCAATTGAATGGACCCAATGATCTCTGTTTTGATGAAGAAGGGAATTTATTCTTTACCGACCCGTGGGGCAGCTCTATAGAGAGGCCGATTGGGGCGGTGTATGGATATAACTGGTCAACACAAGAACTATATCAAATCCACAACGGTCTTGCCTTTCCTAACGGAATTCTTGTTAGGGAAGGACGCGTTGTTGCGGCTGAAACCTTGACCAACAAACTATGGGTTTATAACATCACCGGTCCTGGCCGGGCGGGAAATATCCGCGAGTTGTGCCGCTTACCTGATCTAAAGGTAAAACTCACAACTGGTCCGGATGGCATGGCCTACGACGCAGAAGGACATATTTACGTTGCTACGGTGGGTGTGGGATTTGTTTACGTTTATGACACACAAGGGATTTTGATTGAAAGCATCCCAACAGGCGGTGTCCGCCCAACCAACGTATGCTTCGGCGGGCCCAACCATGATACCCTATTTGTGACTATTGATGATCTTGGCACCATCGTAAAAATACCGATTGGCATCCGCGGTTATCGGTTACCCTTCTGCCCATCCAGTTATGCCAATCATCCATGGTCAAAAATGCTTCCACAATCACCGATCGAGTAATATATTTTGACCTTTGCCTCCCCGGGAAATCATCCCGTGGGTTAAAGTATGAGAGGGTACCCTATGAGCGAGATCCAGAACAAAGTCGCGGTTGTCACCGGCGGAGGGACCGGGATCGGAGCCTCCACAGCAGAGCAGTTAGCCGAGGCTGGAATGAAAGTGGTCATTGTCGGACGTCGGGCTGATCCTTTACATGATGTTGCCGACCGGATAAAGAGCCGGGGTGGAGAAGCAGTTGCTTTCCCCGCAGATATCTCTGATTACTCAGCCATGGAAGCACTCTGTCAAGTTACACTTGAACGATTCGGCCGTGTTGATCTTTTGGTACCGAACGCTGCCCTACACGATGCCTCCAGTCTTGACTCAGGTGACCCCAGATGGTGGCGTAAAGTTATTGAAGTCAACGTGATTGGTCTGATGAACACTGTCCGTGCTTTCCTACCACAGATGTATAGTCAAGGGAGTGGGCACATTATTGTCATTTCTTCTCTTTCAGGCCGGGTTACGTATGTTGGGGAACCTATTTACATAACGAGTAAACATGCGCAGGTAGCATTCGTTGAGTGCATCCGTAAGGAGGTTACTTCGCGAGGCATCAAAGTAACGATTATCGAGCCAGGTCTGGTTGAAACGCCCTTCATCGATAATTCGTTTGCAAGGGAAGTTAAGAAGACAGTAACACCATTGGAGGCGGTAGATGTTGCCCGGGTTGTGCGTTTTGTTTACGAGCAGCCTCAGAATGTAACCGTCTATGAGCTCTCGATGCGACCGCTAAAACAGCTCCTTTAGTATCAGTGCTGATTGAATGTTTATCTGTTGGTGAGGTTAGGTGATGACAAACAGCAAGGAGAGCCGAAAAGCCAGACAATTTCCAGGTAGTCCGGATAGGCATTTAGTGGTACCCGGGAGGTGCCAAGTTCTGCTGCGGTTAATGGGTTTAGTTACGAAAACCCATCTGTGCATGGGATGGAACACTACAGATGGGAGCCAACCATGAGCCTGATCGGGATTGACCTGGGTTCCAGCTCGGTGAAGATCGCTGCCTATCAGGTGGACGGCCGCCTGCTGGAGATGGTTAGCCTGCCCATCAGCCCCCACCATCCCCAGCCGGGATGGTGGGAGACGGACCCGGAGGATGTGTGGCGCGCCACCGCCCAGGGTTTGTGCGCCCTTTCCACCCGAGACAGTCTCCACCAGAATCCCCCTCAGGCATTGGCCATCAGCGCTTCTGGCCGAGAGAATTTCCCCTCTGATGCAGAGGGCAATCCGCTTGGCCCGAACCTGATGGGTGCAGACATCCGGGGCGAAGAATTCGAAATTCTCCCTCCGGGTGCGGCCCACCCGGAAGCGTGGACGCTATCCTGCGGCCATCTTCGCGAGCGCATGGATCCGGTCTTCCGCCTGCTGTGGTGGCGGAAATATCACCCGGATATCTTCGAGAAAGCCCGCAGTTACCCGGACTGGCATGGCTTTCTGACCATGCGCCTGTGCGGCCGCAACGTCAGCGAGCACAGCCTGGTGGGTCGTTGGCTGGTGTATGACCTGGGAATGAAGACCTGGTCGCCGCAGCGGTTAGCGGAGTATGCGATTCCTGACCGTCTCCTGCCTGAGGTGTTGCCCTGGGGAACCGTGATCGGCGAAATCAAACCACAGCTCGCCGGCCAACTCGGCTTACCGCGCAACCTGAAGATCGTTAACGGTGGGCATGATCTCAACTGTGCTGCGATCGGGGTGGGTGCATCACATCTGGGTTCTGCCTGCTTGATCAGTGGTTCTTATGAAAACGTCCTCATTCCCACGCTGGCCTACCCGTCTCCGGGAATGCTGCTGCGCGGCCTTTCGATCACCCCTCACCTGGGGAAGATTGAGCGTTCGGTGTATGCCATCTGCCCGACGGGCAACGCGGTGCTCAACTGGGCTAGAGAATTGGTGAAGCTTCCGCTCGAGACCCTGGCTTCCCAAC
>JAQTMA010000143.1 GCA_028714615.1 Anaerolineaceae bacterium | reverse complement strand
TATATACTGTGCTTGAAAATACAGCATCTTAACGGATGCTACAGCGTTTGGAGTTTGATGCAGGATTTTATCCCGGTTAACGCCTGGTACCCTGGCGATCGAATTGCACCCCATCATCAAAAGAAGGAAACAAGGAGAATGAGATGTCAATGAAGTTATTGCGCACTGCAAACCTATTCGTGGCAATGGCATTGTTTTTATCCGCTTGCGCTACTCCGGCTGCACCGACAGCATCGGCGCCAACGACCGCAGCGCCCGCTACGACAGCGCCAACCATCGCTACCCCTTATAAAGTAGGCTTGATCACCAAAACTGAGACGAACCCTTTCTTCGTCAAAATGCGAGAGGGCGCCCAAAAGAAAGCTGACGAGTTGGGGATGACGCTCCTGACAGCGGCAGGCAAGGATCAGGGAGACAACCAAAGTCAGGTGACAGCCATCGAGAACATGGTGGGAGCTGGCGTGAAAGGCATTTTGATTACTCCGGCCGACACAAAGGCGATCGTACCCACGATCAAGAAGGCGCGTGACGCAGGAGTGTTGGTGATTGCACTCGATACCCCAACCGACCCGATGGATGGAGCCGACGCACTCTTCGCAACGGACAACTTCAAGGCTGGACTATTAATCGGACAGTATGCCAAGGCAGCGATGGGTGGCAAGGCGCCAAAAATTGCCATGCTCGACTTGCTGCCGGGTGTTACCGTGGGTATTCTACGGCACAATGGTTTTATGGCGGGCTATGGGTTAGCGCAGGCTGATGCGAACACAACGGACCAAGTCACCAGCCCTGAGGTGGTGTGTATGTTGTATGGAGAGGGTGACCAGACCAAGGGTCAGACCGCCATGGAGAACTGCCTGACCAAGGATTCCAGTATCAACGTGGTCTACACGATCAACGAACCTACCGCGTTTGGCGCATACACAGCGCTAAAGGCAGCCGGGAGAGAGAAGGATGTGCTCATCGTTTCAGTGGATGGCGGCTGCCTGGGCACCAAGGGAGTTGCCGATGGACAAATCGCCGCAACTTCGCAACAGTACCCGCTCCTGATGGCATCCTTAGGCGTCGAGGCGGTGTATAAATACGCCACGACTGGTGTGAAAGCTTCGGGTTATACCGATACGGGGGTGACACTCATCACCGACAAACCGATGCCGGGCGTGGATGGCAAAGATACAAAGTTTGGTCTCGATATGTGCTGGGGAAAATAGGTAAGGGCTGATTCAACTCAGGTATAGATAGGTGGTGGAGGCGCGAGTTTCCACCACCTATCCTTGGAGAGTAACAGATGAGCAATATCGCATTAAGCGTGAAACGTTCCGGGATATTTCAGGCTCTTAGCAATTCGCCGATTCTTGGCCCAATGGCAGCCTTGCTCCTTGCAATTTTTTTCTTTTCATTTCAATCGGATCGATTTCTAACGAGCGCTAACCTGTCATTGGTCATTCAACAGGTCATGGTGGTTGGAGCGTTGGCGATCGGGCAAACAATCATCATTCTCACTACGGGGATAGACTTATCTTGTGGAATGATCATGGCTTTTTCTTCGATCATGATGACGGACCTTGCCGTCAATCGTGGAATACCTCCGCTCCTGGCAATCTTTTTGGCCATGCTCGTGAGCGTGGGTTTTGGCTTTTTGAACGGCTTCCTGGTGACAGTGGTTCGATTGCCAGCGTTTATCGTTACTCTCGGCACGTTCAATATCGCTTATGCGTCGACGTTCATCTACACATCTCAGTCGATACCCAATCTACCCCATATTATGACGGCTCTCGGCGATACGTTCAGAATCGGCTCCACAGAGATCACTTACGGATCGGTCGTTTTGTTTGGACTATACGTCCTGATGTGGTTTATTTTGAGATCGACCGTCTTTGGCCGCCAGATCTATGCCGTGGGTGATAATCCTGAAGCAGCCCGACTGGCCGGCATTCCAACTGCTCGCTTGCTTATTGCTGTGTATATGTTGGCTGGATTTTTCTATAGCATTGCCGCACTGTTTGTTATCGCTCGAATCCAGGTCGGAGATCCCCGAGCTGGCGACAACCTCAATCTGGAAGCCATCACAGCAGTCGTGCTTGGGGGAACCAGTCTATTCGGTGGTCGCGGCGCCATTTTTGGTACGCTCATTGGAGCGATAACGGTGGGCGTTTTTCGCAATGGTCTACAGCTCATGGGCGTTCCGTCCATCTTCCAAGTGTTGATCACGGGTATGCTCGTCATCCTGGCGGTATCTGTCGATGCACTTTCGCGCCGCGGTAAATAACATTGCTTAGGGGAGGAGTCGATCAAATGGTTGTACCGGAAAATAAAGTTCTTCTTGGTGTCAAAGGACTCAGTAAGTCGTTCCCCGGCGTTCAGGCGCTCGAATCGGTAGATTTTGATGTTCGGGAGGGCGAAATCCACGCTTTGCTGGGGGAAAACGGCGCCGGTAAATCGACCCTGATCAAAATTCTTTCTGGCGCATATAAAAAGGATAAAGGGGAAATTCTCTATCAAGGAAAAGGGATTGAGATCGAGACACCTCATCACGCTCAACAATTGGGTATTTCGACAATTTATCAAGAGTTCAACATTTGTCAGGACTTGACTGTGGCGGAAAATATTCTGCTTGGACATTTACCACACCATCGGTTATTAGTCGATTGGGATCTTGCCAAAACCCATGCTGAAGAAGTCTTGTCCCGCTTGGGCATCAAATTGCCGGTAGATGTTCCAGCTTCAAAACTAACCGTGGCTGAGCAGCAACTCGTCGAAATTGCTAAGGCTCTATCCCGTGAGGCACGCTTGTTGATCATGGATGAGCCTTCTGCAGTATTGGGGGACAAGGATTTGGAGAAGCTTTTTGATGTCATTCGCTCTCTTAAGGCAGCCGGGATTTCGGTCATCTATATTTCGCATCGCCTGGTTGAAATATTTACCATAGCCGAGCGGGTGACGGTCCTAAAAGATGGTCGTCTGGTTGGAACCCGGAATGTCAAAGACGTGACAATGCCGGAGTTGGTGCGGATGATGATCGGTCGTGATCTGCAAGACGTTTACCCGAGGCGAACTTCTCCCATTGGTGGGGTATTGCTGGAAGTCAAAAACATGAATCGTGAAGGTATCTTGCACAATATTTCTTTTCAAGTTCACTCCGGTGAAATCGTAGGCATAGCCGGGATGCGTGGAGCCGGTCGAACTGAGTTAGCCCGAGCTATTTTCGGCGCTGATCCGCACGAGGGATCACTGATTCTGGCTGGAAAGCCGCTGATAGTGCGCTCGCCACAAGATGCAATTCGTCATCGGATTGCACTGGTAACCGAAGATCGAAAAGCTGAAGGGCTTTTCCTTAAGTTGTCAGTCTCCGCCAATATCACGATTTCAGGGCTGAAGGCGTTGACAATGATGGGAATTATCAGGCTGCGACACGAAGTTGCGAAGGTCATGAGTCTGATCGAACGGCTTAATATTAAAACGCCGGGCGCCAACTTCATTGTCGGCAATATGAGCGGGGGAAATCAGCAAAAGGTTGTCCTCGCTCGCTGGCTCAACATCGGCGCGCGAATCCTATTACTGGATGAACCAACTCGGGGTATCGACGTGGGCAGCAAGGCCGAAATCTATCACCTTATGGGGCAGTTGGCCGAACAGGGCGCCGGCCTTATCATGATTTCGTCGGAATTACCCGAAATCCTGGGGATGAGTGATCGGGTTTTGGTTATGAATGAAGGCAATTTGGTGAAAGAACTAGCCAGGGCAGAAGCGAGTGAAGAAACTATCATGATGTATGCCACCGGAAGTCGAGCACAGGCGTGAAAATCCCCCATTTCAATACTTGCCCTCTATTCCTCCCACCCCACGATGATTCCAAACGAACTGGCCCACGAAGGTCGTTGATTTTTCTGGAGTAGAATATATTCCGGACTTTGCATTACTGTTGAATTGAGCATAGGGCAATGAGCAACGAAACAAAGGATAAATCGGGACTCAATTTCCAAGATTACACGATTCTGGTTGTCGATGATACGCCGGTCAACTTGGGTGTTGTCGTGAATTATTTGGAAAGCTATGGCTTTGATATCCGCATTGCACGGAGTGGAAAAACCGCACTCAAACGGGTGAAATACAGCCAGCCGGATATTATTCTATTGGACATATTGATGCCAGGAATGGATGGTTTTGAGACCTGCCGCCAATTGAAGAGCCAGGAAGCCACGAAAGATATCCCCGTGATTTTTATGACCTCCTTAACCAGCATTGAGGATAAAGTGAAAGGCTTCTCGGCTGGGGCGGTCGATTATGTTACGAAACCGTTAAATCAGGAAGAAGTATTGGCCAGAGTCAAAACCCATTTACACTTGCAAGATTTGACTCTGAGCCTTCAGGAAAAGAATGAGCAATTACAGCTCAGCAACCAGGTTGAAAGAGATCGACTCTTCGAGGCGATTAACCAGCAGCGCGAACAATTGAGCGCCCTTAATCAGAAACTCACTGAAGTGCAAGAGGCTGAACGCAAGCAATTAGCCCGCGAGCTCCACGACGAAACGGGCCAGGCCCTAACCGCCATCAGCATCAACTTGACCGCCATTGCTCAGGAACTGCCCAGTGAGTGCAATCCCGATATTCACGCCCACTTGAATGAGTCGATGTCGCTGGTCAATCAAACGTTGACGCAAATCCGTGAATTGTCTTTTCGATTAAGACCGGCCATGCTGGACGATCTGGGGTTGGCCTCCGCGCTGCAGTGGTATATCCGGCAATTCGCAAAACGCGTTAACCTCAAAGTTCACTCGGACATCATCAATCTGGATGAACGTTTGCCTTCGAATGTGGAAATCGCACTATACCGGATCTTTCAAGAAGCTCTCACGAATATTACTCGTCATGCACAAGCCAGCACAGTGAAATTGTTGCTGAAATGCAGTGGGCACAGCGTGATTGCCTGCATTGAGGATGATGGACTTGGCTTCGATGTGCAAAGGGTATTCAATGGCGACCTGCTCAAACAGGGTACCGGCTTGATCGGCATGAGAGAGCGGGTGGTGTTGCTGGGCGGCACTTTCAACATCAGTTCCGAACCAGGGAAAGGTACCCGGGTTTCAATTGAGATCCCATTGGAGGACGTTCTATGACAAAAATATCCGTACTGGTTGTCGAAGATCATACCATTGTGCGGAAAGGGATCTGCTCGCTACTCAACGCCAATACAGGGATTGAGGTCGTTGGCGAAGCGGAGGACGGCTGGGAGGCGATCCAGAAAGTTGAAGCTCTTCTGCCAGATGTGGTTTTAATGGATATTACCATGCCACACCTCAACGGGTTGGATGCCACCCGGCAAATCAGAAAAATGTTCCCACAAGTGAAAGTGCTGGCCTTGACCATGTACACCAACGTCGAGTATATCAATCAGGCTTTACAGGCTGGCTCATCGGGGTATATTGTCAAGCAAGCCGCGCCGGCCGAATTGATTCTGGCAATTCAGGCTGTATACCGGGGTGATACATTTCTTAGCCCATCAGTATCACATACCGTTATCGATGAGTATCTCAAACATTCTGGATCACTATCTCAGGGTGACCAAAATGGAAAGTTGACCAATCGGGAACGGGAAGTATTGCAACTGATTGCCGAAGGATACTCAACCCGAGAGATCGCTGATCGACTTCAAATCAGTATTAAAACGGCCGGCGTTCATCGGGCGAACATATCCGATAAACTCGGGATTCACAACGTCACGGACTTTGTCAAGTATGCACTCCGCAAAGGGATTATCAGCCTGGAATGATATCAGCCCTTTCAAGAAAGTATCTGAACAGGCTAAGCATCGGCGGGAAACTCAATCTTAGTTTTGGATTGCTGGTTGGCCTGACTATGCTGGTTGTTGTGTTTAACACCATTGGTAGCGTTCGCGTTAATCAAGATCTTAAGCGCACGGGGGATTTGTGGGTTCCAGCAGCGCTAGCCTCAGTTCAAGCTCAAGCCAGCTTGATCAAGATGGTCGCTGATATTCATGGCTATTTGACCTTGAACGATCTCGGTCAAATTGCGGATTTCTATACTGCTCGAAAAGATTTCGAAACAAATCTTGCCGAGATGGAGCGTCTGGCTCAGATCTCTGCTGACCTTAAAGGCATGAGTCGCCTGGTTAATCTCAAAACCTCCTTCGTAAAATGGGCGTCATTATCTGAGAAGATGTTTCAGTTGCATAATAATCCCCGGCTCAATCAACCTGGGCTGCAACTCTACCGCACTGAGGTTGACCCTGCGAGATTGATGATTTTCGACATGATGGACAGAATGATCACAGTCCAGGAAAAGCGGAATTATTCCGCTCAGAATAGTGATCTGCTTACGAGTATGATTGACTTTCGGACGTCGTTCAATGAGATGATGATCAATCTTTTCGCTTTTACGATTGGTCGCGATAATACCTTCGAATCAAATTATCTTGCGGGATTGCCCTCGAATACCACAGCCTGGGAGAATCTGCGCTCCCAGCAGGCATTGCTCACCTTAGAACAACATGCTGAGTTTATCGAGATCGACGAAGCCCGTAATAAGCTGCTTGCCTGGCCGACTCAAATCTTCAATGCGATTAAAGGGGAGCACGCCTATGAGGAATTGTATCTATTCCGGACCCAAAGTGAACCGCAAGCCGAGCAGATGCTGACAATCTTGTATCAAATCACCGCCAACCAACAGGCTCTGCTGCAAGCTGATCTAAACAGAGGTCGCAGCGACCTGTCAAACGGCCAGATCCAATCATTCTCCATTAGTTTTCTCGCTCTGCTGTTGGGAATTTGGATGGTGGTTGTCTTTCGAGAGACCATTATCGGGTCAGTTCGACGTTTGACGGGGGCGGCTGAACGAATTGCCCATGGAGATTTGCAGGCTCATGCAGAAGTAGAATCCAGTGATGAAATTGGGCAATTGGCGGTTACCTTCAACCTGATGACGGATCGTCTGCGCGAGACGATTGCCCGTCTGGAGAAACAAACCCAACAGCTTGAGAAGTTAAAAGAAGTCGCCGAGGGAGCCAGCCTGGCCAAGAGTGAATTCCTCACCAATATGAGTCACGAGCTCCGCACGCCGCTCAATGGTATATTAGGCTATGCTCAAATCCTCAATCGTGATGAACACCTGACTCCCACCCAGGCACAGTCGGTCGGCATTATCTACACCAGTGGCAAACACCTGTTGACGCTCATTAACGATATCCTCGATCTGTCCAAAATAGAAGCCCGTAAAATGGAACTGCATTATACGGATTTTCACCTTCCGAATTTTCTAGAAGGGATTGTCAGCATGTTTCAGATTCGGGCGCACCAGAAAAAGAGTATCGCATTTACCTTTGAACGAGCAACGCCATTGCCGCCGGTTATCCGTGCAGACGAGATCAGGCTGAGACAAATCCTCATCAATCTCATCGGAAATGCCATCAAATTCACCGATCAGGGCGAGGTGATCTTCCAGGTCGGACTGATCGATCCGGCGACGTCGTCTTTCAGCCTTACGCCAACCGAACAGCGGGAGAAATCGGAGGTGTGCCACCTTCGGTTCGCGGTGATCGATACCGGTATCGGTATAAACGCCGATAAATTGGAACAAATCTTTTTACCGTTCGAGCAAGTAGGCGACATGAATCATCGCGTCGATGGCACCGGTTTAGGACTGACCATCACCAAGAGACTGATCGAGGCGATGAACGGCCGGTTGACGGTTGAGAGTGAAGAGGGATACGGAAGCAAGTTCCGGCTGGATCTGGAATTCCCGGCGATTTGGATCGATGACGTTTCTCAGCAGCCCATCTTGGATCGTGAGATCGTGGGCTATACCGGGCCCAGGTGCAAACTGCTCGTGGTAGATGATAAGCCAACCAATCGGTCAGTTTTGGTCAATCTGCTGGAACCGCTGGGATTCGAAATGTTTGAGGCAGCCAATGGGCAGCAAGCCGTCGAGCTAGCCGACAACGTTCAACCTGATGCGATATTCTTGGACTTGATGATGCCGGGTATGGGTGGGCTTGAGGCGGCCAAACAGATTCGGAAAATGACCGAACTCAATGGGGAGAAGCGGGTCATTTTAATTGCGATGTCGAGCCATGCATTCGAGAAAGATGTATTCCAGAGCACACTTGCCGGTTGCGACGCATTCTTAACCAAACCGGTCGAAGTGAATAAGTTGTTTGCCCTTCTACCGGCGCACCTGAATCTACCTTGGGTTTATCGCGAATCGACCAATCCGGCAAGCATACCTGATGATCCGGCGGACGAATTGATCATTCCCCCGCCGCTGCCGGAGTTGACTGCCTTGCTGGACCTCGCCATGCAAGGTGCACTTCCGCGCTTGAAGCAGCGAGCTCTGCAGATCGAGCAACTCGGCGAACAATATCGACCGTTCGCCAGACGGTTGTGCCAACTGGTTGACAATTTCGACGAAGACCAGGTTCTGGCGCTTATCGAGCGCAATCTGCATTCCTCGCGATGAAGACCTCCCATCCTGTATATCCCCCTTGACCTGAGTCATTCCCTACTTAAAAACCAGGTTTATTTTCTTTGGCATCCTGATTACCCCGATAATACTCTTAGTAGGTTGGCTAGCGTCAGCAAGTTTAGATCAAAACTCGTTCCAACAAATGGACGCACATCATCCACAATCTCTTTCCAATTCAACTTTTCCAAACGCAGACGAACCTTTTCTTTCCAATTGTCCTTTGTCAGCGTTCCGTCATCCCAATTGGTCTGCGCCAGGGCATTGTTGAGCAATATCAGGTTTGGCGGTGGCCAGGTGGGGTCACTTAAATACCACAGTAAATCATAAATATCGCGTCCCTTCGGGAAAGGGCGCTGCAGAACGGCAAGCATTTTTCCGGATAAGAGGGAGGCCTTATCATGATGATGAAGTTGAAGCACAACAAACCGACGGACAACGGTGGTAGAAAGCCCAGCGCCCTGAGGTGGATTGGTATCCACTTCAATTTTGATTGCAAGCACTTCACTACGTTGTGGTGAAAGGCCCAGCTCAAACAACAATCCGGGAAAACGGACGAAGGCGTTGTGAACGGTATCTTGGTCATTGACCTTTAATTCAACCTGGTACCCTTCGGGAGTTAATTCGGAGCGAATTGACTGAAGGTAGGCACGGAAATCATAGCTTTGCCGGTTGCCCTCAAGTGCAAAGTCGAGATCTTCGGAGTACCGCCCGTGGGAGTATAAGAATCGCAGCGCTGACCCGCCATGGAATGCCAATGGGATCATAGCGCCAGAGCGTTGCAACGAAGCTAAAATTCGTGCCTGAAGGTATTCTCTTGCCAAATTTCTGCCGTCTAGAGGGGAGGATGTTTGCCGTACCAAACCAGCCAAGTAATCTTTCAAAGTACCTCATACTCACTGATATCACTAAGGATCACCTGGCGAATCAGCTTAACAGCGGTATGCATCTTCGGAGAGCCAAAGCCTTCGGATAGTCTCTTCAACACAGCCAGATCCAAGCGCTCGAAATTCTGTAAACGCAACTCTTGCAAGGAATGCAGTGATTCACCTCCTGGTTGCAAGTAAATCAGGTCTAGCAGGGCTTTTTCTGGGGTTGCCACCAATGCATTTTGTCCACCCAAATCGGTCATTTGGTAACCAAAAAGGAGGGCGGTTTTTATATGATGAAACTCAAAAATGCCCAGGGGTGTTTCCAATCTTTCCGGTCGTCCTGCAGTAACACTTAGGGTACTATTCACAATCTCGGGGATCAAGCCATAGAAAGCCAGGGCTGATTGCAGGCTTACATAAGATGCCTGTTGCAGGTTATTCGCAACCAGGAAAGGATGCGGCTTAACTTTTTGATATGGAGGTGCGATTGCATACAATCCTCGTCGTAATTGGTAAATCCGTCCGCTGTTAACCCAACGGGTAAGCTGTAGCCGGACAATTTTGGGGTTAATCTTCCCAGCAAGGAATAGTGAGGATGAAAAGACCGGATCATCACCAATAAGCGTAAGTAACGAATTGAATTCCATTGCATTATATTAGCATATACGATAACTTATTGCAATGGTTTGGATGAATTGGCATTGCTCACCCATTATTTGCCAAAGCTGCAGTTCTAAACCGCCAGGCCACCATCGTTGCGGAAACAATCGAGGCTATTTGCGCCTTGACCGATATTGAATCGGAAATTGTTGGCTCGATAGAAAAGTCTACACGAAGATCAAACCCTTAGCCCGTAGACCATTATAAAAATTCCGCTGCAGAAATAACCGTTATTTCTGGCGGCAGCTTATCCATATCCGGTTTTTCCAGGGTGATCAGGTTGAGATTTTGACAGTTTAGGTTTTTCCCCGCTTTTATCAGCGAGCGGATCTCCCGAATTCTCGTTTCTTGATCTGTCAGGTCAAAACAGACCTGGTATAAAGCTGTGGTTTTCCCTTCTGAAAGAATGGCGAAATCAACCTCATTGTCATTA
>JAQTMA010000142.1 GCA_028714615.1 Anaerolineaceae bacterium | reverse complement strand
ATGGCGTGATGGTAGAAATCCACAGCCGCACAGGGTTCTTTTTGAGGACACATGGCTTCAGCCACTGCCTCCGCAGATAGGCTGTATCCGGGGCTGGAGAGGAGCAGCGCGAGCAATTCCCCTGCGCGGCGCTGGCGTAAAGCCCGGGCGTCAATCATTCGAGCGCCCACCCACACCGCCAGTCTCCCTAACGTGATGACCTTGAGCGGTTTGGGTGGCGTGTTCTGGATGGCTTCAAACAGTATGCCGGCCGCAGCGCCCAATTGTGGATCCGGGTCATTTCGATAGTTTTCCAGGGAATATACCAGGGCGCGTTCACGTTCTACCAAAAAACCATAGCCACCCGACTGGATGGCTGCAGCCGCCAGGGGCAGGTGGACGATCGCTCGCGCATCCCGAAGCTGGTGGTAGTGGGCAGCCAGCAGCAAGTGCATCTCGGCCAGGTCGTAACGCATGTCCATTTCCGTGAAAATCGCTTCGGCCTGGTCCAGGTCGTTATCAGCGGAAACCAGGTCACCCATGAGCCAGGCTGCTCGTCCACGTTCCAGGCGCGCCCGACCCTGGTAGATACGGTAACCAACGCGCTGAGCAAAACCCAGCGCATCTTCGGCCCAGGCCAGCGCCTTGGAACCCTCCCCGCTCAGCCGATACATGCGGCTGATGCCCAGGTGCGTGTCCAGCTTCAGGCTGGAGTCGCCCAGGGCCTCGGCCAGTGCACTCGCATGGGCTAGTTCGGCGCTGGCGGCTTGGAAATCGCCCTCATCCAGCGCCAGCATACCGGAAACGTAACAGGCATACCCCTCACCGGCCGAGCCAGGCTGTGAAATTGCTCGCAACTCTGTGAGGGTTTCATGAGCAAGCAACCGCTGATCGGTAATCTGGTAGGCAATCGCCAGGGTGATCAACGGAAACATGGCCCAATCGGACAAACCATTCTCCCGGCAGATTTGAAGCGATTGTGCGTCGGTGGAAATCGCCAGATCATACTTCCCGCGAAACAAGTAAACCGCACTGCCCAAATTGTGCAGTGCGCGTTGAAACAGTAACGTATGCCCAATTTCACGCGCCAGGTTGGCGGCGCTGCGGTAATACTGCTCGCACTCGGCCAACGAATTGGTTTCGAGGGCGCACATTCCCAACAGCAGCAGCGCCTCAGCGTGAACGACCGCCTGCGACTCCTGGTTGGGATCCGTCATCACCCGGGCTTCTTCAGCGAGCTGGCGGGCAGTTTCATACTGCCCCAGGCGGAAGCGAAAACGCGCAACGGCTGCCAGCGCCCGGGCGCATTCCAATGGCAAGTTATCCGTTCTGGCAACCTCCAGGGCGCGGCGCGCCAACCGTAACGCACCGGACATATCCCCGGCCTGCTCACATCTCAGGGCGAGCTGAATGAAGTTGCTTGTTTCTGATCCTGGCTGAAGATCCATTTTGGAAGATAGCGATAATCGATGGCACTACCTCAACGATAGAGTAATTATGTCATAGAAATAACAAAAGCGCCCCCGATTGGCAGCGCTGAAAGTGAATACCTGTGATCCTGTTCTCGAGAAGGGGGTTACCTGGCTGGTAATGCCCGGGTCGCATCCTGCTTCGCCGGTTTTGTTCAACCATTCAAACGGCGATAAACCCCTTTCATCTGGCGGTAAATCTGTTTGAATATATCGAATTTCTCTTCGTAGAGCACCTGATTCTCGCCTTTTGGCGTGTAGCTCCTCTTGAACTTCACAAGGGTAGGTACGTCGTTGAAGGAGATCTCGCCCAGTCCGGCAGCGGCAATCCAGGCCGAGCCTCGTGCGTTTGCATAGATTGGGTCGACCACCTGTTTGATTTCGACCCCCATCACATCGGCGAAAATCTGGCACCAGACATCCGACTGAGCCCCACCGCCGACGATATGGATCACCCCGGCTCTTCTCCCCAAAAACTTTCGCACTGGTTCGAGCAGCCAACACGCATTGAATGCCACCCCTTCCAGGAACGCACGGATAATGTCTTCGCGGGTGTTGTGGAGCGACAGGTTGTACAGACCAGCGCGAACGGTTCTGTCGTCGATGGGAGCGCGTTCGCCCCAGATCCATGGGGTAAAGATAACACCGTGGGCGCCAGCCGGCACGCGCGCCGCAATGATATCGAACACTTGATAAA
The DNA here is from genome assembly GCA_028714615.1 of Anaerolineaceae bacterium. Next base: position 8,339 of record JAQTMA010000142.1, on the reverse strand, counting down.
TATCCGGAACATCGGCTTCTTGTAAGAGTTCATCCTTGTGGTAAAGGATGTTGTCACGCAGGTAAGAGAGATTGCCGCCCGCAGTGGCCTGAAGCGCGGTGAGTAAATAGCGCCCTGGCACAGCACACGGGACGGAGGCCAGTGAGGCGCTAATGTCGGTCTTTTTGAATGGGACGTGAGCGGCCATCCACGCCGAAGTACCGATGTAAAGATGCAGAGCGTAGTCCTCGACCGCTCCAGAGCCAATGGCAGCAGCCGTAGTGTCTATCGAACCCGCCACGACTTTTACGCCTGGGGATAGCCCGAGCATCTCTGCGACTTCGGATTTGAGTGTCCCCAACACGGCGGTACATGGCACAATTTCTGGAAGTTTATCGGCATCTATGCCGCAATCGCGCACCAGGCTGGGGTGGTAGTGAACGGTATGGGGCGAGCGGTTATCGGTGACCCAAGAAGTGAGGATCGAGTCGTAGGTAGCGATAAATCGGCCGGTGAGACGCAGATTCAAATAATCCAGAACATTCAGAAATTTATAAGTTTTGGCGTAGATTTCGGGAAACCGGTCGCGGATCAGAAGCATATGGGCGGCGGGATCTTTTCCGGTCAAGGATGGCATGCCGCCGGTGAGATTTATCCAGCGTATGGTTTTATACAGGCTAACCCCGTTAAGGTTGACCAGTCCACGGAATTGTCTGCACAGATATGGCTCTCCGCGCATGTCCATCCACAGGATGCAATTCATCAGGGCATTACCATTCTCATCGACCGGGATGGTACCCTCTCCCTGGGTGGAGGCGCACATGGCAAAAACCTGCTGTTTCGCATCGGGATAGCGCACCCATAATTTCTCGATTGTTGAAAGCAAGGCTGCCCACCATTCGCCGGGGGATTGCTCAGCTCCCCCATCGGGAGTCAGATGGAGACAGAGCGCCTGGCTTTCCCAGCCAAGTACTTGTCCCTCAAGGCTGATCAAAGCGGCTTTCATGGTCGATGTGCCGTGATCGATGGAGAGGATGAGAGGAGGAGGCGTCATTTGCACTCGCTTAATACACGCTCGAAGCGACTCAATGCCTCGTCGATCACTTCATCGGTGTCAACCATCGATGTGTACATGCGCGAACCAGCCAGGGTGATCAGGCCGTTTGCCATATACGCCGCGCCCATCTCTTCGATCATGTGCTTGCGCGGCTTGAGCTCCTTTGCCAACCGGAAGGGATGGTGAAGATCAAGCAGCATTACGCCCGAAGTTTCCAGATGCACGATAGAACCCTGGTTGTAGGCCACAAAGGGCAACCCATACCGATCAATGATGGCAGTTAACCCGCGGGTGAGTCGATCCCCCGCTCGCCCGGCAATGGCCGGGGCGTTGGTGCGCTGCATTTCGAGCAAGGCATAATACCCAGCCACGCACGAGAGCGGATTGGCCGAAAGCGTTCCCCCGATGTAGGCGCGCTCACCGGATCCACCGATCCCTGCAGCGAAGGTCATCATCACATCCCGCCGCCCACCCACACCGCCTGCCATCGGGTAGCCGCCAGTGATGCACTTGCCAAACACGGTGAGATCGGGTTTCACGCCAAAGTATCCCTGTGCGCCGCCCAGCCCCAACCGAAAACCGGTCACAACTTCATCAAAGATGAGCAGTGTACCGAATTCGTCGCACAACTCGCGAACTTTTTGATTGAAATCGAATGGGACGGGGCGGGTGCCGCTCTCCGGACCAACAGGTTCGAGAATGACCGCTGCCGTCCCGCCTCGTAACCGGTTAAAGATTAAATGGCGCTTCAGCTCCGCAAGGTTGTTTGGAAAGAACTCCTCGGTGAAGAGCGTGGCTCCGCGGGGAATGCCGGTCGATTCACGTCGACCTGTTCCAGGAATGTGCAGCCCGTAAACCATCTGGTCGCTCCAACCATGATAGGCGCCCCCTACCTTGATGACGTATTTCTTTTTGGTAAACGTGCGCGCCGCACGAATAGCAGCCATCACCCCCTCGGTTCCCGACCCTAACAGGCGCAATATCTCAATGTTGGGCATGTACTGGTGGATGAGTTTCGCTAATTTAAGCTCGTATTCGTGGAAAAGTCCGGTGACGGGACCGCAGGTTTGCAACATCTCGAGCACTTTTTCGCGCACCGGTGCATAATTGCTGCCTAATACGGTCGGCCCGCCGGCTTGAAGGAAATCAATATACTGGTTCCCATCGGCGTCCCACATGAACGCCCCCTCAGCTTTCTCGATGGCAATTGGGAACGGGTAATTGAACGCCAAATTGTGTTGCACGCCACCCGGGATGAATTCCCTGGCTTCGTCCGTTAACATTTTCGAGCGCTGGCACTGATTCTCGAAATATTTGAGATATTCTTGCATTTTTTCACGCCGCACCGGTCGCAACGGTTGGCTGACGAGTTTTTCCAGTTTGGCATAGATTGCCTTGACGTCGGGGTATTCCCGAATGGCATACTGTTGGGCGATCATGCCGGTCTCCTGGGGGTAAGGTGATAGCACGCTCAACAAGCTATCCTCCACTTAACATGGGTTTGCCATTATCGGCATTTTTCTGGTCCTGGCGCAGTTTCGCAAATGCAATCTCACGCACTGCCAGTGGAATTTTGCTAATCTTCCGCTCGCTGCAAATTGCCAGCAAGTAGGCCAGCGCGCATTTTTCCAGTATCTCTACATTGTGTAGCGCGCGTTCCATGTCGTGACCAAAGACCAGGGCGCCATGGTTTTGCAGTATGAAGGCATTGTTATGGTTGTTGACGTGTTTTGCCACCCGGTTTTTGAGCAACCCTGTCCCTGAAGGCGCATAAGGAATGATCTCTACGCTGCGACCTAAAAAGCGCACCTGTTCATCGAATAAGGCCGGGATGGGGGCGTTGATCAGGGATAGAGCGCTCGTGTAAACCTGATGAGTGTGGGCGATTGCATTCACATCGTTGCGCATCTGGTAAATCGCGCCGTGCATGGCGGCTTCCACTGAAGGTTTAAGCTGCCCCGCGAGTGGATGCAAGTCAAAATTAAGCACGCAGACATCATCCGGGGACATTCTTGCGTAATCATAATTGGAAGGGGTCACGGCGAAGGCATTCTGGTTGAGAATGCGCATGGAGACATTTCCCCCGGTTGCCATAAGGTAACCTTCTGCCACGAGCTTTTGGCACGATACCACGATCTGCTGTTTGAAGGGGCTGAAATTATCCATGATACCCTCACATTTCAACAGGGATACGCATTTTCGCGCTCCAAACTAGACACTGTAAAGATTGTAGAACATAATCTTGACAATGTCAAGATTTACGAATAAGATAAGTTCATGATCGATAAAAAGTACCATCATGGGGATCTGAAGAATGCGTTGATCAGAGCCGGGATCGAGATTCTATCGAAAGAAGGTGTTGCAGCGCTCAGCCTGCGCAAGGTGGCGCAGCGAGCGGGGGTGAGCCACTCGGCCCCATATGCTCACTTTGCCAATAAACAAGATCTGATCGCAGCTATTTCTACCGAAGGTTACCGGATGCTATACGATAAGCTGGAAGGCGCACTTCGGATCTATAGAGGCGATCCATTGCGACAACTTGTCGAGGCTGCCTGGGCGTACACAAGCTTTGCGCTGGACGACCCCGACCATTTTAAGATCACCACTTCTGGCGTGGTAGTAAAAGAAAAGGATTACCCGGCCTTCGTGGAGATGTCGCAGAAAAGTTTTACGTTGGTGGTCCAGGTCGTGGGAGCCTGTCAGGAAGCAGGAATCCTCGAGCCCGCTCCGACCGATGTCATGGCAGTCAGTGTCTGGAGCCTGGTGCATGGATTTGTATCGCTGCTGCTCGAAAACCAGATCTCGCACACCATCACCGCCCGGATGTCGGTACGCGAGATGCTAGTGTTTGCATTGGATCGGATTACGATCAAAGAAATTCCTGCCGAGTACTGCGACAACCCGGTTTACTCAGCGATCCGCTAATCAGTATCAATCGCACGCGCTAGACGGCAATTTCAATCAGTTTAATCGGTTCACCCGGATTGTGGATCCCCACCTGGATTTTTTGTCCGGTCGTGGCGATATTGCGCAACCAGGCCATCACTGGTGGGAAATCGTCTTGACCGACCACGCCAGCGCCGTAAAGAAATGCGCTGGTGGCGTCGATATTCCCCCACACCGTGAATCCTTTTTGAATGGCTTCCCCGGCCAATTGTTCCGCCGCCTGCATCGATATAAAGACCCCGAATTCGAAGTTGGCCGCCACCGCTGCAAACCTGGCTTTCTGTTGCAACTGTGTTGCGCCCGGCATAGCGGAGAGATATACATCCAGCATGGTACCCGCACTTCCGAGCCTGGGAATCCCTGGCTGACGTTGAGCTATGGCTGTAGTGGATTTTCGACCGAACATCCTCCCTATCTTGTTGAACATCTTACCTCCCTTTCAGCGAATTAGGCTCATCTGGGATTGCCAGGTAATCTCCACGTAACTGCCTACACTCATGTCATTGATGCGCACTTCTGCCGATAGGCGGATACCTTGCTGGGTGATCAGGCTGGCGCGTAAAGTTAGCGGGTAAGCGTCGGGGGGTAATTCTTCTACTTTCCAACCTTGAGCAGTCAGTTCATTCAAGAAAAAGGCATTGAGTTGCTCCCGGTTCTCGTCGCTCGAAAATGCAATATGGAAAGTGGATTTGTCCACTTCTTTGGCGCTTGAGGGCAGCGGGATCAGGTCAACGGGTGGGTTAGCGCATATAACAGGAACCTGAATGCTCACCTGATTTTGGTCCGTTATTTCGTAACGAAAAGTTACCCTCCCTTTGGCGAAGGTGCTATCCAACTGGAAACCTCCATCGAGCGTCCCTTCGGCTTTGAGGATGTAAGGGGCCTCGAGAGCAATCCAAACTTTTCCGTTATCGATTTGAAGATCGTTTTTGAAGATAATGCGAAGGGTCTTCAGCTCGTAAGCGTCCCCCAGGATACCATTTACAGGTACTTTGCGATCGAGTAGTTTGCCAGGATTGATACTCTGAAGAATGTCGGTATGGAAGGTCATCTGGCTGATATCGGTTGGAGCGGCTTCTTTTTCACAAGACAGGCCTCCGCTTTGTCCATCTTCGACCCGGTAGATGGCGCCACCGGTGACTACCGTTTCGTTCGTGCCGTTTAAGTAGGTATCCGGTGATCGAAGCGTCTCAACCTCGCGGCGTGCATTCCGAGCCTTATCGATTTCCACCAGGAGGTCCTGGGACGCATTGAAGGCGGCTCCTTTTTCATCTTTTCCGGAAAATTGGATGTGAAGCTGTTCGCGGTAATTGGTAAGGTTTTCTTTCCCGGCATCAATTTGCATTTCCTTTGCCCAGGAGTCGTTTTCAGAGGACGCTTGAGCCGGGTCGCCTGCGGCGGACGCCGGGCTTTTGACCAGGCCGCCCAGCAGACAGCCTAACGAAATGAAAGCCAGGCAAAGTTGAAGGAGCAGTATGGCTATTTTTTTCATCCTGTCTCGAGGTACTTGCATGTGTTTGCGGGTTGCGCCGGCGAAGAATACCGGGGGTGATTAAGGTGCATTATTTGCTTCCAAGGGAAGTTATTGCCAGTATATAATAAAACACGATCCCGGAAGGACAATGCGAGGCAAAGCTCCACCTTGGAGAAGTATAAGAAAAAGTTCGTATCAATTGTGATAGAGTTTTTATTTTCCATGGAAACCGAGAAATTATGCGCAAATGGAAAGAATTTGGCGATCAAGTGAATCGGCTGGTTTACGCATTGGCCGGGTGCAAATTTCAAACCGATATTGAATGCGCCAACCGGTTTATCGCCGAGCGAATATTTTATAGCGAGGTTTCCGTGCGCATGATGCGGCAGGGCCGCTTTCGCCCTCGCGAACAAAAAACCCTGGAAATCCTGGTGGAGATTGGTAAAATGGAAGCGGAATTGGGGAGAGATTGGGCTTCTCGGTTGTTGAACGGCGGTAAGCACGCGAATCCAGAGCTTGTGCTACAAAGCCTCTATCCGAAGGATGTTGTCGGGAATCCCGCTCCTTCCATTTCTACCGCCCCGTACCCATCTCCAACCCTCGTTTCTCGCTTATTGGGCGGGATATTGGGGAGCTTCCTCACGCTGCTGCTATGGACCTATGCGATTAACCCTACATACCCCGCACCGCATGAACTATCTCTTCTCAGGGAACTGGCTTGGGGGGTCCTGGTTGGCCTGGGATTAGCTTGTGGTATGGTTTTTGCAGACATCGGATCGGTGAAGAGAAATTGGATGCTGATGTGGAAAGGTTGGCTACGATATCTGGTGTTACCTGCCAGCGGCGGGCTAGGGGCATTCCTATGGAATGGGGTAGTGGCGAAGTTATTTGTCCACGTGATTGACCACCAGATCGCCTCAACCGGGTTGGAGACGTTCAGCTTTGGCGCCATTTACGGACTGGCCTTCGCCATTGGAGCGGTCCTTGTTCGTGGGAGTGGCTACGAAATCCGGATTCGCTGGAAGCCGTTAAAAACGGGTCTCATGTTTGTCATCGTCAGTGGGGGGATGTCTTTGGTGGGATTCGTTCTGGCGGTCATGCAACCCGCCTTTGCGAACCAAAAAGACGTAGATTTGTTTGTCGGAATATTGCTCCGGCTTGGCTTGATCATCTTGGTGGCTGTTCAGTTTCCTCCAACCCGATCCTATGCCTAGCCATACCATAAACGCATAACGCTATTGGCCCGGGCTGTGAGCAGAACCTGGGCCAATAGCGGTGGATTTGATTTACCGATTCACCTGTTTCAGCGGACAACGAGAGGAATAAAGATTCTCTCGGCGCTGCCCAACGCAAACTCCGTGAAGTGAGTTACCCGGTACTGAACCCAATGCTCTTCAAGATTATGGTCCATGAGAATAATAAATCCCCACCCTGTTCCATTCCAATAGTTGAGCTCGAGCGTCTGGGGACCGTTGATCCTGGCGTATGCCAGATCTTCATCGGTGTACACAATCCGGATATCCACCCACGGCCAGAATTCGGTGACCGGCGTCCCATCCGATACGTGGGTGGCCGTCAGGTCAAAAGAGCGATTGCCGTATTTAAAGGGAGGGTTGACGGAAGGGTGTGGGTTCAGGTCAAAATGAATTTCGGTTGGCTCGGTCAAAACGCCAGGGCTAAAGTAAACTTGTACCCCAGAAGGTGTGATGAGCCGGCCGCCGTCTGCGCCAATGATCTTTGTGTTCGTCTTTAGCGGAGTCGTAAATGCAAACACGGGTGACAATTCTCCCACGGCATAGCTATTGACTGCACCGACCCGCCAGTAGAAAGTCATATCCGCAGGGAACTCTGAAATGTAATCACTCGGCTGCCGAATGTCCATCACATTTCCATCAGCTTTTGAAAGGTAACTACTGTCGCTGGTGGCATCTGAAAGGTAGTGGTAAAAACGGATCTGGTAGGTGGATGCATCGCTGACTGCCTGCCAGGTGAAGGTGATCCCTGTCGCCAGAGTGTGGGATTGATCGGCCGGTTTATCCAGGGTGGGCGCAGGTAAAACGATACCATTCGCGGGTGTCGTAAACCGAAAAACTTGAGAGGGTATCCCCAGCACCGCATTACACTTGGGGGTTACGCGCCAATAATAGATGGTTTCAGGTAAGAAGTTCTGAGAAAGCGAGTCGATCCATTCAAAACTAGAGACGGATGGATCAGGAATCGCGAACTGATAGCCTCGCTCGCTTTTCTCCGGCTCCATTGTGCTAAAGGTACTCTCCGTGGCAACCTCTAGTACGTAGGTGTTGACGCCGGCAACCGGAGTAAACCGGAAGGAGGTATACAGCGCAGATAGATTTGTCTCATTTGCCGGGTTTAGCAAAGTAGCCTGGCCCGAGCCGCAGGCCAGATTTATTGGTTGGGCACCAGATGAAGACAAGAGAACCTCAGGGGCTTCCCTTTCGATATAAGCCGCCGCTCGATGGTCAGTGCCAAAAATCAGAGCAAACAGCCCAAGTAAACAGATCAAACGAAAGGCATGAACTTGTTTTTGCATGGTTACCTCATGACTGCCGGGAGATAAATATGCTGATCCAGGATGGTTGCGGTTGACGAGGCGTAACCGATGCGGTAGGAGCTCCCATCGTAGCCGGAATACCACATCTTAAGCACATTGCCCACCTGCAGCGCCGCCGCATTGTCGGCGCTTTCATCGTCCCATGCGCCGGGAGCGCCTTGTGGAAGCACCATCCCTTTGCGCGTCCAATGCATGCCATCCGGAGAAGTAGCATACCCCACCTGGCAAAGGTCACTGGTTGGAGTACATCCGGAATACCACATGTGATACTCCGCGCCATCGTACACCACTCTGGGATTGTAAGCGGTGTT
>JAQTMA010000141.1 GCA_028714615.1 Anaerolineaceae bacterium | reverse complement strand
ATCGGCTTGCGCCGTTGATTCATGCCACGGTTGCTACCGCGAAAATAAATTCTACCCGGTTGATGCGGATGCGTCAAGGAAGGCGGATTTACGAGAAACCTCTACGTATCTGCATGCCCCCTTAACTGGAGGTACTCAATCCAGTAATAATATGATAAAAGTAAGCATATCGCATCAACGGACTTGACTTTCTAGAGCATTCCTGCAGCCGGAGCGTTAATGTTAATCGACCGCTATCAACGAGAGATATCCTACTTACGCGTATCAGTCACGGATCGATGCAATTTCCGCTGTGTTTACTGCATGCCTGCTCAAGGGGTCTCGCGTCGGTCACATGACGAGATCCTTACCTACGAAGAGATTATCAGCTTAGTCAGAAAAGCAGTCGACCTGGGGATTCGCCGAGTACGATTGACCGGCGGCGAACCATTGATCCGGCGCGACCTGGTCAATCTGGTTCGTGGTCTGCATCTTCTTCCCGGCCTGGAAGAGATCAGTCTGACAACGAATGGGTTCTTGCTTGAGGATCTGGCGCTCCCATTGAAAATGGCTGGGTTGACCCGGGTTAATATCAGCCTGGATACGTTGGATGCAATAAAATTCAAGCGAATCACCCGGGGAGGATCATTTGAAAAAGCCTGGAATGGGATCCTCACTGCTCAAAGGGTCGGATTGAAACCCGTTAAACTAAACGCGGTAGTTGTGAACGGAGTCAACGATGACGAGTTGATTGATCTGGCTCGCTTAACTTACGAGCATGATTGGCAGATGCGTTTTATTGAGCTAATGCCGGTGGGAAACGAAATGGATTGGGGAGCAGGTTTTCCTCCCGTGGATCAACGCTACCTCTCTGTCCAACAAATGCATGCGATCCTGGATCCACTTCACCTGGAACCTATCAAGATCACCAACGAGGATGGGCCTGCGCGGATTTATCGTATTCCAGGAGCCAAAGGGACACTTGGATTCATTTCCCCATTGGGCGAACATTTTTGTGAAAATTGCAACCGGTTGCGTCTGACCGCAGATGGAAACCTTCGTCCTTGCCTGTTGGTGGATACCGAGATTCCGGTTCGTGAAGCATTGCGGGCGGGGACAGATGTCGGCGCGGCGATCAAAAAGGCGATTGACCTGAAACCCGAAGGCCATGAATTAGAAGAAAAAATTTCTCCGGCTATCCGCCGGATGTTCGATATTGGGGGATAGTCCATCGTGAAGAATTATGCCTGACATCACCCTGATCAACGGTTCACGCTTACACTTCCAGGACCCGAATCCTCATGGGAATCCAGTAATTCTCCTCCTACATGGCTTGGGGGCTCACTCTGATTCCTGGCAGCTTCAGATCCCTTGTTTGATTGATGCTGGATATCGTCCCCTGGCGCCGGACATGCCTGGTTTTGGCCAAAGTCATTTTCAAGGAGGACGTTGGTCTATCTCCCGGTCAAGCGAAGCTTGCATGGAGTTGCTTCAAGCCCTGGCTATCGCGCATGTGTACGCAGTTGGAATTTCGATGGGTGGCACGGTAGCGTTACAACTGGCATTCGACCACCCTGACCGGATTGCCGGATTGGTTCTGGTAAATACCTTCGCTTCTCTAAGACCGGATACCGTCGAAGGATGGCTTTACTTGCTGCGTAGATATACCATGCTGAATTTCCAAGGGCTTTCCAGGCAGGCGGAGTACGTTGCTCAAAGAATATTCCCCAAACCTGAACAAATTGAGTTGCGTCGACTTTTGATCGCCGAGGTGCAGCAATCCGATCAGAATGTCTATAAAGAGGCAATGAGGGCATTGGGATGGTTTGACAAGCGGCGAAGGTTGAAAGAACTTCAACTTCCTACATTGGTGGTCAGCGGTGACCGGGATGGCACAGTACCGTTGCGGAATCAGAAGGTATTGGCCGATGGAATTTCCGGAGCGCACCGGGTAATGATTGCTGATGCTGGACATGCAGTCACAGTTGAACAACCCGATGCCTTCAACCAGGTACTTTTGGATTTCTTAAGACAGTTTTCCAAGGGGAGCTAGATTTCAATTCAACTGTTCCTCCAAATCTGCAACCGTATTTACCGGCATCCGGCAGACAAATCCCTCACATACATAGGCTGTAGTTTGGTTATTCCGTAAAGAGCGGTGCTGGAGTAGTTCAGGCGCAGATTGATGGGGTGGATCGTTCGAAATGGCAATCACCATGCGAGGACGGTAATTGGAGGTGACCAGATTCTGCATTGCTCTTGTGAGGGGATCTTGCTGTTTTCCAAGAATGGCTACTTGTAAAACAGGCCCCACCGCAAAATCCATCACTGAGAGCCAATAACCAAAAGCAGTGGGGTAACGCAATGCTACCTCCTGTAGGCTCCCGAGCAATTGCTCCGCATCTTGGCGAAGTCCCGAGGCTCCAGAATAAGCGGCAAATTTCAACAAAGCCAGGCAGGCGAGGGCATTCCCAGATGGAGTTGCATTATCTTGCATCTCTTTTGGGCGAACCAACAATTGTTCTTGGTCATCGCGGGTGTCGAAAAAGCCACCGGTGGGGTCAGAGAAATGAGATTGCATATCCTGAATGAATTGGCTGGCAGTTGTAAACCAGCGCACATCCGCATCTGCCCCATAAGCACTTAGCAATGCCAGGATCAATCCGGCGTAATCATCCAGGCCGGCCTCGTGATTCACACGGCCAACCCGGTAGGAGCGATATAGTCGTCCGTCCTGGTATAACCTATCTAGTATAAACTCGATATTGCGCATAGCCACATCAAGGTAGTCTGCCCGATGGAAGGCTAAACCAGCTTCTCTAAACGTTATTTGGGTTAACGTATTCCAGGAAACCAATACTTTATCGTCGGTGATTGGACGGACGCGTTGTTCCCGGTATTTCCGTAGAATTTTGAGAAGACCAGTCAATTTTTCAGTAATTTGATCCGGCGAGATCTGAAATCGTTGAGCCAGCATGGATTCATTCAAAGTTTGGCGGAGGATACTCCTGCCCTCGAAGTTCCCTGATTCAGTAATGCCATAAGCAGCGATGAGCAGTTCGCGATCTGACGGCTTATCCACCGCTTTTTGGATATCCAGAGGAGTCCAGGTGTAATATTTCCCTTCCTCTCCTTCAGAATCTGCATCCAGGCTGCTATAGAATCCACCCTCAGAGCTGGTCATCTCTCGAGCAATAAAGTCAAGGGTATCTTCACAAATCCGGCGGTAATTGACCTCACCGGTGATCTGATAGGCGTGCAGATAAACCCGGGCGAGTTGGGCATTATCGTATAACATCTTCTCAAAATGTGGGACGAACCAGTGTTCGTCAGTAGAATAGCGGTGAAAACCACCACCGACCTGGTCGTACATACCCCCCTTGCTCATCAAGTCAAGTGCATGCCTGACAACCTCAAGCGCCTTGGAGTCACCACGCACCGTACGCATGAGCAAAAACTCCAGAACCATAGGGTGGGGAAACTTTGGCGCATGCCCCCAACCGCCATTTTCCCAATCGTAGATCTCAACCAGGTAGTGGGCCGCCTGATCCAGGAAGGAAGGTTGTAACGAGGCAGGTCGTAAATCCCAACGGGTAGCTTGTTGCAAATTTTCCGCAACCTGTTGACCGATCTGATAGACGTTTTCTCGTTCTTTCTTCCAGGATTGGATCACAGATTCGAGAACCTGGCGGAAGGAAGGCATACCATACCGGGGCTTAGGAGGAAAATATGTACCACCATAGAAAGGCAAGCCATCCGGAGTTAAGAACAAGCTCATTGGCCAACCCCCTTGACCGGTCATCGCCACAACGGCCGCCATATACAGGGCATCCAGATCCGGTCTCTCTTCACGATCCACCTTAATGCTGACAAATCCCTGATTGAGCAAGTGGGCTATTTCAGGGTCTTCAAATGACTCATGAGCCATTACATGGCACCAGTGGCAAGCAGCATACCCAATGCTCAGAAAGATTGGTTTATCCTCCCGGTGGGCTTTCTGTAGGGCGCTTTGACTCCATGGATACCAGTCAACCGGATTTTCAGCATGTTGGAGTAAGTACGGAGAAATCTCTCGTGCAAGGGCGTTTGACATCACTGCCTCCAGGCCGAATACCAGACCATAATGATAAAAAATGTAGTCAAATTATACCGTCAACTGCCTGGAAAGTTTGACTTCCAATGCCTCGGGTGCTACTATACGATGATGAATAAGCGAACTACAAAGGAACAACTCCTCGCCTGGTTGCCGGCATTGGTATGCATGGTTGTGATTTATGCGGCATCCGCAACACCAAGTAATCGTATCCAGAACTTTGGCGCTTGGGATACATTGGTCAAGAAGGGAGGACACTTTATCGGTTATGCCTTTCTGGGAATCACTTATCTCATTGGAATCGGTGGACGACGGCAGCGTGCTTGGATGATTGCAATCCCCCTGGCAATCTTGTATGCTGCCTCTGACGAGCTCCACCAGTTCTATACCCCCGGAAGGCATTCCAGGCTGGTTGACGTGGGGATTGATGGGATCGGGGCGGTTTCAGGCGTTTGGTTATGGATCAGAATGAGGGCAGGCGAGCGAATCAATTGGGGTCAGCTAAGCAGGAATGGACGTTGAAAACCCCGTGCGTCTATGGCTCCCAGATTAGTTGGTTGAGAGCGAAAAGGTAAGGCTTCCCTTCTGAATATTCAATACCTATCAACCAGGTTCGCCAATTTTGTTCTTGCGAGGCTGGTCCAGGGCGATATAACGAAAGAAAATTGATGTTTGCATACTCTTTCGGCCAGGCGGCGTCATAGGTAGTGCCACCGGTTGATATATTCTCGTATGTGACTTTGGTCTCCTTGCTATTCAATACATCCAAGAGAGCGGGCAAGACTTCCTGCGAGAAAGATGCTTTAACAGGCAATCCACTGCCCGGATGTAAACCCCAGTTCGTTTGGTAAGAGCTATCAAATACCCAGGATGCTTTAGCCTGGTCGTAGATTGCAATCGTACCACCCCTGAGATACTGCAAACGTAATCCATGCAATGGGCTGATTAGTGAAGCGAGTTGTTTGCCATCTTTCTGGTTGAGGGCTGCTGTGAATGCATCGATCAACTGAGTGACCTGGTTGTCCGTGGAGAAGGAGAGCGGTGAGACAAAGGCAGTCAGGTTAGTTTGGTTCAACCAACCGGTATTGCCTGATGGAACGTTAGCCTCCACCCAGTGAATTCCTCCCACTTTGGCGTCTTTTCCGGTCAGGGTGATTCCTTTTGCCTGCGGGTCCAAATTCTCGACGATGGAAGTTGTCGATGCGGGTTGGCTGCGAAGCGGTAAGGTATCTCCAGGACTGATCAAGATGACCCCGTAGGTCGTTCCGATCACCGGGGAAATTACCGGATTAGCCTGGGTAGGTGTGGGTGTTGGAGGCTGCGTAGGTTTTTGGGTTGGGGCGGGCAGCGATGTAGCGGTTTCCTCGGGGAATGTCGTCACCGTTGGAAGGGAGAGGGTAGGTTGAAGGGTGGGGAGGATGATAACCTCAGATGTTGGTGTTGCAACCTCCGAGCTGCCGGGGACCGGCTTCATCGGCAGGGAACAAGCAGACAGACCGATCATCAGTAAGGCGGGAATCCAGCGCGAGAATAAATGTCGGGGTTCCATATTTCCTCCTGGGATATGTACGTGCAGTATGAGCATCTAGTTTTCTGCCTAGACGCTGGCTGGGTTGGAAAGTTCCTAGAGAGTTTCGGTAATCTTGGTAATTCCTAGGGGATGATCGGGATTTAAACCCTTCTCGATCGTCAAGCGGTATGCGAACAACTGGCCTGGCAGCACAGAGACGAGCGGGGATAGCCATTCAGGGATACCCATACAGAGTGGGAGCGCTAATTTCGCATTGCTGAGAAGGCTTAGGTTGTCTGAGATCATTATTACCTCCGAATCCAAATCCCGCAGTGAAGCAAGCATCTCAGACATGTTCTCCGAAACCCGGCCGGATGGGGCGATCAAAACGACCGGATATCCCTTATGGACCACAGCAATTGGTCCATGCCGGAAATCGGCGGATGAATAGGGTTCTGCCAAGACGTGGGTTAGCTCTTTGATCTTCAACGCAATTTCAAAGGCAGTCGAGTAGTTATATCCCCGGCCGATGACCGTACATTGATCCATGAAGCGGTATCGTTCGGTGTGGCTGAGTGCAGATTGTAGACCATTCAGAGTCAATTGCATCCATTCCGGGATGTTGTTGAGCTTAGCTACCTGGTTGGGATCTGAGACGAGAACCGAGGAGAGTAAGGCTAGAGCAGCCAGGGAAGCAGTATAGGTCTTTGTAGCGGCAGTGGCTTTTTCGATACCGGCGTGGAGAGGAATGACAAAGTCGGCGATTTGCGCCAATGGCGAATCCTCATCATTCACAATCGCCAATGTCGGCCGATTTTGCTTCTTTCCTTCTTCTAATACAGAAACAATATCGGGAGACTGACCGGATTGTGAGATACCGACCACCAATGAATCCAGCAATTGAGGTGGTTCCTCGTAAATTGTGAACAAAGACGGCGTTGCCAATGCGACCGGTAAATGGTTGTGGGAACCGAAGAGGTATTGGGCATAGCGGGCTGCATTGTCAGATGTTCCCCGTGCAGCGATTACGATGTGGTGGAAACGCTCGCGCAACTGGTTGGCGATGTTGATCGCCCGTTTCGTTTCCTGATCCAGTAAGTTTTGGATGACAACAGGTTGCTGCTCGATTTCTGATTGAAGAATCGAATCGGTCATTGTCTCTCTCCGAAGTTCCATGGGTTTCATCAGCAGTCACTGCATTATAAACCCTGGAATTCGGCAGATAAGAACCATTTTCGATGATTGGGGTTATTTCATTAACCCCACAACCGTATGGGGTGATTGTGAATTGCAGCGAATCCAATCCGGGTGTATACTCGCCCCAACCTTAATACCCCAGGTGAAAACATTTCAATACTTCGTTCGGTCATCCAACAAAGGCAATCACCATCAACCCCTGGAAGGACATCTATGCTAACGATCGAGAAGGTTGATCCCAATAACAGACAGCAAGTAGATCGCTTCATCCGCGTGCATACCACCTTATATAAACCCTGTCCACAATGGGTACCACCTTTTTCGAGTGATATCCGCATGATGATGAATTTCAAGAAACACCCGTTTTTTGAACATTCCGTCGCTGATTTTTTTATCGCTGTTCGGGATGGTGAGGATGTGGGTCGCATCAGCGCGATCGAAAACTGCCCTTTTAATGCCTATCACGGGACGAAAGATGGCGAATTCTACTTATTTGATAGCATTAACGACCAGGAAGTCGCCAATTCATTATTCGAACGCGTCTTTGAATGGGCGAAAAAGCGGGGCTTGAATAAGATCGTTGGTCCAAAAGGATTCAGCCCGTTTGATGGCTATGGGATCCAGGTTGAAGGATTCCAGCATCGACAAATGATGAATATGATGAATTACAACTACGATTATTATCCCAGGTTGGTGGAAACACTGGGATTTGAGAAAGAGGTCGATTTCGTTTCTTGCTATATCAACCGGGAAACGTTCCACCTACCTGACAAAGTGCGTCTAATTGCCGATAAGGTGCAACAACGGGGCACGTTGGTTATCCAAAATTACAATACAAAGAAAGAACTTGTGCGGGTAGCCGATAAGATCCGCGTTGCCTATAACAAAACATTTATTAAGAATTGGGAATATTACCCATTTAGCCCTCGAGAGATCAAATACGCAGTGGATAACGTTCTTATGGTTGCTGATCCCCACCTGATCAAGCTAATCACTCACGGGGAAGAAATCGTAGGATTCCTTTTTGGATTTCCGGATGTATCACAAGCCATGCAGCGGGCAAAAGGTCACCTGAACCCGATCTCGATTGCGGACCTCTTCATCGATATGAAGCGAACGAAGTGGGTTTCGCTCAATGGCGCCGGTGTGCTACCTGAATTCCAAGGCCGGGGTGGGAATGCCCTATTGTATTCTGAAATGGAAAAAACACTACAAAACTATCATTTCCTCCATGCTGAGCTAACTCAGGTAGCAGAAACCACCCAACAAATGCGGGCTGACCTGGTTAATGTGGGCGGGCAGCCGTATAAGAATCACCGGGTTTACCGGAAATCCATCTAACCGCGATCTGAGGAGTGATCCCTATTCAAACTTAGGTGAGGATTTTCAATGGAGGGTAGATAGAGCTGGATATCATGGAGTTGACTCGGATGGGTGCACCTCACGGAGGATTCTGAGCGCATTTTGAAAATCTTGTGGGTAAGGCGCTTCGAATTCGAGCGCTTCTCCAGTGATTGGGTGAGTGCATGCAAGCCGGAAAGCATGCAGAGCAACTCGAGATATGGGGAGAAGTTGAGCTGGACTTGGGGTAGAGGCTCCATATAGTTGGTCCGCCAAAATGGGATAATGAAGGAAAGCGAGATGTGCCCTGATTTGATGCGTATAGCCAGTAAGGGGATGCGCTTCAATCAAGCAATAACTCGTGAACCGCTCGATCACGCGCAGGGCGGTTGATGCGGGTTTACCGTGCACCGGATCGATGGTCGTGCGGTGCCGGCGATCCCCATCTTTTCGTAAAGGTTGCTCAACATTCAGTTCATCCCAGGGAGGATTTCTGAGAATGAGGGCATGGTAGCTTTTTTCAACTCTTCGTTCAGCGAATTGGTCGTTGAGCAAATGGTGCGCTCGGGCGGAGCGAGCCAGTATCATCACACCGCTGGTCTCACGATCGAGCCGGTGAACGACCCATAAAGAACCATAAGACGGTTCCAGAACCTTGACGAGGTGAGGTTGATTGTGGTCATACCCATCCGGGATAGAGAGCAAGCCGGCGGGCTTATCAACCACCAGCAGGGCATCGTCTTCCCAGATAACAATCGTTGGTGCATCCATCCTGGCGTTATTTTTACCACAAATAGGCTGACGGGAGTGCGAAACACTCAATACAAACCCCTACACTTATTGAGATGCATAAAGTCCGTATTGCGGACATTGGTACGCTTTCACAGCTATCCAGAGCCCTGGACCACAAAGGGTGTTGTGTAAAACATGAACGACGGGCCTATTGCACCTATGTTTATCCAGATAAGAGATTGAAGATAGAATACAGGGTATGGCTCGAATAAATGAGAACATCCAACGGAGAAGGTGTCTACAATGGAAAACTATCTCGTCCATATTCATGTCAAGCCAACAATGATCGATGAATTCATTCTCGCCACCGAGGAAAATGCCCAAAATAGTATTCGGGAACCCGGGGTCCTGCGGTTCGACTTTCTCCAGCAAGCGGATGATCCGACCCGGTTTATTTTGGTTGAGGTCTACCAAAAACCGGGTGACCGTACGAAGCACCGCGAGACTTCACATTATCAAGCCTGGAGGCTTCTCGTCGAGGAGATGATGGCTGAACCACGGGTAGGTGTTCAATACATGAATTTGTTCCCGACCGACCTGGATTGGAAGTAGACATGCACTTCGAATTTGCTACCACTGGAAGGATTATTTTCGGCCCAGGATCGCTCTCTGAGGTTGGTGCGGCATCAGCTACCCTGGGGAAACGCGCCCTGGTCGTATGTGGAATGGGTGGTGCAAATCCTGAAAGGCTATTCGCCCGGCTTGAAGCATCAGGATTGATTTTTGAAGTTTATGAGTTCCATGGAGAACCGACCGTATATACTGTTCGAAGCGGAACCGAACGAGCCCGTCAAACAGATTGTAATGTGGTGATCGGGTATGGCGGGGGGAGTGTGTTGGATATGGCCAAGGTTATCGCCGGGTTGGCGACGAATTCCGGTGATGTAATTGACTACCTTGAGGGCATTGGCCAAGGTAAATCCTTGAAGACCCCAGCTCTGCCTGTTATCGCGATCCCAACCACCTCAGGGACAGGTGCGGAGGTTACCCGGAATGCCGTGATCGCCTCACCCGATCATCAGTTCAAATCTAGCCTCCGCAGCACGTATCTACTGCCTAAGGTGGCGATAGTGGATCCTGAGCTCACCTACAGCCTGCCGTCCTCAACTACCGCTACAACCGGGATGGATGCTCTCACCCAATTGATCGAACCATACGTTTCCACTCGAGCAAATCCACTCACTGATAGCTTTTGTAAACTTGGTATCCCATTAATCGCACGAAGCTTAAAGGCTGCATACCATTTTCCGCATGAGGAAAAGCCGAGGGAAGATATGTCTTTCGCCAGTTTGTTAAGTGGCATGGCACTTGCCAATGCTGGACTGGGTGCGGTACACGGGTTTGCAGCGTCCATCGGCGGAATCTATGGCGCCCCCCACGGAGCGATCTGCGCGCGGTTGCTTGCCCCGGTCTGCAGAGTTAACCTGAATGGACTCAAGAAACGCGAACCGTATTCTACATGCATCCAACGGTACCAACATGTCTCAGTGATGCTAACGGGGCGAGTGGATGCACGTGCCGAAGATGGGGTGCAATGGCTAGAAGCGTTGTGCGAAGAGATGGAGATCCCCCGATTAGG
>JAQTMA010000140.1 GCA_028714615.1 Anaerolineaceae bacterium | reverse complement strand
TTGAGTATCTCGCTGCCTGCAAAGCCAGATTGTTTAACCATCATGGCCTTGGGGGGATCCTGAAAGGGCATATAGACGGCATCCAGGAACTTAGTCGATAAGGTGCCTTTTGCGCCACCGACTGTATACTTGGCATCCATCGCCCACTTCCCGTAGGTCTCATACGCTTTTTTTACGCCGGCATCGTTGTAAGGGACTTTGCCGGAGATGATGTCCAAGACGTATTGCGGCCCTTGTTGGACGAGTATAAGGTCCTGAATGAAGTCGGAACCGGTCCAACCGGTGGCGTCGCCGGATTCAAAACCCATACTCCAAGGTACGTCCCCATTCTTCACCATTTGCTCGACCAGGGTATTCAGCTCATCAAAAGTCTTTGGAACAGAGTAGCCCTTAGCCTTGAAAACGACCGGGCTGTACCAGATGATGGTCTTGATGTCGGCTTTCACCGGCAGGCCAAGCCATTTCCCATCGACTGTGCCAGGGGTCAAAAAGAAATCCGCATAATTCGCTTTATCGGCCCCGAGTTTATCCATTGGGATCAGTTTGTCTTTGTACTGATTCAACTGAGCCACATTCCAGAAAGCAATGTCAGGTGGATTGCCGCCTTTGACGCGAGTATCCAACAGCGCCTGATCACGGGTGGATTCGGGCTTGAAGGTGATGCCGCACGCGTCGGCTAAAGGTTTGAGCACCTGATTGAGGGCGGTCTCTTCTACACCGGACCACTGGTAGAGCAAGCTAACTGTATCACCTTGCTTGGCGCCCTTGCAGTCGATAGCTCCGGCAGCCGGAGCGGTAGTAGGCTGTACGACCGGAGTCGTCGGCGCTGCGGTTGGTTCAACCACAGCAGTGGTGGGTGTGGCGGCTTCGATTGCGGTTGGGGCAGCACTGGTTGGTTCACTGGGGGCAGTTGTTGGCGTCGCCGTGGTTCCACTACCGCAGGCAGCCAAAATGAACGAAGCAAGGACGAGCGTAGTAAGTACAAGGTACCAGGTCTTTTTCATTTTTCCTCCTAATGTGCCTAGTAAAACTGAGAGATATTGATTTTGATAGGGCGCCAGTTTGTATTTCTTATCGTTTTCCTTCCTTTCTCTGATCGTTATCCGTTGGAAATGGTTGGCCATTGGGGTTGCGCCCCGCACGAACGGCGAACGACTACTTCGGTTTCCAAAAGAACCTTTGGAGTGTGGTCCAGATATGTACCATTGATCAGCTTTATGAGCATGTCCGCGGCTCCCCAACCCAATTCGTTAGCCGGTAAGTGAATCGTTGTGAGGGGGGGTTCCATAAACTCGGCCAGGGGAATATCGTCAAAACCGACGATAGCAATGTCTTCGGGGATGCGCAAACCGTGGGTCCGGATCGATTGTAATGCGCCGAGTGCGACCGTATCGGAAGCAACAAATACGGCCGTTGGCCGAGCTGCTAAGGCTAACAATCCTTCCATAGCCTGGGCGCCGCTCTGTGGGGTGAAGTTCCCGCAACGAACAAGCTGTTTATCGAACTGGATGCCGTGGTTTTCAAGGGCGCGGCGATAACCGATCATACGATCCGCCGCTGCTGAATAATCGAGGTTGGCATTGGTGATGAAACCAATGTTCTGATGACCTAACTTGATCAGATGACGGGTGGCTTGCATCGCTCCGCGCACGTTATCGATATCGATGAATGGGATATTACTGTTTGGAATCTGCCCTAACAGTACAATATGGGCGCCCTGTATATGTAATTGAGCTAATTCTCTATCATGGACCAGCGGTCCAGAAACAACAATCCCATCTACGTGGTGTTCTTGAAGGATTTTCGAAACGCTTTCACCTTGCGATTCCGGCGGCGCCAGGTTGATGAGGATATGGTATCCCTTCCGCTCGGCTGCCTGGCTTAATCCTTGTAAGACCTGTGGTAAAAAGTGGTCAGCGAAGACTTGATCGGAACTTTGCCGCATGATGAAACCGAGTGTATATGTGCGTCCAGCAACCATATGACGGGCGTTTGCATCCGGATGGTATTGCAATGCTTGCGCAGCGCATAGGACACGGCGGCGGGTCTCTTCACGAATGCGCATCCCTGGCACATTATTGAGTACAAATGAAACGGTTGTGCGGGATACCCCGGCCATATCGGCGACTTTTTGAGCGGTCACACGTTTTGTCATGCTAACACGCTTTGCTAAAACGATTTAGCATAATCATAACAATTACTCCCCCGAAATACAACCGGAAATCAGCACGAAAAACGTAGATATTTAGGCAACTAGAGATGTTACTAAAACACCCATAATCTCCCAGAGACATGGTTCACGCGGGAGCTAACCCATGGTCTGGATATACTAACCATATTATATAGGAATAGTGGATATTGAAGCAAATCACCCGATAGGCTATGGTGCATAATCGTTCGATGTAATCTGATCAAACCCATGTCACCCCGTCGGGTGCGCGGAGCGATGAATCTGTGCGTTATTGAATATTCTTGCGATTCCAAATATGCCTCATGTGGTTGAATACCAGATCGGGTAACTGGATTACAATTCTATTTGGGATGCAAGCGATCGTAAACCTCAACAAAGGCGCAATCACCGTGGATTGCAGCCTTGAGGTAGCAGGGGATTATGTCACGCAATATATTATTAATCGATGATGATGCTCTTTTGCGGCGCAGCCTTGCGTTTAACCTGCAGCGCGCCGGGTTCCACGTCCAGACGGAGGGCAGCGCCGAAGACGGGATACAGCATGCCCGTAGAGAAACTCCGGACCTCGTGCTGCTGGATATTGGATTGCCGGGAATGGATGGATTGGATGCATTAAAAATATTCCGCGATCAGATCGGAGCGCCGGTCATTTTCCTAACTGCCCGACGTCGCGAGCTGGATGAGGTGCTTGGTTTGGAGCTGGGTGCGGATGATTATGTCGGCAAACCCTTTGACCTGGATATTCTGCTTGCGCGCATCAAAGCCGTGTTGCGGCGCTCCAAGGGAGGGCATGCATCCCAAAATCAGCAATCAGGATCCGTTGCATTAACCACAGGCGATTTGTCCATCGATCCACTCGCCCACACAGTGATAGTGGGCGGCGCTCGAATCGATCTTTCTCCAAAAGAATTCGACTTACTATACACGCTGGCAGCGCGGTCAGGGCAATTGGTCACCACAGATGAACTGCTCAACCAGGTATGGGGCGTTGAATACGAAGGGCAGCCTCAGGTAGTCTACGTGCATATACGCTGGTTGCGTGAGAAGATCGAGAAGTCCCCCAACCATCCGAACCGGATTGTTACCGTGCGCAGTCTGGGCTATAAGCTGATCCCCCAGGAGACTTGAATGCGTACGCTCCGCTCGCGCCTCATCCTGAGTCATATCCTGCCGATCTTGATTATTTTGCCGATCATGGGTATTGGATTAATTTCGCTATTGCGAGCGCAAGTATTGCTATCGACCCTCTCCAGTGAAATGACACAGCAGGCGGTATTGGTCGCCAGCTTCGCCGGCAACTACAATGAGATTTGGTATGATCCCGGTCGGGCCGAGGCATTTATTGCAGACGTTAGCCCAAGCCTGATGGCCCAGATTACCTTAATGGATTCAACGGGCCGCATTCTGGTTTCCAGCAATCCTGCGGATTCTGGAAAGATTGGCCAGCCCGCCAACATTCCGGTTGCATCCACCGACCTGGCTCATCCCCAGATGAGCATCATTTACAGCCGGGTGCACCCTGATGAAATCTCGGATGTCTACGTTCCTGTCGTCCGCCCACTGCAAGGGATTATTGGGTACGTGCGCTTGTCAAACCCATTTGCCAGCATCGACGCCAGCTTTCAAAGCTTGCGACAGTTGATCTTTCTGGTGATGGGAGCCGGCTTATTGGCCGGGATCATCCTCGGGCTTGTCCTGGCAATCCAGCTCGAGCGGCCATTGCAGAAGACGGTGCAGGCCGTGTATGGTTTGGCAAACGGTCAGCGAACCGCTCCCCTTCCGGAACAAGGCCCGCTAGAAGTACGCACACTGGCCAAAGCCTTCAACACACTGGTCGGGCGACTGCAAACCATGGAGGATGGGCGGCGCCAATTGCTGGCAAACCTGGTTCATGAATTAGGGCGCCCGATAGGAGCTCTTCAATCAGCGGTCCAAGCTTTGTTGGGAGGGGCAGACCAAGATTCTGCGTTACGCACGGAACTCTTACAAGGGATGGGCGATGAACTCGGCCGGTTGAAAGGCTTACTGAACGACCTGGCTCATCTACATGACCAGGTGTTGGGTACCTTAGAACTCAGTTTGCAGCCGGTTACCCTGGAAGAGTGGTTACCGCGGGTGCTTGCTCCCTGGCGCGAAGCTGCTCAGGAGAAGAAGCAGTCATGGCAGATGACGATTGCGCCGGGGTTGCCCAACGTGGAGGTCGACCCAGATCGTTTCGCACAGGCATTGGGGAATCTGGCATCCAATGCCGTCCATTACACTCCCCTGGGTGGGACCATCCAGGTTGAGGTGGATCACATCGCTGGAGAGGTCGTATTTACCATCTCCGATTCGGGACCGGGGGTTGCACCGGAAGAGAAGGCCAAGATCTTCACCGCCTTTTATCGTGGAAAAGCCGCCCGCCGTTTCTCGGATGGCATGGGGCTGGGGTTATCGATTGCGCGGGACGTGGTCGATGCGCATGGCGGGGAGCTGAGCGTTGAGAGCATCCCCGGGCAGGGCAGCCGGTTTATTATTCGTCTGCCGGTCGAATAACAAATTCATGGAACAACCTGCGGGTTTAAGGAAAGCTTAAGCATAAGAAGATGTGGAGATAAGGACGGAGGGTTTCCGGTCGTGATATGCTTATCGTGAAATCAAATTCAAGATGGGGATTATGGAGAAACGATGAACCGTAAATTAACCTTTGTTTCAATTCTCGTGATATTGGTATTAGCGATCACAGCCTGTAGCGCCGGGACCGCCTTTACCAACTTGCTGAATCGGAATCCGACAGGTCAGGCAGTGAGTACACCCCTACCTGTTCAGCCCACATCACCGGCCAATTCGTCGGGACCCGCTATAGCTCCCCCTAATCCACCGGTGGCGGCATCTAGCAGTGCGATAGCTGCAATGGAAGGGGTTCTACAACAGATCTACGCGCAGGTGAATCCATCTGTGGTTAACATTCAGGTGGTTTCCCAGGCACCCCGATCCATACCGGGTAATCCGTTCGGGAACCAGGGCAATCCGGGCGCTTTCATCCAACAAGCCTTAGGATCAGGATTTGTCTGGGATAAGCAAGGCCACATCGTCACCAACAACCACGTTGTTGATGGGGCTACTACGGTGAATGTGACTTTCTCAGATGGATTGACGGTCGCAGCTAAAGTGATCGGGACAGATGTGAATAGCGATCTGGCTGTTATTCAGGTGGATGTACCTGCGGACCGCTTGCAGCCGATTACTCTGGCGGATTCAACTCAGGTGAAGGTTGGTCAACTGGCGATCGCCATTGGAAACCCTTATGGGCTGGAAGGGTCGATGTCCGTCGGGATTATCAGTGGTCTTCAGCGTTCTCTCCCGGTGAGCAATAATAATTCTGGATTCCAAAGTGGATTGAATTATACAATCCCGGATATTCTACAGACGGATGCGCCCATCAATCCGGGCAATTCGGGTGGTGTGCTGGTCGATGACCAGGGGCACGTGATGGGTGTCACTGCGGCGATCGAATCCCAGTCGGGTTCAAACTCCGGAATCGGCTTTGTGATCCCTTCTGAATTGGTCAACAAAGTTATCCCGGCTTTGATCTTGAACGGTCATTATGATCACCCCTGGATCGGGATTGCAGGGACGACCATGAAGCCCGAACTTGCGCAACCGATGGGTTTGAACAGCGACCAGCGGGGTGTACTGGTGGTTGAGGTCACTCCGGGGAGCCCGGCAGCGAAGGCTGGTATCCAGGGCAGCACCAAACCGGTAACGATTAACGGGCAGCAAGGCGCAGTTGGAGGAGACGTAATTGTTGCAATCGATGGTCATGAAATCAAAACCTTCGATGATATGGTCACCTATCTGAGTCGGTCAACGAATGTGGGCCAAAAGATAACGCTTAACCTGTTGCGGAGTGGAAAGAATATGACCGTCGACGTTACACTCGAAGCTCGTCCATCTGACCAGGCTGCTATTACACCACCTCAAAGCTCGCAAGTCCCGCGAAATCCGATAAACCCGCAAAATCCACAGGTGACAAATGGCGCTTATCTAGGCATTTCCGGGTTCGATTTGGTTCCTGAAATTATCCAGGCGATGAAGCTCCCTTCGAACCAGCAGGGGGTTCTGGTTGAGCAGGTACAACCAGGCAGCCCGGCTGCGCGCGCCGGACTAAAAGCTGGAACGCAGAGCTTGACGATCAATGGGCAGGACATTTTTATCGGTGGAGATGTGATCACGGCCATCGATGGACAAAGCGTCAGTGGCCTCAAGGACTTGCGCAACATCCTCTCCCAATACCAGGCTGACCAGCAAGCCACCCTCGATGTCTTGCGGGATGGAAAAACCAGCCAGGTGAAAGTTACCCTGGGTAGTATTCCAGCCTCCCTCCCTTAGCAATTCCATAGCGGTAGTCACCGATTACCAAGAGGAATGGGCGCCTGACAGAGAATTCGCGCGAAATCGATAGACAATGCGCTTGTTATTCAGGACGGATGTGGTAGAATAGATGTTGACAGGCCCCTGGGTGCCCCCCTCACCCAAGGGCTTGTCATTTAAATTAAGGAGAGGGGATGTCGCAGCGGATGGGATCCGGCCCGGCTGCCAGACTCTTCCAATCCGTGATCGCCAACTCCAGGCTTAGATCGGTATGCAGGTGTTGGGGCATCAGGGTTCCGGCCAATTCCAGCCAGTTGGCTTCCGGTTTCAGAGTAGCGACTTTTTCACAAATACTGAGGAGCAGTTTTTGTTGGGTTTGCAGAGCTCCAAGAGGATCCTCCCAAGGGTTCACCAGGCTAGCCAGGGCAGCGGCGCCATCGGCGGGGTTGTTACTCAAATAGACGCCTGAGAGCCAATCGACGGTGCGCGCAAGACCCCATTGATCAGTCAGAATATATCCATTCCACTCAAACTTGTATGCGTGTAGCGCCGTAAGGAAACCTTCAGAAGGAGTATGGTCAGGGCTAAGTGCGAAAGTCCCAGCCAGATCCGGTGGAGCGGTGGTAATTGTGACCATGTTGGGAGGAAAAAGGGGTAGAAAGGTGACCAGGGGTAAGTCAGGACGGTAAACCTCTACCCAAACGCTGACCAGGCGTGGGGCCGGAATTTGAAGATCGTCCGCGACAATTATCACAACCGTACGCTGATGTCCCGGCGATGTCCATACGTTGGGGGTAGAGGTAGATTTACTGTCCGGAGGTTTAATTGAACGACTGCCTGCCTGAATTCCCAGGATCAGGCAGGCAATAAAAGCGACTATCGAAAGAAGGATGACGACCGCTTTCATGAAGTGATCAGGAACGGACTTTCAGGGTGAACTTAAGTTGCGGTTGGGGGTCGTCGTAGGCCGCGTCTGGGTTCGATTGTTTTGGATACTGCTTTCTGAATCTATTCTACCAGATGCAAGCTCAAAAGTGGTAATCCGGATCAATCCGTTTTCAAGCTGGTCTCACTACACAGGCAAGTGCATCCCCCAGACATGAGGCTCTACCAGAGGGAGGTTCCCATCCGCCCAAGCATGAAACCCGTCAGGAGGCCTAAACTGGCAAAAGTAAAAATGACAGTCGGGATCCATGCGATTCCGCGGTGATCGCGGTTGAAAAGATAGAGCTTGCGATATACACGGCGGAAGAGAGGGGAGGTGCTCATTAAGGGAATGATGATGTTCCAAAAAGAGAGCTCGGCGCGGGAGCAAAGAGTTTTCGCGATCATGGGGGACCTCGTCTGGTAAGATTAGCGGGAGGTACTAAATTTGAGGATCTTGCCTTTGTCAGTTGCAACGACGCGGACGATGCGCTGTATCTTTTTGCCGTCAGCCGTGGTTGCGCTTCCTTTAAAGGAGATCAGAAAGGAGGAGGTTTCAGCCTGGGGCTGGACTTTCGGCTTACTGCCAGCCATATCGGGGAACTTACGGTAGACCTGTTCGCAAACTTTATCGAGAATGTTGGCTTCCATGATTACCTTCTATCTTCGCACACTGCATTGGCATAGCGAGCCCGCCGGCGCATAAAGGCTGGGATATCTAGATTGATTTGCCCGGAACCCATTTCTACCTGGGGGGAACTTGGCGGTTGAGCCGCGGGCGCCGGTTGGGACCGGTATGCAGGTTGCGTCAAAGGAGCGGATTGTTCTGCCAATGTCGCCCGCGGTTTTTGGTACGGATTGATGCGTTCCGCCCCAGGCAGGGCTTCTTCGAGAGAGGTGGCGCCTAAACCGGTGATGATCAGGATGACCTGTGTGCGACCCTGGAGACGGTTGTCATTGATTACCCCGGGGATGATCTCAGCTTTTCCCACAGTCTGTTCCTGCAAGTAGGTGAGGGCATCCATTACTTCCAAGAAGGTCAGATCGTTTCCACCGGTGAAATTGGCGATGATTCCTGCTGAGCTATCGAGCGCCACCGATTCCAGGAGAGGATGGTGCAAGGCCTGCTCAAGCGCCATACGCGCTTTACCTTCCCCATGCCCCTGGCCGATGGACATGAGTGAACCGCCACCCATCTGCATCAAACGACGAATGTGAGCAAAATCTACGTTGATCAGGCCGGGCTCGGTGATGAGCTCGGTGATGCCCTGAATACCCTGGCGAAGCACGTCATCGGCTAACCGGAATGCCAGTTCCATCGGCAGGTCACGTGGGGCAACATAGAGCAGGCGATCGTTAGGCACCGTGATGAGGGTATCCACGTGGGGGCGTAAGCGCGCCAGCCCTTCACGAGCGTTTTTCTGACGCCGTCCCATTTCAAACGAGAAAGGTGTGGTGACGATGGCGATCGTGACTGCGCCAACGGACCGGGCAACTTGGGCGGCAATCGGAATGGAACCTGTCCCTGTGCCCCCGCCCATACCCGCTGTGAGGAAAACCATGTCTGCGCCTGCCAGGGCTGCGCCCAACTGGCGGAAGCTTTCTTCGGCAGCCGCATGTCCGATCTCCGGATTTCCACCGGCTCCCAGACCGCGGGTGGTCTGGGGACCTAAACGGATTTTCACCGGAGCCAGGCAGCTCTGCAGCGCCTGGTGATCTGTGTTCGCGGCGAGGAATTCGACGTTACTCATTCCGAGCTCGATCATGCGATTGACGGCATTGCAACCACCACCGCCCATCCCGATGACTTTGATCACAGGTTTGTGAACTTCAATGGCGGACTGGCGAATTGGGTTGGATGTCATGGTTAGGGTCATTTTTCACCTCTCTGCCAGGATAGTTGCAATTGTCGTGCCATCTCCGCTAATCCGCTCCACGTAACAACCAACCTGGCGCAGATGGTTGATGGCTTCTTCTGAGTATGCTTGTGGGCCACCGATTACGGTCACTTTGGCAGCATGTTCTGCTTCCTCAATGGAAAATCCGATGGTCGGATGGTGTTTTTTTACAAACGGACGGATGATTTCCAGGTGCCAGTCGGCTACACCCCAGTCATATTTGGGCAGAAGCAGGTAGTGTGCGATGGGGGGGTGAATGACTTGGTCAGCAGTGTGGTTGTGAACGACCTTTTTCATAGCGATGTCGGTACGGCTGCTGATCCATTGGCGGAATGCCCCCACTGCAGCCAATGCCTGCCCGTCTGGTTGGAATAAAGCTTGTTTGGAATAGGGACTTTTCGTGTCGGCTGCCAACAGCCAGAAATTGCACGCCACCACCGCGTCGGGAATGGCATCGAATACAGAGTCGGAATTACTCGGATCGACGACCTTTTCATTTGCTAGAAGCCGGCCTACATTCAGGAGGGTTTGGGCATGGACGACCGGGGTAATACTGGGGGCAGGCAGCGCGCGATGATCCAGAGAGCTACCGGCCCCGAAGAGCAGAATCGGGCATGTGTGACTGACCACAGAGCGGGAGATGGCCAGGTACCAGTCGAAGATACGAAAACCACGCTGATCTTCTTCTGTGTTGGGGGTGAAATATGGTCGAGACCCTGGCCAGCGCTCCGGTCCGCCTGCGCCCCAGTTAAGGGAATGTGCTCCTGTCCAGGCATAAGCTGAGATCGCCAGGTTGTCGAGGATAGCCGTTTGTTTACGGCGCTGCATGGATTGGAGCGCAGAGCTCAGGAAAGCTGTATCCCAATAATCGCCGCCCGGCTCAAGGGGAGAGAAGACCGGAGTCAAGCCAGCCTGGACGGCTGCCTCCGCGAGGGGAATGAACTTATCGACGAAACGCTCGACCAGGGCTTCTTGAGCCCACGCTGCGGCGGACCAGGTAGATCGGCTGTTGGGACGGTCGAAAAAAACTACATAATGGACGCCCCACTTCGCATAGCTGTCAAGGAATATCTTCATTTCCGGTATTGAGACAGCATCTTCAGGTTTACCGCTAAAGTGAAGGATGGGCTCAATACCGGCGTGGAGTAGCCCCT
>JAQTMA010000139.1:2159-10779 GCA_028714615.1 Anaerolineaceae bacterium | reverse complement strand
GCACCATTGTGAGGGCTGGTTGCCGGCTTGTATAGGTAAGCAAATTTGGGTCCGCCAATACTTTTGGGAGGACGTCTGCTGTAATTTGGCTAATCCCTAGAATCTCGTTCGCCTGGTAAGCCTGGAATGCGCTCTGGGAATCCGGATAATACCGGAAGATCACCTGTGGGATGAACGGTTTACTCCCGTAGTATTTATCGAAGCTTGCCAAAGCCACACCAATGACCTTGTTATTGGCAATGAGCATGTGGTCAAAGCGGTACGGTCCACTCCCCACCGGCCGCAGATTGAAATCGGCATCCACCATCTGGTCGAGGGTCTGAGTGCTGAGTAAATGTTGCGGCAAGATGCCGATCGTCAGGTAATCTAAAAATGGCGCGAAAGCCTCGGGTAACAGGAACTGGAAATTGCGCTCGTCCAGCTTCCTGATTTCGACATCCTTCCAGAAAGCTTGCATATCCTCTGAAACCAGGCGACTCTGGGATTTTAATAGGTTGTACGTGAAGACGACATCGTCGCTGGTTATGGGTTGGCCATCGTGCCAGATCGCATCCTTTTTGAGCAGGAAGTTATACGTCGTCCCATCTTGTGAGACGCCCCATTCGGCCAGATCCGCTTGGGGAGCTCCGCGGGAATCGAAACGCACCAAACCAGAAAACAGGAGCCGGTCGATGTCTCTGTCAGGTTGGTTGTACC
Source organism: Anaerolineaceae bacterium (assembly GCA_028714615.1). The sequence goes on along the minus strand of JAQTMA010000139.1, from coordinate 10,083 downwards.
GGTCTAGTAGGGGATTCAGGCGTTGGATTGAACCAATCAAGCCTTCCGAGTATACGCCGCCACTCACCGGCTCGGGGCCGGTCAATGGATTTTGGGTGGACGGAGCTTTTTGGGTGATGAGTAAAACACCGACCACTATGCCTGTCAGTAGAATGACAACGATTTGCCAACGGAGTCTCTTCATAGGTAGAATACCAAAAGGGCGTCTCCCCTACTTGAATGGCGAGCCGCCCGGGTAACCCTGATTACGGATTGGTTCCTCGGATAATTCCTACTGTTATTTACTTAATATCACCGCGATAATGGTCAGGATGAAAAACAGAGAAGCCAATCCGATTGTGATCCAGAATAAAGTCTTCTCAATGCCTCGGCGAGCCGTGAACACCCCACCCGTGTCCTGCCCGGTCAGGCCCCCTAACCCAACACCCTTAGACTGCAGGATGACGCTGGCGATCAAGGCGATTGAAGTTATAATCAACGCGATGTCGAAGTAAGTAACCAAGATCTTCCTCCTCGAATAGATAACCAAGCGGATTATACCTTTATACAATCGGAATCGTCAACCACCAGGCGAGAATGCACGAAATCGTCGTCAATCTGCACATGCACACCACCTATTCAGATGGTCATGGAAGCCATGCTGATATCGCCCGCGCGGCCATGAAAACCGGGTTGGATGCGATCATCGTGACGGATCATAACGTCTGGGTGAACGGCCCTGAAGGATACTACCAGGAAGGGGGCAAGCGCGTCCTCATGCTGGTAGGTGAGGAGATCCATGATCAGGCGCGGGACCCGCAGAAAAACCACTTGCTGGTGTTTGGCGCTGACGCCGAATTATCTCCTTATGCCCCCGATCCACAACGCCTTCTTGACCAGGTACGCTTGAAAAACGCATTGGCGTTTATCGCCCATCCGTTTGATGTGGCGCTGCCTGCATTCGGTGAAGCGGATATCTCCTGGGTAAATTGGGAAGTGCGGGGTTTCAACGGGATTGAACTCTGGAACGGATTTAGTGAGCTAAAAACCGTCATCAAGAGCTTGCCGGAGGCCATCTTCTATGCGTTCAATCCACAATACATTGCCCACGCACCCTTGCCCGAGACTTTACAGAAATGGGATGAGCTAACCCAGGACAGCAAGCGCTGGGTAGCTATCGGCGGGTCGGACGCGCATGCACTGCCCAAGCACCTTGGTCCGCTTCGCAGGACATTATTCCCATACAGATTTCACTTCAGCGCCATCAATACCCACGTGTACCTGCCTGGACCCCTCACTGGCAATTTGGAGAGTGACCGGCGTGCCATATACCAGGCATTACGGGATGGGCATGCATTTGTTGGCTACGATTTGCCGGCTTCAACACGTGGTTTTCGTTTTACCGCTGTAGGGCGTGACCGTCAGGCGTGGATGGGGGATGAGATGCCGGCCAAGGGCGGAGTTACGATCCAAATTCATTTGCCCAGGCCAACCGAGTTAGTCCTGGTCAAAAATGGTCGGGTGCTGAAAACCTGGCTGAACCGGGAGAACATTACCCACATCACCAGCGAACCGGGTGTTTACCGCGTGGAAGCCTATCTCCAGGCGTTTGGTCAGAGACGCGGGTGGATTTTCAGCAACCCGATCTATCTCAGAGCTTGATCACAAATGTCAGCGCCTCGCATCGAAAGAGCGTAGAGTATTTTGAATGGGAGTGTCCACCGGTAGAGATTACTGCTATTTTCGGCGATAAGAGCTGATATACTCCGGGATGACAATTTCGTTGTTGAGCCGCACCTCAGGCTGTGGGAGGCCAGCCTGTACCGTGAGAGGGAGCACTCCAACCCAGACCGCCGGGGCATCTTCCTCCTCGTCCTCCTTTGGGGGGTCGTTGCGCACTTTGGCGGAAGCACTCTCGATTTCGATGGCGATCACTAAAGTGGCATCCAGCTCTTTCTGGGTGGGTAAACGAGCTTCTGTCCAGCGACCAGGTGCTACATGATCAGTGATTGCCTTTAATGCCGCCAGCTTCTCCTCGTTTTTACTGATCGTTCGCCCATGCCCAAACAGGACCACGGAACGATAATTGATCGAATGGCCAAAAACGGAACGTGCAAAGACGATTCCGTCTACAATTGCAGTTGTCACACACACCGGATTTCCATCCTGTATGATTCTCAGCATCCGGCTAGCTTTAGCCCCATGCAGATAGAGCGTGTTTCCCATGCGGGCATGGTTGTTAGGAATGACGGTAGGTTGTCCTTCGTCGATAAATCCGACGTAACACAGCAAAGCCTCATCCAGTATTTGGTAAATGGTAACGGCATCGTAACGACCGCGTTCGGGTTTCCGGTTGATGCGGTTGCGAGTTGTTTTTTGAAATTCTTGCATGGAGACCTCCGTTAAATTTGAATCCTATTATTGAATGACATGGACGGCTTATATCGTATAGTGGATGCGTGCTTCTGTCAATTCAGGGCTTTTTTTGTTCCAGTCTTTTTGACACAGGTGCAGAATCATGCAATACTCGTTGCAGAAAAGACATTCTCGTAATCTCAATCTACTCCATATGAAGAGAAAGAATGATAACCAATAATGTCACCCGCATGTTGATATCAAAAAAGATCGGTTTCAAGGTGTTCGAGCTTCCCAAGGAAAAGCTGGGTGCACTGGAGAGTGCGCGACTAATGGGTGTACCGGGTGGGCAGGTGTTGAAAACCATTGTCGTGGAGCGCGAAAAGCCCGGCAAGGGCATCCTTGCGGTGATTCCTGGCGACCGCGAAGTTGACTTGAAGGCGCTGGCTGCAGCAGTTGGAGAAAAAAAGATGCATCTTCCAACCGAGCGCGAAGCAGAGCGGCTGACCGGGCTGCAAGCGGGAGGGATCTCGCCGTTGGCGTTAATGAATAAGGGATTCGAGGTATGGATCGATCGAGCTGCTCAAGAATTCAATGAAATCCACATCTCCGGGGGGCAACGCGGGCTGAATATCCGCTTGGGGTTAACCGATCTGGTCAAGTTAACCAATGCGCGTTTCGCGGAGATCAGCACCATAAGGGTCAAATCGGAGTAAGAATATCCTCTACCCCTTGGTTACAACCATAGAGTGAAATCGGTGGTCTTTGTATCTTCCATTCCTTTGGGTATAATGATGCTTATGTCATCCCCCGGTAGTACCCCGATGAAAGACCAACTCGACCGGATTGAAGCCCGGCTAGAAAGCCTGATCGAAAACCGGCTCACAGGATTGATGCCGTGGGGCGCACCGCGAAATCTGGTGCACGAGCTGGTCGCCAGCATGCACGCCCACCTGACGATCTCCAAGGATGGGCAATACCTCGCCCCCAATACGTATACCATCCAGGTGCATCCTGAGCGATTGCCGTATTGGCAAGCTGACCCACAACTCATGGACCAGATGTCCCGTCACCTGCAACAGGCAGCCACCGAGGCAGGCATCCAATTCCCTTCGGAACCGGTGATGCGCCTCGCGGCTAACCCGGAACTTCCCACGCAGGGGGTGCAGGTGATCGCCAGGATCGATACGAGGCCCCTGGGTGATACTGCAGCCCTGGTGACCCAGGTGACAGCGCCGAAGATACCGGCGAATATTATCCCAAAGAATGCCTTTCTCATTGTTAATGGGTTGGATACCTTCCCCCTTCGCCAATTGGTGGTAAATATCGGCCGGCGCTTGGACAACCATCTCACGATCGATGACCCCCGCATTTCACGGAGCCATGCCCAATTGCGCGCCATACACGGGCGTTACGTATTGTTCGATTTGAACTCGACTGGCGGCACCTACGTCAACGGTCAACGCATTAGCCGGATCGATTTGAATCCTGGAGACGTCATCTCATTGGCCGGCGTCCCGTTGATATTTGGACAAGACGGCTACCAACCCGAAACTGGAACTGGGCAGAATGCAGATGTCCCGCCTGGTTCCACCCAAAGCATGCCCTCAACCACGCATGCGAAGGCTACACCGAACCGGAACAAATGACCGGCATCCTGGTTCTGATCTTACGGATTGCACTGGCTGTCGCCTTATATAGCTTTTTGGGCTGGGCGTTTTATGTGTTGTGGCAAGACCTGCGCCAGCAAAGCGCTCTGCTCAACCGGCGACGAATTCCGAGCTTGCAACTCACCTGGCTGGAAGATCAGGAGAAGCGTACGCGTCTTTATCACACCCCGGAGCTTATCATCGGTCGCGATTCTGCAGCCGAGTGTTCCATCACCAACGAGACCATTTCTGCACGCCACGCCCGCCTGAGCTTTCACCACAACCAATGGTGGCTTGAAGACTTGAAATCCACCAACGGAACCTTCCTCAACCAGGAACGCCTGGATATCCCCACGGTCATCGTATCCGGGGATGAGCTCCGCTGCGGCCAGGTAAATCTGAGCGTCATGATCCACGACCGGTAGCAAAAAGGAGGGATACCATGAACGATATGCCCGTTCAAATCGCCATTATCGGCGGCTCGGGGTTATATTCCATGCCCGGATTGGAAGAAACAAGCCTCCATGAGGTGAAAACACCTTTTGGAGATGCTAGCGCACCGATCATCGTGGGCAAGCTTTCTGGCAAACGGGTAGCTTTCCTGGCGCGCCACGGTATCGGGCACGTGATCTCACCAAGCGAAATCAACTACCGCGCGAATATCTTCGCTTTAAAGAAGCTCGGCGCTGAACGCATCGTTAGCATCAGCGCATGCGGCTCGCTTCGAGAAGATTACACACCCGGCGATATCATCATCCCCGATCAATTATTTGATTTCACCCGCGGAGTTCGCAAGGCCACATTTTTTGGGGATGGTTTGGTCGTCCACATCGGCAGCGCAGACCCATTTTGCGAGGACTTATCCGGCCAGTTAGCGGATGCAGCTACGCAAACGGGAGCACCGGTTCATAAGGGAGGCGCTCTGCTCACCATTGAAGGTCCGCGTTTCTCCACCAAAGCTGAATCGAATATTTTCCGCGCCTGGGGGATGTCAATCATCGGGATGACCGCTTGCCCGGAGGCGTTCCTGGCCCGAGAAGCTGAGATGTGTTATGCGATCATGGGGCACGTGACGGATTATGATGTTTGGCACACCACGGAGGCGCCGGTGACCGTTGAGATGGTGGTCCGGATCCTCCAACATAACACCCAGGTGGCCCAAGATGCGATCCGCATTCTGGTGGGCAACCTTAACCCAGACCGTGCGTGTCATTGTCCGGATGCTTTGCGCGACGCCATAATCACAGCGCCTGAACGCATTCCAACCAAAGCCCGGCAGAATCTCGATCTGCTGCTTGGAAAGTACCTGCCCCGGTGAACTGGCTCTTCTCCGCACCTCACCCTGCTTCGAAAATCGATCAGACCCAAAGCCGCTTGATGCGACTAGCGGCTCTTTTCCTGTTGCTATACGCCACAATCCTGACACTCTCACCGGCGGTGCGTTACCATAGCTGGCAGGTAACGCTCCGGTGGACCCACTGGTTCGGTTTTATCGCCTGGGTGCTCTTGTTCTTAATCGCCGACCGGGCTTCCCGGAAATTACTCCCCGAACGAGATCCATTCTTACTGCCAGTAGCGGCGTTCTTGTCTGGTTGGGGATTGATGACTATCTGGCGCATATCAGATGGGTTTGGAGCGCGCCAGAGCGCTTGGTTGGCGGTTTGTATTGCTGTGTTCATAGCTGGATTGCGTGTTCCCAACGTCCTGCCATTTCTTCGGCGCTACAAGTATCTTTGGCTCACCGGCGGGCTGTTGTTGACAGGGCTGACATTTTTCTTCGGAACGTACCCGGGTGGCCCGGGGCCGCGTCTTTGGCTAGGATGTTGTGGTGTGTATTTTCAACCATCCGAACCGCTCAAGCTCTTATTGATCGTTTATCTCTCCTCCTACCTGGCAGATCACATGCTGGCTCAGTTCAGCTTAATGCAATTGCTCACCCCCACCCTGGCAGTAACCGGGGTAGCGGCGGTTCTCCTGATCGCACAACGCGATCTGGGGACGACCTCACTACTCATCTTTATTTATGCCGCCATATTATTCACCGCCCTGGGGTTAAAGCGCGTGGTAGCCGTCAGCCTGGGAATGATCAGCCTGGCTTCAGTCGCAGCCTACTTCAGTTTCGATGTGGTTCGCTTGCGGGTAGATGCCTGGATCAATCCCTGGGTTGATCCAACCGGGCGGTCCTACCAGATTGTGCAATCGCTCCTGGGAGTGGCTGCCGGCGGGTTGGGAGGGCAAGGCCCTGGATTGGGAAACCCCGGAGTTGTGCCGGTGGCCATCTCTGATTTTATCTTCTCTGCCATCTCGGAAGAAGCGGGCCTGGTTGGGTCCATTGCGATCATACTATTAGTCGCTATTCTGATGGTGCGCGGGTTACGCGTAGCTTTTTGCGCGCCTGACCTTTACCAGCGCTCCCTGGCAGCCGGGTTGACGATCTATTTGGCGGCGCAAAGCTTGTTGATCATGGGGGGGAACTTACGTTTATTTCCGCTGACGGGTATCACTCTCCCATTTGTTTCCTATGGGGGCTCATCCCTCCTAACCTCCTACCTTTCCCTCCTGCTTTTGTTGCAGATCAGTAATCAGCCAGAGGACGAACCGGCCGCTCTACCGAATACCCGCCCTTATCTCGTGCTCGGATCCCTTCTGATGATCGGATTAGTCGCCGCGGCGTTATTGGATGGCTGGTGGGCAGTATACCGGAGTGATGCCTTGCTTGCGCGCTATGATAACCCCCGGCGATCGATCAATGATCGCTTCGTCAAGCGCGGGTCTTTATTGGATCGCAATGATCTGGCGATCAGCTCGACCAGTGGCTCGCCTGGGAGCTACACCCGCTTGCTCAATTACCCTCCACTCTCCCCGATCACGGGGTACACTGACCCGATTTACGGTTTGGCTGGATTGGAAGCGTCCCTCGACGCTTACCTGCGTGGGATGCAAGGATACCCAGCCTCCACTTTGTGGTGGTCTCAGACGCTTTACAGCCAACCTCCCCCAGGGCTGGACGTGCGCCTGACGATCGATCTCAATATGCAAAGGATTGCAGATGAAGCTCTGGGAACTAACGCTGGTGCAGCCGTTTTAATCAATGCGCGCAGTGGGGAAATCCTGGCAATGGCTTCCCACCCTTATTTCGACCCGGCCCGGCTCAGTGATGACTGGGCGAAAATCAGCCAGGACCCGGGTGCGCCATTGCTCGATCGGGCTGCTCAGGGACAATATCCCCCCGGTACTGTGCTTGGTCCGTTTTTCATGGCTGCCAGGATCAGCCGAGGTGAACCATTGCCGGAATTAGCTGACGGAGTGGATTATCTATCCAAAGAAGGGATCGTCCGTTGCAGTGGCTTGCTTGCGGCAAATCCCACTTTTGCTGCCGCGGTAAGCGCCGGATGTCCCAATCCACTGGTCAATCTGGCTCAAGCATTGGGAGCGAGCGAGACGTTGGCATTGTTCAACCGGCTGGGATTCTACCAGGCTCCAGGCATCCCCTTGCCGGTCGCCAGCCAACCAATCCCACCGGCGATCGATCCTCTCGAGCAGGCAGCGATCGGCCGAGGAGGCGTTCAGATTAGTCCGTTACAAATGGCGCTGGCTGCCGCGACGATCAGCTCGGATGGGATGCTCCCCCAACCTCGCCTGACAATCGCGGTGCAGTCCCCAGCTCAGGGGTGGAGCGTGCTGCCGGCTGATGGCGCACCCCGCCGGGTTTTCGTAACGGGTACTTCAGACCGGGTAGCTGCCCTCCTGGCAAGAACAGATGCACCTCTATGGCAGGCGCTCGGGGGAGCGCCAAATGGCTCGAATAAATGGGTAAGTTGGTTCATCGGTGGGACGCTGCCCGAATGGCAAGGGACGCCTCTGGCAGTAGCGATCGTAGTCGAACAGGATAACAGCCGGCTGGCTGCGACGGTTGGCGATCAACTTTTAAGAACGGCCAC
>JAQTMA010000139.1:0-2059 GCA_028714615.1 Anaerolineaceae bacterium | reverse complement strand
ATGAGCTGAGCGAAGGTGAGTTTGGAGAGCCACTCTCCGTTGTAACGAATAATGGTCTTTTTGGGATCCAGGATGCGGTAGGCTTGCTCGGCGTAGGTACGTGCATTTGCTTCTACCTGGTCGGGGGTCAAGAGCGGGCGCAGCTTGTCTTTGTCTGAGGGATCGCCGATCAGGGAAGTATAACTCCCAACCAGGAAGGTAACCTCATGGCCCAGCTCCTGGAACTGGCTGAGTTTTCGTAAGGTCACGGTATGACCCAAATGAAGATCGGTGGTGCGCGGGTCGTAACCGCAGTAGACACGCAGAGGTCGTCTTTCTTCCTGGGCTTCGACCAGCCGTTGGCGTAGCTCGGACGCCATCGCGTCTCGCAGAGAATCGTCCCCATATTCGGTACCCTGCAGTAAATATTCGACCTGCTCGTCGATTGCCATCTTATCCCCACGCATGTTTGCCTCCCGATCTACAAAAAAGAGCCCTCTGGGGTGAGGGCGCACATCCGTCCACCACAAAAGCCTCAGCGCCGGATTATAACATATAGACGTCTGCGAGAGCGGTTTGAATTTCGGGAAAGTGGAACGCGTACCCGAACTGATTCAAGCGCTGAGGTATGGCTTTTTGCCCGTCCAGAACCAGGATGCTCATCCGCCCGAGCACCCAGCGCAGGAAGAAGCCTGGAGCGGGAAGCCAATATGGGCGGTGTAGGACTCTTGCCAGCGCCCGGCCAAATTGCGTGTTGCGAACGATACCTGGCGCAACCAGGTTGAAGCTTCCCTGGGCAGTGTAATTTGCGATCAGGGCAGCCATGGCACCAACTTCGTCCATCCTGTGGATCCAAGGTACCCATTGATTTCCATTCCCCAACGGACCGCCGATGAATAGTTTGAAGGGCAAAGCCATACGCGGAAGAACACCTTCCTGACTGTCCAGCACCAGGGCAGTCCGGGTGACCACCCGCCGCACGCCCAGCTCTTCCACCGGTTGGGTAGAAGCTTCCCATGCCACGCAGATCTGAGCGAGCACATCCTGGCCGGGAGGTGAGGATTCAGTCATCTCGCGCTCCAGGTCGATGCCATAGTAACCGATGCCTGAAGCCTGCAGCAGCATCTGAGGTCTATGGGCCGCGGAATGGATAGCCGCGACCAGTGCTTGTCCGGCTTCTACCCGGCTGGAGCGGATGCGGCGCACCCGGTCGTCGCTCCATGGGAAGCTGCCCAGGTTTTCACCCGCCAGATTGACCACGATGTCGGTGTCTTCGATCAGGTGTCCCCATCCCGCAGGAGTGCGAGCATCCCACGCAGCAATTTCAACGCCTGGTTGTAGGCGAGCTGTGTGCGGATTGCGAGAAAGCACGCGTACCAGCGCACCGTCCTGGACGAAGCGAGCTGCCAGGTTGTGACCAATGAAACCGCTGCCACCCGTGATGAGAATGTGGGAACCCTGTATCTTTGTCAACCCAACACCTGCATATATTATAGCGAATGGTAAAGAATGTGCACGATATACCGTTCGTAAATCCGTTATTAGAAAAATAGAATTTCTGAGAAGAGGAATTGTCCGCCATTTATGTGATGCTATAATTTAGGAATGTCGGATCCGGTACTTGTATTGAATGCTAACTTTGAGCCTATTAACGTGTGTGATACACATCGGGCGATTGGATTGATTCTGGCCGATAAGGCTTCGCTGGTGCTCAATGGGCGGGGAGAGATCAAAACCATTTCACGCAGCTACCCACTGCCCAGTGTCATTCGCTTGGATAAGATGATCTCGCGCCCGCGAGTGCGCGTAAAACTATCCCGCCGTGAAGTATTCCGGCGCGATAATTTCACCTGCCAATACTGCGGGCGGCGAATGGAGAACCTGACCATCGACCACCTGGTTCCCCGTCATCTCAGCGGTCAACACACCTGGACTAACGTGGTCACTGCCTGCGCGCAATGCAACCATCGCAAGGGCGGCAGGATGTTGGAAGAAGCGCACATGCACCTCCTGCGCATCCCACGGGAACCGCCTGCGTCGGTCGCATATATCTTCGGGCGCCATCTCCACGAGTATATTG
>JAQTMA010000138.1 GCA_028714615.1 Anaerolineaceae bacterium | reverse complement strand
CTTCAATCTGCCCTTGCAAATCCTCCAGGATTGTCGACCCAATTCAATCCTGAGACCTTGATAGACCAACGCTATACAGTTGAGTTAGCAACGTTTTTAGAATCGAATGGTGAAACACGAGGGTATTCTACCTACTGGGTTAGCTATCCACTTGCCTTCCTATCGGGTGAAAGCCTGATTTTTATCCCCCGGCTGCCTTATCACAAAGACCTCCGATATACAAGTCGGGATGATCGCTACCCTCCATACCAGAATCTGGTAGCCGCTAGCCAGCGGGCAGCTTATATTACGGTAAATCACCCTATGCTTAATGATTTGCTCCGCGATTCATTACGAATAGCTAACATCCGTTGGGAAGAGCAAAGGATTGGAGATTACCAGGTGTTCTATCATCTTTCTGGTAGAGTCGATCTACCAGCCTTCGGAATCTCTGCAAACAACTAGGGATTGGATTATGGCGGCTATCGAACTGGCTCTTCATCAAACGAATATCAAACGATCTGGTGATCTTTTTATCATGATGACAAGCCTGTTATTGGTCTTCTTCATGGCAGTCCGAATCCCTCTGGATACTGACCTATGGTGGCATTTAAGCGCTGGGAAAGAGACCCTGGCCAGCGGACATGTCTTGCTCACCGACCTGTTTTCCTATACGCGTTATGGCGCAACGTGGCACAATCACTCCTGGTTGGCTGAGGTCATCCTCTATTCCTTATTCGCGAAAGGGGGCTACCTGGCTCTGGGGAGCCTGGTTGCGCTTCTCGCAACCGCCAGCATCGGACTCGTTTCCCTTCAGCTCGAAGGTCCCGCAATATTACGAGCAGCAGTGTTACTCCTGGCGGCGATCGTGGAATCGTGGTTGTGGTCTCCTCGACCGCAATTATTTTCACTAGTGATCCTGGCCTTAGTTGCCTACCTGCTTTATCTTTACAAGTGGAAAAGAGTTGACCGGCTTTGGCTGTTACCCTTGATTTTCATCCTATGGTCGAACATACATGCCGGTTACACCCTCGGATTCATTCTCATTGGGGCTGTACTCATCGGCGAGGTAATTAACCACATCCCCGGATATCCGTGCGCGGGACAGCTTCCTTGGAAACCAATATTACTGCTTGGTTTGTGGGGATTGGTGAGTGGTCTCTTGGTTGTGATCAACCCGAATGGATTTAATACCTGGTTGGTCCCTTTTCAAACAATTCGAATTCAAGCGCTTCAGCAGTACATTGCTGAATGGGCATCCCCTGATTTCCACCAGATCGGCCAGCAAAGTATGCTCTGGTTGCTTTTCGCTTGCATAGCTGCCATCAGCCTGTCTCGAATGAGAATTGACGGGACTGACCTTGTCAGCTTTACCTTATTCGGGTATCTGGCCTTCATTTCGTATCGCAACCTGGCCCCATTCGCCATTGTGGCAAGCCCGATCCTTGCCCGATATGGGTGGTCGGCGATCAAAGGATTTGGGGAACGAGCTCACCGAACAATACAGGGAAGGAGGGTTCGATTCCTCCGTCTGCAAGAGATTGGACGAAAAGAGCTTCCGGATATCGCCAGAAAGGTGATCAATTTAAGTTTCACTGGGGTGATCCTGGCTGCTGCATTAACTCGCCTTTACTTTGTAGCTTACCCACCCATGATTGCTCCTCAACTCACGGAGATGTTTCCAGTTGGAGCGGTGAATTGGATTCGCGAAGAGAAACCCCCCGGACGCCTTTTCAATAGTTACAACTGGGGTGGCTATCTGGAATGGAATCTTCCCGAATACCCCGTCTTTGTGGATGGGCGAACTGACCTCTATAATGATGAAATCATCGGCCAGTGGATGAACATTGTCAACCTGGGAGAGGGTTGGCAGGCAACGCTAGACCGGTGGAATATCCGATTAATCTTGCTTGAGCCTGGCCGGCCTGTTGTGGGCGCCTTAGCACAGAATGGTTGGCGCCTCTTCTATTCGGATTCGACCTCAGTTGTCTATGGGCGTTGATGGATCTCATTAGGGGTTTGTAATCCGGTCATGGAGCACTCCTTATCCGTTTGACCTATGCAAGGTTAGCGATTAAAATCCAGCATCCCCTCTATCAATAGGAACGTCAAGCAAAAACCGGTTCGGAAAGGTTTCTCGTGGGCAACCAACGCAATCTATTCATGGTGTTTATCGTGTTGATATTGGTGATCGCAGCAATCGCCGGCTTGACCTGGATGAATTATACCTACAGCCAAACGCATCCCTTGGGGAATGATTTTCAAACTCGTTGGAATGCAGCTAAATACTGGGTTGTAGAAAGCGTTAGTCCATATGATCCAATAGTAAGCGATGCAACGCAACGGTTGATCTATGGAAGACCGGCAGACGTTGCAAAAGGTGAGGACATTGCCCGTTTCGATTATCCCCTCTATGCGATGATTTTTTTTGCTCCGTTTGGATCGATCGATCCGATTAGCGCTCGTGCTCTTTGGATGACCCTCTCGGAGATTTGCTTAATCGCCATAGGATACCTCAGCCTGAAGATTTCAGGGTGGAAAGTGCCCATCTGGGGATTGGTGGTGGTAGCTGCGTTTTCGCTTTTATGGTACTGCGGGGCCCGGGGAATCGTGTTAGGTGATTTCGCTCCAATCCACATGCTGATCATTCTGGCGGCAATCTATATGGTTCAGCGAAAACGAGATATGGACGCGGGTTTACTGCTAGCTTTATCGACGACGCAACCACAAATGAGCATCCTGGTTGTTATATTTGCCTTGATTTGGGGTCTTTCAACGGGTAGAGGAAAAATCGCCCTCGGGATCATGGGGGGATTGCTTTTCTTGATCGTGCTATCGCTCGTCTTTCTACCCACCTGGCCGGCGCAATGGTTCTGGCAAACGCTGGATTTGGCAAAGAATATCTCAGGGGCAGGTTCAGTGGTGGCGATTGTCGTAAAGGCATTCCCGGGGATATCGAACCCCTTGAGTTGGGTGCTTTATTCGCTTATGGGGATTTATCTCGTTCTGGAGTGGGTTGTGGCCTGGGGGAGGGATGAACGCTGGTTTGCATGGACAGCCCTGGTAACCCTGGTGATTACTTTTTTCGTAGCCCCCCGTAGTTCGACTCCTGAATACATTTCCCTGATCCCTGTATATTTCCTATTATTCCGTTCCTGGAATGAACGTTGGGGTAATGGAGGGCAATTATCTGCATGGGCATGTTTATTCTTAATCCTGGTTGGGTTGTGGGCTATCTATTTACTCAATGGACCGAAAAGCAAAGAGAGTGTACTTTATGTCTTGTTGGTGCCATTCACCTCCATGCTGGCCTTATGGTGGGTGCGCTGGTGGTCTCTCCACCGTCCGCGAATGTTCTTTGACGAATACCCTACCTAACCGACTTTTCACCAGATCGACCTCAGGCACATGGCTATTCCCTCGATGAAAAAGCGCGATCTAATCATCCTGTTTCTGTTAGGCATCACAGTAACAACCGCGGTAGCGAGCTTCCAAAGCGCACCCGGATACATGGACGCAGATTATTATTACAGTGGGGGAGTCGCTCTTGCCTCCGGCCAAGGATTCCAGGAACAGTTTTTATGGAATTACCTGGATAGTCCCGTGGGAATACCACATCCTTCTCATACCTATTGGATGCCACTGGCATCTATCACCGCGGCAATTGCTCCCCTCATCAGCGGAAATACCGGGTTTCAAATTGCACGCATTCCGTTCATCCTGCTTTCAGGGTTGGTACCGATAGTAACAGCCTTGTTGTCGGTATCGCTCTCCGGCGAGCGCAAACATGGGTGGATGGCCGGACTGCTGGCGGTATTTCCCGGTTTTTATTTGGCCTATGCAGGAACTACAGACACATTTATTTTATACATGCTGCTCGGAGCCAGCTTCATCCTCCTGACCAGCCGGCTTTTCCCACTGCGTTCAGACAAGTCCGGTTGGCGATGGATCAGCGTAGGCCTGGTTGCCGGATTGATGCACCTGGCGCGGGCAGATGGCATCCTGTGGTTATTGCTTGGATTGGGAAGCGTTTTCTTGCGTTGGATGGGCGAGAAGAATTCAATATGGCGATTAGTCAACGGATTGGGATGGATCCTGTTGGGTTATCTGGTGGTGATGGGTCCATGGATGGTGCATACCATGATAGTATCCGGCGCACCACTCTCGCCTGGAGGTTGGCATGCACTCTGGATTTTGAATTACGACGAGCTGTATAGCTATCCGGTGAGTCACCTGACCTTTCAACGTTGGTGGGCGGCAGGGACGCCGGCGTTGGTTGCTTCTCGTGGCCAGGCGCTTCTCGCCGAGCTGAAGACCGGACTGGGCGTGCAGGGTGAGGTGTTCTTGCTCCCATTGGCGATTACCGGTGGTTGGCGGATGCGGAAATCCTCAGCAGTCCGTTTGGGGATAGTAGCCTGGTTGATGCTCCTGGCCGTGATGGTAATGGTTTTCCCATTTGCTGGGTCAAGGGGTGGCTTCCTGCATTCAGGAGCTGCAATTCAACCGCTCGTGTGGGCTCTCGTCCCAATCGGGTTCCAAATGGCAATTAATAAGGTAGGAAGAGCGAGAGGTTGGAACATCCCCCAGGCTTCACGCGTATTTGCAGTCGGGCTCGTTATTCTGGCGATCCTCTATACAGGATTTGTTACTTTTCCGAAGGTGGTTGGAAAAGAGGAACCTCGCCCTATTTGGAATAGCGATTGGCAAAGGAGCCTGGATATGGAAGCAGAGCTTGTGAAGATCGGGGCAGCCAGGGATGCGATTGCACTGGTTAACAATCCTCCGGGCTTTACGTCAGCCAGCGGACGAAGGTCGATTGTCATTCCGGATGGTACCCTGGATACGATCTTGCAGGCAGCCAGGCAATATGGAGCAACCTATCTGGTCGTCGAGTTCGACCATGCGAGGTCCCTGGATGATCTATACGAACATCCTCGTAGCCTGGGTAAGTTCGAACTAGTGCAACAGTCAAAAGCATTCAGCATATATCGCATAGCCAATGATTAGGGCAGTTCGGGAAGCGAAATGGGGCTCATTTCCCATCAGAGATGTTGGTCTTCTGGGGATCATGGCACTTTTTTCCCTGGGGGGATATCTTATAGCCAGCAGCCTCACGTATCGAGTAGGATTCCCTTTGGATGACGCCTGGATCCACCAGACGTATGCCCGAAATCTCGCCATCCATGGGCAATGGGCCTATATCCCGGGAGAACCATCTGGTGGGTCGACTTCTCCATTATGGACGAGTTTGCTCGCGATTGGATACCTCCTCCGATTGAGCCCTTACTTGTGGACCAATTTTCTGGGCTGGTTATGCTTATGGGGCCTTGCATTGAGCGGCGAGGGATTCTACCGTAAGAAATTTTCGCGAAAACCGCGTTTTCCATGGGTTGGTACCTTACTCATATTTGAATGGCATCTCGTTTGGGCTGCCGGGTCGGGCATGGAAACCCTGCTTTTTTCGATGGTTGCTACAGCATTTCTTTTCATACTATTACGGGAGCGCCAGAAATGGTTCTGGGCAGGTGTCCTCGTGGCGGCGACTGTTTGGATCCGTCCTGATGGAGTTACTTTGTTAGGCCCGTTGCTATTGGTTATCCTGTGTGCAGACCGCCCACTAAAGGAACGCTTTAAATCTGGCGGAATGGGATTGGCAGGTTTCTTGGTGGCATTTGTACCTTATCTGCTTTTCAACCAGATACTCGCAGGTAGCTGGTGGCCAAATACTTTTTATGCCAAACAAATTGAATATGCATCGCTACAACAAACCCCCATCTTGAGTCGTTTGATCGCGGAATTCAAAGCGCCGTTGGTTGGGGTTGGTGCAGTTCTGGCGCCGGGATTGTTCATCTCGATTATGTATCAGGTGAAGAAACACGATTGGGCGAGCCTGGCCGGCATACTCTGGTCAGTCGGATATCTGGGAATGTACGCCTGGCGGTTACCTGTAACGTACCAACATGGGCGCTATCTTATTCCTGGTCTCCCTATCCTTATCATTTGGAGCATCATCGGATATATCCAGTTTTCCAGCGATACCCGGAAAGCTCGTTGGCGGTGGATCGTTTCCAAAGCCTGGTTGGTTACGATCGGTCTTATCCTGAGCATTTTTTGGGGGCTGGGCGCTCGTGCGTACGCTCAAGATGTTGCCATTATTGAAACGGAGATGGTGGATACGGCTCGTTGGGTGGCAGTGAATATTCAACCCGGCAGTCTAATTGCTGCACATGATATAGGGGCATTAGGTTACTTCGGAAACCAGCCAATCCTCGATCTGGCCGGACTTATTTCCCCTCAAGTAATCCCATTCATGCGCGATGAGGACAGTCTAGCGGAATACATGGATGAGAAACAGGTTGTGTACCTGATGACGTTTCCAGATTGGTATACAAGGTTGGCCCGAAACTTGGAACCAATCTACCAGGGGAGTGGGCGATTTGCGCCCGCAGCAGGCCAGGCAAATATGAGAATCTACCGGTGGAATAAGCAAGTAGAGCCGAATTAACATCTTACCTTTGGCATTACAATGTGCTATACTAGCCGATTGAATCTTTGGCTAGTTCAATTATCGTAAGTCGTAACCTATCAGGTTGAAAGCCGGTTGTTCAATCGTTGGACGGGATACTCTGTCTGACAATTGGATAAATTATGGGACAACATACAGGAGAAACCAAGATGGCGGCGAGCGAGGATCACACGAACTATGCTTGGGATTCATTCCAAGAAGAAATGCTAACCGAATTGGATCAATCCAGGCGAGCATCGAAGGAAATCACCTTAATGCTCGAACAGAGTCAACTAGAGATGAACAAGATCGCTCAGCGGAATACAGCGATCACCGTGCATTTGCAACAGATTCAGGCGCAAATTGATAGCTTGCCACGGGCGGATATCCGGATGGCGTACGATGCCGCCCTCGATTCGCAGCAACGCTTATTCGTAATGCGCGGACAACTTGAAAAACTACAAAGTGATCAAACCCACCTGAACCGCTTAATTTACGCTATCGAAAAAATTCAGGAACTGATGCAAGCCGGGAAACCAGACGAAGCTCCAAAAGGCTTACCCGGGACATCGACCTCGGTGGAAATGCTGATCAATGCCCAAGAAATGGAACGCCAGCATCTATCCCGCCAGATGCACGATGGCCCAGCACAAGCACTCTCTAATTTCATTTTGCAAACGGAAATTGCAGCACGCATGTTTGACATGGACCAAGCGCGCGCAAAAGAAGAGCTTTCCAACCTGAAAATCGCTGCGATGAGCACTTTTCAAAAAGTCAGGAATTTTATTTTCGAATTGCGGCCGATGATGTTGGATGACCTGGGCTGGTACCCAACAGTAGAAAAATATACCACCACATTCAAGGAACAAACCGGCGTAGACGTAACCCTGGTAAAAACTGGGACCGATCACCGTTTGGAACCTTACCTGGAAGTGATGATTTTCCGAGCCTTACAAGAGCTATTAAACAACGCTGGAAAGCATAGCCAGGCAACAGCGATAAAAGTGATCGTCAATATCGGCGAGACCCAGGTAAAGATCACTGTGGATGACAACGGCAAGGGATTTGATCCTGGTGCGCTTGACCAGGTCCAGGGCCTGGGCCTTCACTTGATCAAAGAACGAGCTGAGATGCTGGGCGGCGAATTGGAGATCGACAGTACGATCGGGCAGGGGTCTCGCATTACACTGGTCGTGCCTACCGTGATGGATAAGGTATCGACATAACCGCTGCAACGGAAATGGATCGGTCATGTTCTACGGACAAGACCGGTTATTACCTCGTTTCATAAAGGAGAATTAGGGATTCATGGCGAAAACCATCGGTATACTAACCGGAGGGGGAGATGTTCCTGGATTAAACCCAGCGATGAAAGCAGTCGTGCTGAGTGCGCTCGAGCAAGACTACCGTGTACTGGGAATTCGGCGGGGATGGTCAGGGTTGTTAAATTACAACCTGGATGAGCCATCTACGCATGAATACTACGTCAAAGAGTTGGTGAAAGATGACGTCCGTACCATCGATCGGACAGGGGGGACATTCCTCCACACTTCTCGAACCAATCCGCAACGGGTGGATCAATCCAAGGTGCCTGATTTTCTGAAGAATTCCAAACTCGGGAAATCGATTGACAGCAACGGCACTATGGATTACACCGACCATATCATGCGCGTGATTGATTCCCTGGGGATCAATACACTCGTGAGCATTGGGGGAGATGATACCCTGAGCTATGCCGTCCGCCTTCATAAAGAAGGCTTTCCAGTCGTTGCGATCCCCAAAACGATGGACAACGACGTGTTCGGGACGGACTATTGCATTGGCTTTTCAACGGCAGTGACCCGTAGCGTCGAGGCGATCACCAACATGCGGACATCCGTAGGATCACATGAACGCATCGGGATTGTCGAATTATTTGGACGAAATTCTGGAGAAACCAGCTTGATTGGAGCGTACCTGGCATACGTTGACCGGGCGATTATCACGGAAGTTCCGTTTGACGTCGAAAAACTCACCGAGTTTCTTAAAGAGGACAAACGCAATAACCCTTCGAATTATGCCATTATGACCATCTCCGAAGGCGCAATCATGGAGGGAGGAGAGGTCGTCGAATCAGGTGAAGCGGATGCGTTTGGTCACCGGAAGCTAGGGGGCGTTGGACTAATGCTTTCCGAAGAGGTTAAACGACGCACAGGCCAGGATATTATGTACCAACAAGTAGCCTACTTGATGCGTTCAGGCGCTCCAGATTCTCTCGACCGCATGGTTGCGATCGCCTATGGAAACCTGGCTATGCAGCTAATAAGGCGGAATGAAACCGGGAAAATGGTTGCTTTGCATGGTGGCAAGTACACCACCGTACCGATCGAGATGATCATGACCGGAAAAAAGCGCGTGGACGTCCCTAGTTTTTATGATGTTGAGAATTACCGGCCAAAAGTACGTGACTTCATGGGTGTGCCCATGTTCTTGAGCTGACCCAGGCTGGTTTGATTCGATTTCGAGCACCTTAAGGAGTAAGGAATGTCAGGAACTACGATGCAAGATGTGATGAAAGAGTATGAAGATAGCTTGGCGCTTGAACAGGGGAACATACGGATACTCAATACGGACCTGCTTCGAAAACAAATCCACCGCCTGGCAGAGATCTCTGCTCTGGAAACTGGCCCAAAGCAAGGATGGGCGCGGTATTTAACTCGTGTGATCGCTTTGAAGTTAGGGATTTACCCTGCTTCAATCCAAGATCTTTACATGGCGCGCGGGCGAGGGGACGTACCCCCGGTTTTTACCGTGCCAGCGATCAATTTAAGGGTCTTGTCCTTTGATGCCGCTCGGGCTGTTTTTCACGCGGCGTTAGGGATGGATGCTGCAGCGATGATTTTCGAAATCGCCCGTTCTGAAATGAATTACACCGATCAACGCCCAGCGGAGTATGCCACCTCCGTTCTCGCTGCTGCGATCGCCGAGGGATACACCGGCCCTGTCTTTATTCAGGGAGACCATTTTCAAGTATCCGCCAAGCGGTATGGAGCTGATCCGGAGACCGAGTTGGAAGCCTTACGCACCTTGATGCGTGAAGCAGTGGCGGCGGGATTCTTCAATATCGATGTGGATACTTCTACCCTGGTGGATCTGAGTCAGGAATCGATCCCGGCCCAGCAGCGACTTAATACCGAGCTCTCGGCGTTATTCACCTATTTTATCCGGTCGATCCAACCAAAAGGAGTAACCATCTCGGTGGGTGGAGAGATCGGGGAAGTGGGTGGAAGGAACTCCACCGAAGCCGAGCTGCGTGGATACCTGGATGGCTACCAGGCGGAGGTGAACGATCAATCTGCAGGAGTGGTTGGTCTGAGCAAGATCAGCATCCAAACCGGAACATCACACGGCGGTGTAGTTCTTCCGGATGGTTCCATTGCGGAAGTGAGCGTCGATTTTGAGACCTTGAAGCAATTAAGCCGGGTAGCCCGGAAGGACTTCGGACTGGGTGGGGCTGTCCAGCATGGAGCCTCGACATTACCGGAATCGGCTTTCCATAAATTTGTGGAAGCTGAAGCGTGTGAAGTCCACCTGGCGACCAACTTTATGAACATGTTCTACGATCATATCCCTGGTGAGCTCAAGAGCGAGATCTACCGCTTCCTGGATGAGAAGGAAGCTAAGGAGCGCAAACCCGGGATGACCGACGAACAGTTTTACTATAAGATGCGCAAGAATGCAGTAGGACCTTTCAAGAAACAATGCTGGACCTTACCGGCTGAAAAACGGGATGATATCCGTAATGCCTGGGAGGAACAGTTCACCAAGTTGTTCAGGTTGTTGGGACTTTCTGGCACTCGCCAATATGTAACCAAATATGTCCAGCCGGTGATGGTGCAACCCGAGACGCACTTCTACCTGGGAGAGACAGCGGCTGCCGAAGAAATCCGCGATCTGGCGGATTGAGGGCAGATCAGCTACAAAATGGGATGGCAGATGCAAAACTGCCATCCCATTTTTTGTAAACTTCAAGGAGAATCCTCAATGCCGCAGAAAGATCAGGGAATCCAACACCATCGCTATATGCTTATCCCCCGGACACTGGTATTCGTTACCCGCGGTGAAGATATCCTCTTAATTCGAGGGGCAGCCAACAAACACATTTGGGCAGGGCGCTATAATGGGATCGGCGGTCACATCGAGCGAGGAGAAGACCCATTGAGTTCAGCGCTCAGAGAGCTCAAAGAGGAGACCGGATTGGATGCCATACCCATACGGTTGCGCGGTGTCGTGACAGTCAACACCGGGGAAGATGTTGGGGTCGGATTGTA
>JAQTMA010000137.1 GCA_028714615.1 Anaerolineaceae bacterium | reverse complement strand
GGATGACCGGCAGGTCGCTGGAGATGATGGCGCGCCCGGCTGCCAGGTAATCAAACATCTTCATCGGGCTGCAAATGTCGACTGAGTTACCGCCGCTCGACCCGGTGATAATCTGTTCGTAAGGCATCAGCAGGATGTCACCGGCGGCCTGGTAGAGCGGCAGGCGGTAGTTTTCCACAAACCCGGTCAGGGTTACGTTGCTCAGCCCGGCCTTTTTCAAACGGAGCCGCCAGCGCTCTACATCCTCGGAGCGGCCTCCCACCCACAAGAAGCATACCTGGGGATAGCGCAGCGCCAGGCCGAGCAGTACGTCCATACCACGCCCCGCATAGAAATGCCCGGTGTATACCGCCGTGATGGCTTCCGGCATGCCCAGCGCCTTACGCGCTGCGCCTGGTTCCGGCAGGCCGGTATAATGTTCCAGGTCTACGCCGTTGGGAGCCACGCACAACTCTCCGGCTGGGAAGGACCCGCCGTATTCGCGCTCCAGCACCCGCGCCAGAGCCTGGGTAATGACCAGGGTGCGCTTCTTCCCTGGCCAACGCCGGTAAAGCCGGAAAACAAGGGGACCGAGACGCCCGGTCAGGCGGTCGTGCACCTCAAGCAAGGTGGGCAATCCCTGGATAAGCGCCAGCAGGCTGGCCTGGGCTGTCCAGGTATACACGAGCTCCGTATGGTGCTTGCGAGCAGCGCGCACGGCATTCCATGCGAAGTCGTAACGCTTCCAGGTGGGAGCAGCAGAGATCCAGGTAATGTCGAAGGGGGTGGTCAGACCATAATGGGCTCTCAGGTTTTCCCATTGGCGTGCAGCGCGGTCATCCGGGCCAGGAGCATGTCCGTCCGGGAGCAGCAGAGTGACCAGATGTCCCAGCTCGGCCAATGCATGGCAGACCTTCATGGCCTGGATGCTGTTCGCCGTGCTGGATGGCACTCGCGAGGCGGCGATGCAAGTGATCTTCAATCCGCTACCCCCTGGGCAGTCCCAAGCGCTCCCACCCGCGCAACTTCATTCAATCCACGCCACACCATCAAACCAACCGACAGGACAAAATAACCGGAGAGCAACCAGGCTTCGACGATGTAGCCATTTGCTCCGGCCAACGGGACGAATATCAGCGTGCCGGTCACTTTTGCGACAGTCGTCCAAAGGGTCACCCGCAGAGCATAACCAGGCTGCCCTAAGGCCAGGAGTAATGAACGATTCCAGAAGAGGATATTGGCGACGCCATAGCCAATCAATAGCACCATCAATACCGGGAAAGCCGGTAAGAAGGTGGCTTTTAATGGGGAGAAGGCTTTGTCGAATAGGATGACCGGCCATCCAAAGATGACCCAGGGTTGGAAGATAACTTGCCGGCCAACCAGAATCAAGCCGATCCCAACAGCCCCGGTCCAGGCAGCCGCCACCAGGGAAATGCGCCGCAGCAAGCTGCGTAACTTCTCCCACTGCCGGGTGACGATTGCCCGGTTCAACTCCGGGTAGGTGGTGTTGACAAAGGGGGTGATCGGCATGACCACCATTTGGATGAGCGCCTTGGCCGCTTTGAAATAACCTACTTGCATTGTGCTTAAGAAGTATCCAATCCATAACTCTTCACTATCGCGCACCACCAGGTTAAGCGTGCCGCTCAAATTGGTCGTGATGCCGAAACGCATCAGCTCCCTGCGCGGCGGAAGTAAATCAAAAGAGGCGCGCCACCAGTCCTTGCCCAGCAGCTTATTGAGGTGGTAGAGCGCAACCCCCACCGGACCGAGCCCCAGGACCATCTTCCCCAACAAGTAAGCCACCAGCACCGTCATCAAGCCCGCCTTCGCAAAATAGGCATACCCGATCACCCCCGCAACCAGGAAGGTCTGCACGAGGTTGATCAGCGCCTGGCTGCGGTAATGGTTGGTTACCTGCAACACGCCGGTGGCCGTCTCGTTGGTGATGTTGCCGATAATGGAAAACCCGTAAATCAGGATGAGCGAGGTGGCCGTCACGTCTTTGATAAATAACCTTGCGCCTAACGGTGCGAGTAACGCTAGGACAGCGTAAGCAGCCAGCGAGGTGACCGCCTCAATCAGCCCGGCCGCTTTGACCAGGGCGGCTGCGCGGTCGTATTCCTTGCGTGCTATGTACTCGCCCATGTAGCGCACCACCACGTCCGCCATGCGAAAGGAAAGCAGGCGGTTGACGTTCGAGACGAATACGGTAATGACCCCCAGCTCGCCGAAGGCCGAGACGCCCAGCAAGCGGGTGGTCATGATAACCATGATCGTGCTGATCACGTTGCTAATGAACAGGTAGCTGGAATTGCGCAGTACCCTGCGCAGCAAACGGTCTTGCATCCATGACAGAGCGGTTTCCGAAGGTTTCATTAGTCCGTGCGGATCTGGCAGGCCCAGGCTCGCTCAGCGAGATACCAATCCACCAGGGCGGTCACACCCTCTTCCAACCCGACCTGCGGCTGCCAACCCAGCAGTTGGCGGGCTTTGCTCACGTCAGCCAGGTTGCCGAGCATATCCGCCTTCGGGAAAGGCCGGGTCTCGATGCAGGCTTTTTTCCCCAGGCGCTGCTCCAACATGGTGATGAGTTGGTTGATGGTGATGGCCTCGTGCCCGCCCAGGTTGACGATCTCATAGCGCAGAGGTTGCAGACCCAGAATGGTGCCGCGGGCGATGTCGTCCACGTAGGTAAAGCCTCGGGATTGTGACCCATCCCCATTCAGCTCAACCGGGCGCTGCTCTGCAATCCACTGGGTGAAGCGAAACATGACCATATCCGGGCGCCCGGCGGGGCCGTAGACGGTGAAGTAACGCACAACTGTCACATCCAGGTCGTACAGGGAGTGGTAAGCGTACGCCAGCGTTTCGGCAGCTTTCTTGCTGGCGGCGTAGGGCTGCAGGGGATGCGAGCTATCGGCTGTTTCGGGGGTAGGTTGAGGAGCGTCGACCCCGTAGATGCTGGAGGTGGAAGCCAGTACGAATTTGGGGATGGATTGGGTGCGGCACAATTCGAGCAGGTTGAGGGTGCCGGTGGTGTTGGTTTCCAGGAAAGCCCACGGGTTCTCGACGCTGGCGCGTACCCCCGCCCGGGCAGCCAGGTTAATGACTGCGTCTACGCGACCCATCTTTGTCCCCAGGGTAGCCACTTCTTCACGGTGGGAAATGTCTAGCCTCTCAAAGCGAAAGTCTGGCAGCGGCAGGAGCTGCTGCAGGCGGTACTGCTTCATGCGCACGTCGTAGGCGTCGTTAAGGTTATCCACGCCGGACACACGATGCCCTTGCGCGATGAGCATGTGGCTGACTCGCGCGCCAATGAAGCCGGCTGCCCCGGTGACCAGATAGTGGGCCACTACAACCTCACCACCTTGGGATTCTGCCAACCCAGCTTGCCCAGGGCGTTACGCGTATCGACGATCAGGTTGGCGCTCTCCAGCAACGCCGGGTAGTCGTAGCTGGCGTGGTTGGTGATGATCACCACGCAGTCGGCAGATCGCACCCCATCCATCAGGTCGGGCACGCAGTCCAACTGCCAGCCGTTGTGGTCCAGGTGAGGGATGTAGGGGTCGTGGTAGCTCACCTTCGCCCCCTTTTGCTGCAAGAGGTGGATGACATCTAAAGCCGGGCTCTCCCTCAGATCATCGATATCGGGCTTGTAGGCCGCTCCCAACACAAGCACTTGCGAGCTCTTCAAGGGCTTTTCGCGCTCGTTGAGCGCGTCTTGCACCTTGCCCACCACAAAGCGCGGCATGTTGGTGTTGATCTCGGAGGCCAGCTCAATGAAGCGGGCGTTGTAATTGAGCGACTTGAGCTTCCAGGAGAGATACAACGGGTCGATAGGGATGCAATGGCCCCCCAACCCCGGGCCGGGAGTGAACTTCATGAAACCGAAAGGCTTGGTGGCGGCGGCTTCGATGACCTCCCACACGTCCACGCCTAGCCGGTTACAAATGATAGCCAACTCGTTGACCATGCCGATGTTGATCATGCGGAAGGTGTTCTCAAGCAGCTTGGTCATTTCCGCCACTTCCGCCGAGGAAACCGGGATGACCGTTTTGAGGGCTTGCCGGTACCAGGCCGCCGCCACTTCGCCGCAAGCAGGGGTGATGCCGCCCACTACCTTGGGAGTATTGATCGTGGTCCAGTCTTTGCGACCGGGGTCCACCCGTTCGGGGGAAAAAGCCAGGAAGAAGTCTTCGCCAGCTTGCAATCCGCTGGCCTCGCTCAAGCGGGTCAGCATAAGCTCGCGGGTGGTACCGGGGTAAGTGCTGGATTCCAGCACGATGACCATCCCGGGGTGTACATAACTCGCCAGTGATTCAGTAGCCGAGAGGATAAAGGACAGGTCGGGGTCTCCCGTCTTGCGCAACGGGGTGGGCACGCAGATACTGACAGCGTCTGCTTGAGCCAGGGCGCTAAATTCTGTCGTAGCAACCAGGCTTCCATTGTCAACCAGGCTGCGTAAATGCGAGGAGGTCACGTCCAACACGTAGCTCTTTCCCTCTCTCAGGCTGGCTACTTTACGCGCATCCAGATCGATGCCTGTCACGTTGAAACCGGCTTCGGCGAACACCGTAGCCAACGGCAAGCCAACGTAGCCCAATCCGATGATGGCGATCTTGGCGCTACGGTCTTCAATGCGCTTGAGCAATAAATGTTGCGTGGTTTGCATATGTTTCCTTTATCAAAACAGGCTCAACTGTGTCGGGCCTGTGTTCTCCTGGCCCGGATCGCCGTTTCCCTTCGGCGGCTCGGGTTTTGCTTCCACCTCAACCTTCTGCATCTGTGCGATGAAGCCGGGCAGCTTTTTGAAATCGGCGATGACCGAATCGCGTAGGGAGGGTTGGTGCAGCGCCGCTGCCGGGTGGAACATGGGCACGATCACTCGCCCACTTTGCTTGAACGGCCTGCCATGTACTGAACTGATTTTCACTCCCGGTAAGAACAACCCCATCGAGAAGCGGCCCAGGGTGACGATCATCTTCGGGTTGATCGCTTCGATCTGGCGGTTGAGATAATTACCCGTGCAGGTCTCGATCTCTCCTGGTTCCGGGTCGCGGTTGCCAGGCGGACGGCATTTTACCACATTGGTGATGAAGACGTCATTGCGTTTCAAGCCAATGCTCCCCAAAAGCTCTTCGAGGAACTGCCCGGCCGCACCCACGAAAGGCCGCCCCTGTTCGTTTTCATAGAAACCAGGGCCCTCACCGATGAAAAGGATTTCACTGTCGGCAGGTCCCTCGCCGGGTACAGCCTTCTTGCGTGAGTGGTAGAGCGAGCATTTGGTGCAGACTGCCACCTGCTCGGTAACTTCCTCCAGCACTTGTTCGGCTTTCACGCTCTACCTCCTAAAAGGATTTCTGATTTCTGGTTTTAGATTTCTGCCGCGAATTACGCGAATGACGCAAATTTATCAAAATCAAATCGTGGATAAAAGGTTCTACAAATCTGTGAAATCTGTGGATCCAGGCTCTTCAATCTAAAATCAGAAATCCAAAATCTAAAATCCTTATTGTTCTTCCTGGTTTAATTGTTTTTGAATTTCCTGCGGGTCGAGCGGCTTGAGCGTCAGCAGCAGAGCGTCTTCACCGTTGTCATGGTAATAGCGCTTACGCACACCCGCTTGAAAAAAACCGAACCGTTGGTACAGCTTTTGGGCGTTCAGGTTTCCGCTGCGTACCTCCAACAGCGATTGGTCGGCGCCCCTCTCGGCCATGTCCAGCAAGCATGTCGCCAGCAGGCGAGCCCCAATCCCCATCCCGCGCAGATCGGGATGGACAGCGAGGGTGCCGATATGGGCCTCATCGACTACCAGCCAGGCGACCACCATACCCACAATGCGCGCCGTTCCGTTCACTAACGATTGCTCGGCCACCCACGCAACCGCGTTCGGATTATCTTTGAGTTCGTAGCGGTAGGTGCGTTCATTCCAGGGCAGGCTGAAGGATACCCGGTCGATCGCCACGACCATATCGATGTCGGCCAACTGCATACGCCGTATACGGATGCGCGGGACCACACGCGCTTCGCTCACGCCGGAATTGCCTCCGCCATGTGCACGTAGATGGGAGCAAGCGCCACCGGGTCATCCACTTTACCGGAACGCCAGCGCTTCCAGGCCAGTTCGGCCAGGATGGCCGGGCGGCGCAGCGACTGTGCAGGGGAGGCCAGCAGGACCAGTTTCCGCTTGCGCGCCAGCAACTGGCGCTCTCCGGCTTCTAACTCACCACATACCAGGGTGGGTGTGACAATCTGATCAGCCAGTTCCTCAATGCGCACAACCTGCAGTTCGCCTTTGGGTTGCCAGTGACTGCCCTTGGCAAAATACCAGCCTAATGCCAGCCGTCCACGCCCAGCCTGGAGAACAGTCGCCAGGGGCATAGGCAGTACCGGCTGAGCAGCCACCAGGATATCGAAAGAGGGCACGCCAACCATAGGGATGCGCAAGGCCAGCGCCAGGCCTTTTGCCAACCCCAGACCGATGCGTAAGCTGGTGAACGATCCCGGCCCCAGGGCAATTGCGATGACTTTCAAATCCTCGGGTTTTACCTGAGAACGTTGAAGTAAGCGCTGTAGGGAGGGAGCTACCTCAACGGTGTGGTTGCTGTGACTTTGCCATACCAGTTCACTGAGCACCTGCATACCGTCGTACAGAGCCATACCGACAAAGCGGGTCGAGGTATCCAGGGCTAACAGCATCAAACGCCTCCGAATACGCGGTGACGGAATCCGGCCAATAAAGCCTGGAAGCGGTCTCCCTGCGCATTGAAATCCATCCCACGCTGCTCATCGGTCATCCAACGCAGGTTTACCCACAGCCGCTCCTTCTGCAGAGCAGTTTCGATCCGCTCAGGCCATTCCACTACCAGAGGACCCTTGGACAGCATTAAATCGATATCCAGGTCTTCAGCCTCCAGCGCCGACTCCATGCGGTAGGCGTCCAGGTGGTGTAATACCTGGCCATCTGGGCGCCGGTAAGCATTCACCAGGATAAACGTGGGACTGGACACAGCGTCAGGGGAGCCCCAGCCGCGGGTCAAACCTTGAACCAGGGTGGTCTTCCCCGCGCCCAGGTCGCCGGAAAGGCAGACCAGGTCGCCACATTGTAATAACGCTCCCAGGCGCATTCCAACCCGGCGCGTTTGTTCCGGGCTGCGGCTGAATACTTCAACTGTGTGCGCGTTAAGGATTGGCATGGCTCTGTCGTCATTAAGGCATAATGGCTGCGTGAACGCCAAAGGCGCCCATCGGATTTGATTTTACCCTAAAACACCTCAGGCCAGGAGCAGTTCTTCGCATGGAAATCGATGGGAACGTCTAGTCGTGGGCGACGGTTTTTATTTCGATTTTTGTTTGCCGGGCAATCTCGCGTGCAATACGGCGCGCCGCATCCGGGCGAGCCAACCGCTTGCAGGCAGTCACCACCCTGGCGCGGGCTGCCGGATGCTTGAGCCAGTATTGTAAAGCCGAGACGACCTGGTCAGGATGCGGCGCCCACACGCCGGCCCCCTCATTGACCACATAGGTGACGTTGCCGTCTTCTTGCCCCGGCATACGGCTATAAAGAACCAGGGGCAACCCGGTGATGAAAGCTTCGCTGATCGTTCCTGGACCCGCCTTGGTTACCAGGAAATCGGCCGCCCGCATAAAATCCGGCATCTCCTTCACAAACCCATACACCCGGGTAGTGCCTTTCCAGCTATGTTTTTCCAATGAAGCCCGCAGTTTGTGGTTACGCCCGGCGACGGCTACCAGGGTGGCATCCAGGTGGGCAGAGTCGATTGCGAAGGCTGTTTTCCCCATAGGACCCATGCCTTCGCCCCCTGCAACCAGCAGAATGACCGGTTTGTCTGTAGGCCAGCCCAGCTTCCGGCGGGTTTCTACCGGGTCTCCCGGTGGATGACAATAGCGATCGTCAACCGGCAGGCCCACCACCTGGATCCGCCCTGGGTCGAGACCATACTCTATCCCGCGTGTTCGGGCAACATCAGTCGGTACGAAGACCACGTCTGAGTCGCGGTGGTACCAGAAGGCGTGCGTCGAGACCATATCGGTCACCACGGTAATAAAAGGGGGATGGTCGGGTTTCATCACCCGCAGCAGCGGGGTAATCACGACCGGATGGACCGCCACATAGATATCGCATGGGTGGTCGGCTACCAGGCGGCGGGCGGCATTGCGGTAATACGGCCAAAGCACATCCGTGATTGCCTGGGTACGATGGGGTCCATTACTCAAACGATAGCCCAGCTCCCACATATCCGGCACCCTCGCCATGGGTGGGTACATTTCTGGAGCTTTATCCAGGGGGGGTGGGGCATATTCGCGAAAAAAATCAACCATTTCGGTTTCGAAACAACCGGGGAATTCTCTCTTTACAGCCTCGATGATGGCTTCAGCAGCGCTGCGGTGCCCCCCACCGGTATCTGAAAAAAGGAATAGTATTTTCGCTTTATGGGCTGGTTTGGGCTCCATCAGATCCTCTCGGAGTATGAGTTTTCAGGCGGCGAGCTAACTCGCGACGGGGTAACAAGATGCGCCGTCCACAGGTCAGGCATTCCAGTCCAATATCCGCCCCAAGCCGCACGATCTTCCATAGGTAGCCGCCGCAAGCGTGCGGTTTGCGCAAGCGAACCTTATCATCTAAGCTCAGGTCGGGCAGCACAAAACTGATTATACCATCGCCAGGAATCTGCTCATTTCGGGGCATGGGATTATCCTGGGTCTCTCCGTTTTGGGCGTCTATTGCGTTCTCCATCCTGGTATGTGCCATCCTCAGCGCTTGCCAGGCAAATAGCAGGGAAATGATTTCCCGACGAGCCTGTCCATCGCTCTCTTGACACCTGATCGTTCAAACCAATACTCACCCTCTTCTCCCCCTGGGCGATACGCAGAGTCGTAACAGTTGGCTTTGCTTTTCTTCATATTCCTCTTCGAATAAACACCATCTACTCCCTGGCGACGCTTCCCCGCCGACGTTATAATGAAGGTACTGGTCTCAACGCCACTATTCTATCTCCAGGCGTAGATATCTTATCAGGAGTTCATGTTTAATCTTTCCCCCCAAACCCTCATTGCCCTGGCAGTCATCCTTTTCGTGGCCTTCCCGGTGCATGAGCTCGCCCATGCCTATACCGCCGACGCGCTAGGGGATGATACCCCGCGCCGCTCTGGCCGCCTGACGCTCAATCCCCTGGCCCACCTGGACGTTATGGGCACCCTACTGCTGGTGGTCACCCGCAGTTTTGGTTGGGCCAAGCCTGTCCCGATCAATCCCTACGCCCTATCTCGCCGCTCGCCCGCCGCGGTAATGTGGGTCTCGCTGGCCGGCCCCTTTTCCAATTTTGTGATGGCTATCCTTGCGTCCATTCCATGGCGGTTGGGATTGGTCTCCTTCGCCGCCGAACCGAATTCCGCTGGCTACTGGGTCGCCAGTATCCTGTACGAGTTCATCATTATCAACCTGGGTTTGATGCTGTTCAACTTGATCCCGATTGCTCCGCTGGACGGCGAGAAAGTACTCGAGTACTTTTTGCCGGACTCGCTGGCGCACACCTGGGATACGATCCGTCCTTACGGCCCAGTGATCTTGATTGTGGTGTTATTCGTCGGTCCGCTCCTCGGTTTCGACGTTCTGGGCGCCGTCATGGGACCACCTCTGCGCAGCTTGCTCGGTCTGCTGATCGGAGGGCGCGCATGACCATCCAGATTACCATCATCGGCCTGCGCCAGATAGGAGCCTCGATCGGTTTGGCCTTGAAAGACCACCAGGAACTGGTCACGCGCCTCGGACATGATCGCGAGTCTTCGATTGCCAGGCAAGCCGAGAAGCTTGGCGCAGTCGACCAGGTGTCGTATAACCTGCCAGCTTCCATTCGCCAGGCCGACCTGGTTATCCTGACTGAGCCGGTGGATGAATTGCTCGAGACCTTGGATATCATCGCTCCTGAGCTGCGGGAAGGAGTGGTCGTCATGGACACCGCCTCCATCAAAGCAGGGTTGATTAATCTGGTGCTTAAAAAATTACCCCCAGAGCGTCATTACGTCTCCTTGTTGCCAGCCATCAACCCGGCATATCTAGAGGATCGGGCGGGTGGAATCGAGGGCGCTCATGCGGACCTGTTTCAAAAGGGGTTGGTGCTGATCACAAATCCACCAGGGACCAACGCGGAGGCGATCAAACTGGCTGCCGACCTGACCGGTCTGTTAGGCGCGACGCCCATGTTCATCGATCCGGCCGAGGCGGACGGGTTGGCCGCCGCAACCATCCAATTGCCTTTGGTCATGGCAGCAGCTTTTCTGAACGCGACCACCGAACAGCCCGGCTGGCGGGAAGCACGCAAACTGGCTGGTCTCGACTATGCATCCGCCAGCACCGCCATTCTGAACCTTCCGGAAAGCGAGGATTTGGGCCAATCGTTGCTGCTGAACCCGGACAACACCATCCGCATGATCGACGCCCTGAGTGAAGCGCTGGCTGACCTGCGCCAGGCAATTGCCGATCAGGACAAGGCTGCGCTGACCGAGCGCCTCGATCATGCTCGCAAGTCGCGGGCGCTGTGGATCAAGCAACGCAACGTGGCTAATTGGGGACCGGAAAGTAACCCTCAGTCCGGCGGCTCCGCAGGCAGCGTTTTCAGCCGCTGGATAGGCATCCGTCGCCCGGGTAAAGAACGCCGGTAGCATCCATTTCATGCCATTTTTCTGCTATATTCTTGAATGCTCAGATGGTACGTTTTATACCGGTTGGACTACGGATCCAGAACGCCGCGCCAAACAACATAACCGCGGCGTTGGCGCCCGCTACACCAGCACGCGTCGACCGGTGCGCATGGTCTATATTGAGCAGCA
>JAQTMA010000136.1 GCA_028714615.1 Anaerolineaceae bacterium | reverse complement strand
GGGTTCGACTGGCCGGACGTGCAGGGTGTGTTCGATAAGATCCTGGAAGAGATCGAGGAAGTGCGCAGCGCCCCGAATGCACCGGCACGCGAAAGTGAATTCGGGGACCTATTCTTTGCGCTGGTCAACATGGCGCGCTGGGAAAAGGTCGATGCGGAGGCAGCCCTTCGTTCTACCAACCAACGTTTCCGCCGGCGTTTTGGTTTTATCGAACAGCAAGCTCAATCCCGCGGCTTATCGGTGGAAGACCTCTCCCTGGAAGAGATGGACAAGTTGTGGAATGCGGCAAAGGACCAGGAGAAAGAGTGAATGCTCACTTTCCAGCCAGTTTCGGGGATGTGAAGAATAAACCGGCGACCTTGTGAGGCTCGGCTTTCTCCACAGCCAGGCGGATAGTGACAGAGTCTTCCTGCTCGAACTTGGCGGTGTAGATCACAGTTTCGATGCCGCCGGTTTCGATCACCGAGCTGACCTGGCGCGAGACGTACTTACCGATTTTTCCTAGAATACTATCCTCCATTTGAGGGAAGCCAGCTTCTGGGATACCTTTGATCATGGCATCATTAAAATCGCGCGAGAAGCTGGCGTAATCGCGATCATTCATCCCTTTTAGCAGATTATCGGCGATGGGATCGGCATATGCCAGGACGGCTTCCTGGTCTGCCCCTGCCAGCGTTTTATTTGGATTCGCCCCGCAGGCAGACAAGCTACCGACAAGCAATAACACGAAGAGAATGAAAGTTAATACTCGTTTCATGGATAACCTCTTGATTAACCCTATTGCCTCGAGAGTGCTTCCTGTTTTTGTGGTGAATTTCCTATAATGGTTCGAAACATGCTGTAAAATGGCGCAGTAACACGGGAGCATAGGTAATGCGATAACCGCGGATAGATTCCCGCTGCTCGGCCAGGCAGCTTAACACTTCGGCGACGTAATCCATGTGACTCTGGGTATACACTCGGCGGGGGATGGCCAGGCGCACCATCTCTAATTTGGGGTGGAGCATCTGGCCCGAGTCTGGGTCGGGATGAGCAAACATGACCGAACCGATCTCAATCGAACGGATGCCGCCCTGCAAATACAACTCGGCAGCTAACGCCTGACCGGGAAACTCGCTCTGGGGGATGTGGGGGAGGAAATGACCCGCATCCAGGTAGATGGCGTGCCCTCCGGCGGGCTCGATGATGGGAACGCCGGCCCGCAGGATTTTGTCGGCCAGGTAGGCGGTCTGGCCCAGGCGGTAAGCCAGGTAGCTCTCGTCTAACCCTTCCAGTAAACCGACTGCCATGGCATCCAGGTCGCGCCCGGCCAGGCCGCCGTAGGTAATGAACCCTTCCCGCAAGATGAGCTCATTGCTGACTTTCTGGAAAATGTCGGGGTCGCGCATAGCCAGAAAGCCGCCGATATTAACCAGACCATCTTTCTTAGCGCTCATGAAGGCGCCGTCAGCCAGGGCGAACATCTCACGGGCGATCTCCAGGGTGGACTTATGCGTATAGCCTGGCTCACGCAGCTTAATGAAGTACGCATTCTCGGCGTAGCGACAGGAGTCTATAAAGAAGGGGATTTTGTATGCGCGATACACCTGCGCAACGGCCCGGATGTTTTCCATCGAGACGGGTTGACCGCCTCCGGCATTATTGGTAACGGTCAAGGCGCCGAAGGGGATGTTTTCTGGTCCGGTTTTTTCGATGAAGCCGCGAAGTTTGGCAATATCCATGTTCCCCTTGAAGGGGTGGTGGTTAGCCGGTTCAGCAGCTTCAGCGATCACCAGATTCTCGGGTCGCCCACCTCGAGCGCGGATGTTCGCTTCCGTGGTATCGAAATGCATGTTGGATGGCACGGAATTCCCCGGGCGCACGAGAACAGCCGCCAGGATGTTCTCAGCGGCGCGTCCCTGGTGGGTGGGGACAAAATGCTCGAAACCAAAAATGGATTGCATGACCTCAGCCAGGCGGTAGTACGAACGTGCTCCGGCATAGGATTCATCTCCAGAGAGTAGCGCTGACCATTGCGCCTGGCTCATCGCGCCAGTGCCTGAGTCGGTCAGCAGGTCTATGAAGACGTCTTCGGCTCGCAGCGAGAATTGGTTGTAGCCAGCCCGGCGCATGGCTTCTTTGCGCTCTGCCGGACCAATCAGGCGAATCGGTTCCACCATCTTGATGCGGAACGGTTCGGGAGGGTGAACAGTCATGGATGGTTGCCTCCAGGGGGGGAAAAAAAGGGGTTAAAATCATCACAAGTTTAGCACGGAAACGGTGAAGCAGTGAACTGGAAGAAAAAAGCACACGAGTTAGAAGTCCAGAGCTATGCGCTCTATTTTGCCTACCGCGACCCGCGGGTTCCCTGGTATGCAAAAGCATTGTCTGGGGTGGTAGTGGCGTATGCATTCAGCCCGATCGATCTGATCCCGGACTTCATCCCTGTTCTGGGGTACCTTGATGACCTGTTCATCATTCCATTGGGGGTGTGGTTGGTGTTGAGATTAATCCCGGGGATCGTGATGGAGGATTGCCAGCGGAAAGCGCAAGAGCATCTGGACCAGGGTCCACCGCAATACAAGATAATGGCTGTTGTCATTATTGTCATCTGGATTCTTGTGCTCGGATTGGCCGGCCTGACCATAGCCCGCTTTTGGTGGAAGTAATGGTGGTCAGCGCGATATAATTAAGCGGATGAAACCCCGGGAATTTAGCTCTGGCCTGGCTGCGCTCGTCTTGATTATTCTCGGCTCAGCTTTATTGATTTGGTCGATCTGGCCGGTCCCACGACAGCGCGCCATACTGGTGGTCGAGCCTGATCGTCTGGCGCCGCTTAGCGGGGAAGAAAGTGGACGGCAGATCATCCTGGAATACCCGGCGACGATGCGATTGGGTGATGCGGGGCAGGTAGACCTATCCTTCGAACCGGTTTCCACCAGGCAAGCTCCAACAAGTACATTTCCTGGCCAATCGTTGGCGCATGCCGAGGTGGAATCGCACCTGGATCTCACCGGTATCCCCCTCAGTCCGGAGGATCTATCGCAGACGGCCCTCTTACCAGGCAAACCGGCGCGGTTCATCTGGGCCTTATGGCCAGTCAATGGCGGGGATTATTCAGGACGCGCCTGGATGAGTATCCGCATCTTCCGGACGGATGGTTCATCAGAGGAAGACCGCGCCATCTCAGCTCAACCGCTGGTGATCTCTGTGCGGAGTATCCTTGGACTGAGGACACCGGTTGTGCGCATTCTCGGGGGAACCGCAATCGCGTTGGGCGCTCTGGTTGGGGCATTCTTTTATGTGAAAATTCGCTCATTCTCTTAAGCAGTTATGCTATAATGATGCCGTTGTGACAACCGCCTTCGCACTTTGTTGGCAATAAAAAAGTACGTAATCCTCCAAAATCCCCGGATCAGTCAGTTTAGAGATTGCATTTTTACTTGTCCGGCGAATATGGTGAATTTGGGTAAGCTCAAATACGCATGGGCGATCGAGGAAGAACTAATGTTGAATGACTGGTTGTTTATTGGATTGTTCATTATCGTCGCAGCAGCACTTCCGGCTGTTGCGATTTTTCTCGCGGGCTTATTGGCCCCCAAAAAGCCCAATTCAATCAAGGATACCACCTACGAGTGCGGCATCGAAACCGTCGGAAAGACGTGGATCCAATTTAAAGCCCAATACTATATCTTTGCGCTGGTTTTCTTAGTGTTTGACGTTGAAACCGTCTTCCTCTTTCCTTGGGCGGTCGCTTTCAACCAGGTATCGCTTTTCGCGGTTTTGGAAGGCGTTTTATTCATCATGATCCTGGTAGGCGGGTTGCTGTATGCCTGGCGAAAAGGCGCCCTGGAATGGGTTTAGGCGCACGAGTTATCCTGGATCAGGCTGATCGGAGCTTTCCTATCAGCCTTGTTCTTGTTGGTAGGAGGAAAGAGGCATGAATTTGAGCTTGTGGAGCGATCCGGTCAATTTCATTGCGCATTGGCTGCAGGGGTTGTTGTCAGGCATCGGCCTGGCTCCTGGGCTGGTGAGTTTTATTCTTACACTGCTCGGGGTGGTTGTATTGGCGATGGGCGGTATGCTGTTCTCGATTTTCCTGATCTGGTACGAGCGCAAACTGCTGGGACGTATCCAGGACCGGTATGGACCCAACCGGGTCGGGCCGTGGGGCCTCGTCCAACCGATCGCCGATATGCTTAAGATTTTTACGAAGGAGTATATCACCCCGATTGGGGCGGATAAAGTGCCATTCAACCTGGCGCCAATTCTGGCGGTTGCATCGGTGCTGCTGATGTGGGCGGTGATCCCATTTGCGAAACCGGTTTATGGGGTTGATTTGAACGTCGCGGTTTTATACCTGGTGGCGGTCGGCGGTTTGGGTTCCTTGGGAATCTTGTTTGCAGGCTGGTCTTCCAACAACAAGTATGCGCTGCTCGGCGCATTCCGAGTGGTGGCACAATTGATCTCGTATGAAGTCCCCATGGTGCTTTCTCTCCTGGTGCCGGTGATTCTGGCCCGCTCGATGAGCTTGAACGGGATCGTGGAGAGCCAGGCGCATGGTTTTTGGTTTATGTTCGTGTCACCATTGGCGGCGTTGATCTTCTTCATCACGTCGGTCGCAGAAGTCGGCCGGGCTCCATTCGATCTGATCGAAGCGGAGTCGGAGATTGTTGCTGGTTTCAATATTGAGTATTCCGGCTTAAAGTTCGGTATGTTCTTCGTGGGCGAGTTCCTGCATGCATTTACCATCTCGCTCCTGTTTGCCACCATCTTCATGGGCGGTTGGCAAGGACCGGCTGCTTCTAGCGTACCCTTCCTTGGTTTTATTTACTACGCCATCAAAACCTTCATCGTTTATTTTATCGTCATTCTGTTCCGCGGATCTTTACCTCGCTTCCGCATCGACCAGATGATGGACTTGAATTGGAAGGTTTTGACTCCCATTGCCCTGGTAACGGTGATGGCGACCGCGATTGGAGACAAAGCGCTTGAAACGACTCCCTTGCTGGTGCATGGTGTAGCCCTGCTGGCGATCAATGCAGTCATTGCGGTCGCTGCTTTGGAGGTGATGCGTCGCACAGGAAAACGCTCCCACGATAGGGATATCCATAGTTTCGAGCCCAAGCCCGTGGCGGCTGAGCAACCCCAGAGCTAACAGTCTTCCTGGAGCACATCCATGACTCCTTTGCAAGTTATTTTTCTGCTGGTCGCGGCGGTTACCCTGGTAGCAGCGGTTTTGGTGGTAACCAGTCGTAGAATGTTGCACGCTGCCTTGTGGCTGATTCTGGCATTATTCGGGGTGGCGGTGGTGTTTGCGATGCTGCAGGCGGGATTCTTTGCGGTGATCCAGGTGGTGGTTTACATTGGTGCGATCGCTATCTTGATCATCTTCGCCATCATGCTAACTCGTCGAGTAATGGAAGACAGCGGGCCACAGGTGAATCGTTCCTGGCCATTTGCTGGGTTGGCCGTGGTGATCCTGCTGGTTGGCCTGGTAGCTGCTATAGGCGGCTGGAGTGGCTTCAACAATGCGCTCCCCGATTACACAGCCCAGGCGCAAAATGCCTCGGTTGCCCAACTGGGATTGGCCCTGGTATCGGCGGACGCGTACGTATTGCCTTTCGAAGCCGCATCGGTGTTACTGCTGTCAGCTCTGATTGGAGCCATCTTCGTGGCCTGGGAAAAGAAATGAGATCTGCGCAGCGGAGGAACGCATGATTCCACTCTCCTGGTACCTGGTTTTTGCTGCTACCTTGTTCTGCATCGGCCTGTTCGGGGTTCTGGCGCGGAAAAACGCCGTTGCCATATTGATGGGGGTGGAGCTGATGCTGAATGCAGCCAACATCAACCTGATCGCCTTCTGGCGGTATAACGACCAGGCGCAGGTAGGTGGGTTGGTTTTCGTGGTGATCGTTTTCGCAACTGCTGCAGCAGAAGTTGCAGTTGGCCTGGCTTTGATCATCTCTATTTACCGGCGGCGCAATACCGTGGCGGCCGAAGATATCGATATGCTCAAGGGTTAGCATTGCGCGAGGGATTATGACGATTGAGACCCTGATCTGGCTCCTCCCTCTTCCACCCATCCTGGCTTTCTTCCTGATCGTGCTGTTCACCAACCGCAGCAAGCGCTTGAGCCATTCGCTGGCAATCAGCGCGGCGTTGGTTTCGTGGGCAGGTAGCATGATCGTTTTTTGGAATGCCATCCATACGGAAGGCCTGACCGAACATCCTTTTGCATCGGCGGTGAACTGGCTGCCCACAGGCAATACCTGGTTCCGCATCGGCG
Organism: Anaerolineaceae bacterium; assembly: GCA_028714615.1. Next base: position 4,657 of record JAQTMA010000136.1, on the reverse strand, counting down.
TGCAAATCGATCCACTCCAGGCGGTAACCCTCTTTTTTGTAGCCTGGACCGTGCTGATGATCTTCGTATACAGTGTCGGTTACCATAATTACGGGCAACCAGCAGGCGACCACGACCGGCCTGGCTTGCCGCCCGAGGGCGCCGCCATCAAAGGTGAACACGGGCACACCCATCGGGCGCCTTCCATTGAGCCGATGTACTCGCGCTTCTTTGCCTTCATCAGCCTGTTCGCATTTGCCATGTTCACGCTGGTGGTAACCGACAACCTGCTGGTGCTGTATATCGGGTGGGAGATCATGGGGCTATGCTCATACCTATTGATTGGTTTCTGGTATGGCAAAGCATCCGCCCGCAATGCCGCTATGAAAGCCTTCTTGACCACCCGTATCGGCGATGTCTTTATGCTGCTTGGCCTGGCTTTCCTATACTCGGCCACCGGCACGTTGAACTATCGTGAGATCTTCAGCAACCACGTTTTGCTACAGCAACTGGCTGCCACTTCATCCGGTTTCCTGGGTCTGTCGGTTGCCGGAGCCACCGGTCTGCTACTCTTTGCCGGCACCGTGGGTAAATCCGCACAGTTCCCGCTACATGTTTGGCTGCCAGACGCAATGGAAGGCCCAACCCCGGTTTCGGCCATGATCCATGCGGCGACGATGGTTTCGGCCGGCGTTTACCTGGCTATTCGCATCTATCCGTTGGTCTCAGCCGGATGGTTGATTGGACAGCCGATCAACCCCGCCATGACCTTGATGGCTTTCACCGGCACCTTTACAGCGATGTTTGCTGCAACCATAGCCGTTGGGCAGAAAGACATCAAGCGCGTACTGGCCTACTCGACCATCTCCCAGTTAGGCTATATGATCGCTGCGTTGGGAGTTGGAGCTTACGTAGCCGCCGCCTTCCACCTGGTGACCCATGCTTTCTTCAAAGCGTTGCTCTTCCTGGGTTCCGGCTCGGTCATCCATGGCATGGAGCACGGGGCAATGCACATGGGTGAACATCTGGATGCTCAGGATATGTTCAACATGGGTGGGTTACGCCACAAGATGCCGCTCACCTTCTGGACATTCCTGATCGGTGGATTGGCTCTCTCCGGTTTTCCGCTGGTGACCGCAGGTTTCTGGTCGAAAGATGAGATACTGGCGGGTGCCTTCAGCACCGGACACATCGTCGTTTTCATTGCATTAGGTCTTTCGGCGCTCTTCACCGCATTCTATACCATGCGCCAGATCACTCTGACCTTCCTGGGCGAGCCACGCAGCCAAGCTGCTGCCCACGCCGCCGAAAACCGCTGGACGATGACATTCCCCCTGGTGATCCTGGCAATTTTTGCAATCGTTGCAGGGTGGACCGGTATTCCGCACAATTTCCCGTTGTTCGGAGGAATCGTACCGAACTGGTTCGAAGAATTTGTCGGCTCGATGCTGGTGAAGGCAGAAGCGCCCCTGGTAGCCGGCTTTCCGTGGATCCCATTTATCACCTCCGTGGTGGTAGCTCTCGGTGGCCTCTACCTGGGTTGGTTGATCTACCGGAATCACCCAGCCGGGAAGAAAGACCCGTTGGAGAGTGCTCTGGGGAAATTCTATGGAGTCCTGCGCGAGAAATACTTTTTCGATCAGGCTTATGATTTCCTCTTTGTGCGCACAAGCCATTGGTTGGCCGACGTTTTCACAGCAAAATGGGTAGATCGCGGCGTAATCGACGGCTTTTTGCATGGCATCGCTCGCGGAGCACTCGGAATTGGGACGGGATTGCGGCGTTATTTCGACTTGCCCGTGGTCAATGGCGCTGGCGACACATTGGGCAGCGGGGTGCGCCGCTTTGGGGTCTCGCTCAAAGTAATCCAGAGTGGTCGCGTCCAACAATACCTGATCGCAGGGATCACGCTGGTGGTCACCATCGGAATCCTGTTCTACTACCTGCTGGTACTGGCCTGATCCAGGCCGATCTGGGAGTAATCGATGGAAATCATCGCCGGTCATCTGCTTAGTTTCATCCTGTTCACACCAACCCTGGCAGCCCTGGTGCTTTTGATCCTGCCTGAGGGCGAGACCCGGTTGCTGCGTTGGGTTGCATTGATTTCCAGTCTGATCCCCTTGGCGCTCTCCCTGGTGCTGTGGGTACGTTTTATTCCGGGGCAGGCCGGGTTCCAGTTTCAGGAGCAGGTCGAATGGTACCCGGCGATTCATTCTTCATACCACCTGGGTATCGATGGAATCTCCCTGACCCTGGTGGTTTTGACCACACTGCTTACTCCTCTAGCGATCCTGACTTCATTCAACATTACCGACCGGGTCAAAGCGTACATGATTCTGTTCCTGCTGCTTGAAACCGGCATGTTGGGTGTCTTCGTAACGTTGGATCTTCTCCTGTTTTTCGTATTCTGGGAAGTCGGGCTGGTGCCGATGTACTTCCTGATCAACCAGTGGGGAGGCGCTAACCGTAATTACGCTTCGCTCAAATTCATTTTGTATACGATGGCGGGCTCGCTTGGCTTGCTTTTAGCCACCCAGATGATCGGGGTCGTTGCCGGAACCTTTGATCTGCCCGAATTGTTCACCCGTTGGACGGCAATCAACACCCCACTGATGGGCATCCCCATCGAAACCGTTAAAGCCGTGGCGTTCTGGGCTTTCGTGATCGCTTTTGCGATCAAAGTGCCGGTCTGGCCCTTCCACACCTGGTTGCCGGATGCACATACCGAAGCCCCGACGGCTGGCTCGATGCTGTTGGCGGGCGTACTGCTCAAGCTTGGCGCCTATGGATTCATCCGCCTGGTGCTTCCGCTCTACCCGGCGCAAGCGCACCAATACGCCGGAACGCTAGCCTTTTTGGCGACAATGGCGGTCATTTTCGGAGCTCTAGGCGCATACGGGCAAAACGATTTCAAACGCCTGGTTGCCTACTCTTCAATCAACCACATGGGTTTCGTCGTGCTGGGCATCGCCGCGGCAGCCTGGGCAGTGGGTACCGAAAACGCCACGCTGGCATTGAACGGCGCAGTGCTGCAGATGTTTACCCACGGGATCTCGGCGGCAGGCATGTTCTTCCTGGTCGGGGTTATCTATGACCGAACGCACACGCGTGACCTGAACGCCTATGGCGGCCTTTTCCCCTTAATGCCGGTCTACGGCGGCGTGTTGATCTTCGTGGCGATGGCTTCCCTGGGTTTACCCGGGCTGGGGGGCTTCATCTCCGAGTTCCTGGTGGTGCGAGGGAGTTGGCCAGTCTTTACTCTGGCGACCGGGTTAAGCATGATCGGGCTTTTCTTCACCGGCGCATATGTGCTCAAAGCCTTGAAGATGGTGCTGCACGGCCCGCTCAATGAGCGCTGGGTAGGGCGCCTTCCGGAGATCAAAGCCCGCGAGCTGGTGGTGATCGCTCCCCTGATGGCGCTCATGCTGTCCATCGGTATCTGGCCCGCCTGGATACTGGATGTGATCAACCGTGCAGTTCCCTATATCATGCCGAGGTGATGGATGCAATTCCCCATACTAAGCGCCATCGTCTTCACCCCTCTCATTGCCGGACTGATCATGCTACTGCTCCCGGCGGAGCGCAAGCAGGAAGTGCGTATGACGGCCGTCGCCGCGGCGGCCATCACTCTGCTGCTCTCCGTTTGGGCATACGTCTCTTATAACTTCGCCGCAGGCGGCTACCAACTGATCGAACACTCTCCCTGGCTACCCTCCCTGGGGATTTCCTACTTCATGGGCGTAGACGGCATCAGTTTGCCGCTTGTGTTGTTGGGTGGCATCGTCGTGTTCTGCGGGGTGTTGGTTTCGTGGAACGTGGAAGACCGGCCGCGGGAATTCTACGCGTTCTTGATGTTCCTGGCCACCAGCGTCTTTGGCGTTTTTGTTTCTCTGGACCTGTTCCAGTTGTTCTTTTTCTTTGAAATTGCCGTGTTCCCGAAATACCTGATGATCGTCACCTGGGGTTCTCCCAAGACACGCGAATACGGCGGCATGAAGCTAACCCTGTACCTGTTTGTTGGCTCGGTGATCGCCCTGGTCGGCGCGTTGGCGATGTACTTCGCCTCCGGGTTGCACACCTTCGACATGCTCGCGCTGGAGAAGGCCGGTTTTTCGACGGGATTCCAACAGTTGTGGTTCATCGTCGTCTTCCTGGGCTTCGCCATCCTGGGCGGCATTTTCCCCTTCCACTCTTGGGCGCCGGATGGCCACGTGGCTGCCCCTACGGCCATCTCGATGCTTTTGGCGGGGGTGGAAATGAAAGTCGGCGCCTTTGCCGCCCTGCGGGTAGCGATCATGCTTATGCCGGAGGGCGCGCGACAGTGGGCATGGTTGATCTTGATCCTGGGCACGATCAATGTGGTCTATGGCGCATTCATCGCCATGATCCAGACCGATTTCAAATACGTGATCGGTTTTTCTTCGGTCTCCCACATGGGGCTGGTAATGATCGGTTTCGCTGCCGTGGCAAGCGCCGGGGTAGCAGCTCGCGACGGATTGATCGGCGCTGGCATGCAGATGTTCTCCCACGGTGTGATGACTGCGCTTTTCTTTGCCATTGTCGGAATGGTGTATGACCGCACGCACAACCGCGACATTTCGAAACTGGGCGGTTTGTATAAAAAGATGCCCTGGGCAGCTATTGGTTTTATTATTGGCGGGTTGGTGTCGATGGGTAT
>JAQTMA010000135.1 GCA_028714615.1 Anaerolineaceae bacterium | reverse complement strand
CAAGGTGTCTATTTACAGACTCACTGGCACACTGTATTATTGCTGCCTCCTCTGATTATTAATGAAGAACAACTGGCGGAAGGCTTCCGGGCGATCGATCACGCCTTAGCAATCACCGACCGCGCCGTGAATTAAACCCTTCGAGCCGGCCGGGTGCAACCTTTTCTGAGAGTATCGCATCCAAAAATACGAATATCCTCGACTTTCCAGATAGGAGAATGATCAGCATGGAATTGAATTTTACGGGAATGACCACGAATCAGGCCCAAAGCAAAGCCCCTGTAAAAGTATTGATCCTGGGTTCAGGTCCTGCCGGTTTCGCAGCAGCACTTTACGCAGCCCGAGCAGAAATGGACCCGGTCGTGCTGACAGGGAATGAGCTCGGTGGACAGGCCGCGCTGACCTTTACGATTGAAAATTATCCTGGTTTTCCGAACGGTGTAGGCGGGAGCCAGTTGGGAGAACTGTTCCAAAAACAAGCGGAGCGTTTCGGCGCGAAAGTCGAGTTCGACACAGCAACCCAGGTAGATCTTTCGCAGCGGCCATTTCACGTATCAACGTTCAATGGGGAATACCTGGCATACAGCCTGATCCTTAGTACGGGCGCCACCCCCAACCATCTGAACGTCCCGGGCGAGGTGGAATTGACCGGACGCGGAGTATCGTATTGCGCTACCTGCGATGGCTGGTTCTTCCGGGAGAAGAAAGTGGTCGTCGTGGGCGGCGGTGATTCGGCGCTGGAAGAGGCTCTCTTCTTGACCCGCTATGCCAGTTCTGTGACGGTCATTCACCGGCGGGATGCACTGCGCGCCGGGGCGATCTTGCAGAAACGCGCCAGAGATAACGAAAAAATACGATTTGTCTGGAATTCGGTCGTTACGAAAGTGATCGGGAAGGAAGCTGTCGAGGCGGTGCAGTTTACGGACGTGCTCACGGGGACAGAAGCCCGGATGGAGACGGATGGCGTGTTCATCTTCATCGGGCATACCCCGAATACGAGCTTTTTGAAGGGGCAGTTGCAGATGGACCCGGCAGGCTACATCGTGACCGATAAGCTCATGCAGACTAGCGTCGAAGGGGTCTATGCTGCCGGCGAGGCCGCCGATCCGCATTTCCGCCAGGTTGTGACTTCTGCGGGGATGGGAGCGGCTGCAGCGATGCAGGCGGTGAAATACCTGGAGAAGCTCGAAGAGATCGCCTAAGGCTCATTGGCCGTATTTCGCAGCTCAATCAACCAGAGATTGCCCGAAAAGACAACCTCATAAACCATGATACAAAGGGTGGGTCTTCATCACCCTGGTGCTCTTTCCAGGGTAGACCCACCCTTACATTCGTATTCATTGATCACTTCTGGTTGAATCGTGCAATTCGCGGATGAGCGCTAAGGGGTGGATGTCGGTGAGAGAGGGGTGGAACCAGCCGCAGGGGCGACACCGGACCAGGTGAAATCGCGCCAGGCGGAGACCGCGCCTGCCGGTTCCCAAATGGGTAAATTTTCCTTCGTCGTCCCGGCCTGGCGGACGCTGACGACCATCCAGCGCATGACGTGAGGCTGCGAGTCCGTTGGGCGGAAGGTGGCGGGTACGATGAATTTGGTATCCGTGACGTACTCCACCAGGTTTCGACCGGTGCCATCTGTGATATCTTTTATCGTTACAGCGTATGCTTCGTTAGCTCGCAACTCCCCGACGGTAGCCCATTGTAAGGTAACCGTTTCGTTAGCCAGGGTGAAGGGAGCGCCATCGGCTGGCAGGAGAAGATTGGCAGCCGGGTACGGCGGGGGTAACGTTGGGGTAGGCGTGGGGGCGTTTGGCAATTGGCGGTCACACAACGGGATGACCAGGGTTCTACCCGAGAAGACATCATCGCTCACCATGCCGTTATAGGCTTTGATGGCTGCCATGGTAACGGCGTAATTGGCGGCGATGGATGAAAGCGTATCATTGTCCTTCACCACGTAATTATCGGTTGGGCAGGCATTTTGAGTAGCTTCGGAAGCGCTCTTGGTGGACGTCGCCTGTGGCAATGCAGTCGGTGTGGGTTGAGGTACCAGGATCGTCGAACCCGGCACCAGGTTGGTACAGGTAGCGTTTATTTTTGGACTGTTGGTCTGGATGATGCTGTTAACTGAGACATTGAATGCCCCGGCGATGCTAAGGCAGGAATCCCCTGCGGCGATTTTATATTCCTTGGGGGGTAGTGGAGTGGCAGTCATCTCGAGTGTTGCGGTAGGTGTAATCGTTGCCGTTATAGCGCTCGTGGGGGTCTGCGTTAGGGTGGTTGTCGGGGTGGGCCCGGTTGCGGCGCTTGGAGTGCTTCCCTTCAGGCTAAAAAAGACCGCAATGGCGCCTATACTGACGAACAATGCCAAAAGGCCGAGAGCTGCCGGCAAGCCGATGGTGATTTCTGGCATGCGCGTCCCCTGCACAGCCTTGGTAGCTGCACGGGTTCCCGCCGGGGCTCCCAAGGATGTACCGCAAACCAGACAGCGGGTAGCGCTATCGCTGACGCGCGTTCCGCAAGTTGGACACAGTTTTGTAGGTGTGGTTGGGGTGGTAGGTTCTGGGCTCATAAGATTTTATCCGAATAGGGTCGGGTGCGGGTATTATACCAGTATTTATTCAGGCTTTCCGCGGCGTGGATTTGCGCTGCGAGCTGTGATAAGATGCTTGGAATATGAATTCAATCCAATATAGCTTGTATCTGCACATCCCATTTTGTGTCCACCGCTGCTCCTATTGTGATTTTAATACGTACGCTGGACATCAACGCTTTATGCCGGCTTACGTCGAGGCATTATGCCGCGAGATCCGCGGAGTAGCCGCGCAAGCGCCTGGTAGGTTGCCGGTGCATACGGTATTCTTTGGGGGCGGTACGCCTTCCCTACTGGCTTCTGCAGATGTGGGGACAATATTGGATGCTTTGCGCGATGGATATGACATCCAGCCGGATGCAGAAATTACCCTGGAGGCCAACCCAGGCACGCTCTCACCGCAATTCCTGGTTGAACTGCGCATGATCGGGGTGAACCGCCTGAGCATGGGGATGCAATCTGCTCATCCGGATGATCTGAGGTTGCTGGAGCGCCAGCATAGTTATCTTGAAGTGATCCAATCGGTCGAATGGGCGCGGAAGGCCGGTTTCGAAAATCTTAACCTTGACTTGATCTTCGGAATACCTGAGCAACCACTTGCCCGGTGGCGCGAAAACCTGGAGCTGGCCCTGGGGCTGAATCCGGAGCATCTATCTCTGTATGCTCTGACGTTGGAGCACGGCACTCCATTCCAACGCTGGACAGAACGAGGTCTGATTCCTGAGGCGGATACGGATCTGACGGCGGATATGTACGACCTGGCAGAGGTGCGATTAGCCAAAGCGGGGTATGTGCATTACGAGATATCCAACTGGGCGCAGAGCGATCTCCATGGGGGTTACCGGAGCTGCCGGCATAATCTTCAATACTGGCGAGGTCAACCTTATCTGGGGTTTGGCGCTGGGGCGCACGGGTTCGCGAACCGCTTCCGGACTGAGAACGTGCACGGCATCCGGCAATACATCAACCAGATGCAACGCAATTGGGGGTCCGAGTTTCCGATTTCTCCGGCGATTGTGACAGTGACCCCCATCGATGCTTTGACAGAGATGCAAGAGACCATGATGGTAGGGCTGCGCCTGACCGAAGAAGGGGTATCTGCTTCAAACTTCAAACTACGTTTTGGACGGGAGTTGATCGAGGTTTTTGGCCAGGAGATCGACAAATTGGAGCGGGACGGATTACTGGAATGGATTGGGGCGGAGAGTGACCGGTTGCGGTTAACGCTCCGTGGCCATTTACTCGGAAACCGGGTCTTTAGGGAATTCGTATAGTCGAGTCAGATGACAACGACGCGGGTGCCATAGCCGACCCGATTAATATCAGTGGCTTCCGTGACCGGGGTGGTCCACCGGAAGATCCACTTGGCTTCAGCCGTACGCATATTGACACAGCCATGACTCATGGGAACGCCGAAGTTCTGATGCCAATAGGTGCCGTGGAAGGCAACCCCGGTTAATGGCTCGAAGAAGGATGTCCAGGGCACCCCGGGCAGCTCATAAGCATCCAGGTCGGCAGTGAGGTTTCCATCCCCCATGTGCTTGGAAGGCATCTTGTTTTGGATATGGAAGGTGCCGGCAGGAGTTTTGGTGGGGATGTCTTTTGGGTTGGGCCGGTCACGGGGGATGCCGGAAGAGATACGGGATTGCAAAACGACCCGGTCGTACTCGTAAGCAGTTAGTGTCTGGTTTTGTAGCGAGACTTCGATGTGTTTCTTTTCGGGTGGAACTTCCGGGGAGAGAGGTGCAAGCTCTTCAGGTGGGATGATGCGGAAATCCGTAGCGCGGGCATGATAGTCGAGATCCAATAGCTCATCGCGGAGGCGATACCAGGGTTCTCCGTCTGGGCCGGGTTCAACGGCAAGCACCCAGTGAGTCGATTCATAATATAACCGGTAGACCGGGTCCCAACGCTTTTTTCCGATCAGGCGCATCGTTTGCGTGTAAGGGACGCTGACTTCAGCAATTACGTGAGGTCCTGCCAGGCTGCTCGCAACTGGATTGGGTCTGAAGCGCACCCGCTGCAAGTGAGCAGAGTGGATGTACCCCTGCCAGACCCGGTACCACAACGGGTTGTACGAGGGCCCATCTTTCGAGACTACCTCGTAATATACGTTGACCAGCTCGTCTCGATAGCGCTGGCATATTATCTGGCTCTTATCGTTGGGTTCTCGATAGACGCTCACCGAATGGATCGCTACCCTTACCAGATCGTCGTTGGTATATCCTTGCGGGGGTATGGATAGCGGACGGAACGCCAGGCCGCTCATTGCCAGGGCGCACAATCGAAGAAAACTACGCCGGGTGATTGCTGATTGCATGATCATGAATTATACCGGCAAAAAGGATTTCAACCCGCCTCATTCAAGTGGCGCTGTTTTTCCTCAGGGTAATGTTCGAGAAATAAGGCAACAAACTCAGGATCGAGCTTTTTACCTGCCTGGTCATTCAAATAAGTCAGCACGTCGGCCTCCAACCAGGCTTCCCGGTTCGGGCGTGCGCTCAAGAGAGCATCCCAGACATCGATTACGGTAAAGAGACGCGCAGCGCGGGGGATCTGCTCACCGGATAACCCGCGAGGGTAGCCGCTGCCATCCCAATGTTCATGGTGGCAATAGGGGATTTCCAGAGAAGCGTGAAGATAAGGGATTGGAGAGAGCATCTCGTAGGCATATTGGGGATGCAACTTCATGGTTTCCCATTCCGCATCCGTGAGAGCACCAGGTTTGAGCAGGATGCTATCAGGAATGGCCATCTTCCCGATATCATGCAGCAAAACTCCGCGGCGCAAGTGGACGATTTCCTCATCCGTAAAGCCGGCATAGCGAGCCAGGTGCAGCGACCATTCCGATACGTGCCGGGTATGACCGTTGATTTCCTGTTCGCGTAACTCCAGTGCATGCGCCCAACCTTCGATGGTTGCGTCATACGCTACCGTCAGTTCGGCGTTCGAGCGCTGCAACCGGTCAAATAACGCGGCGTTATCGACTGCAATGGCCGCCCGGGACGCGACGGCCTGGAGGAATTCAAACCATTCCTCATCCGGAAACAGGCACTCCCGGCTATAAAGCTCGATCAATCCCTTGATTTCCCCTTTGGCTGTCAGAGGTATGCCGGCGTACGAAATAAAGCCTTCATTGCTGTGGTTCAAACCTTGTGTCATAACCTCTGGTTGATCGGCCAAATTTGAAATGAATTCGACCTTTCGCCCCAATGCAATTCTGCCGGCTAAACCTTCACCCAGGTGCACGTGAATATTGCGTAGTTCTTGGGTCCGAAAACCTCGGCTGGCTGCATAATCCAGGGTTTGAGTCTCCGGCGAATAGAGCAATACGTCGGCTGCATCGATTTTCAACTGACTGGCGATCTGCGTGAGAAGCACAATCAGAGTGAGATGAATATCCAGGCTTGCCGTGATCGCCAGGTCAATCGACCGTAATGAGGTGAGTCGTTGCAGGTTCAGCTCTTTTTGCTCTGCAAGGATGCCGCGATGGATCGAACTCGCGGCGATATCTGCTACAGCAGTTAATAGGTGTAGGTCGGCTTCTCCCAGGGGCTTTTGGCTGCCCACCCACAAACCTCCCAGGATTTGTTCAAAGGCTATCAACGGTACACAGATGGCAGATTTCAACCCCGAACGGGCCAAGCCCTCCACCGAGAAGTCATCGCTCTGAAACGGGCGACCTTCGCGCAATACCTGGGTGTGTACTTCGTCGATGGGGATGCGCAGGCCGGTCAGGTTGGCCCAATCACCCCGGCTAAGATCGAAAACCACTTCACTCCGCTCATTCTCCAGATGGACCAGGGCTGCAGCCTGGATGCCAATTTGGTGGGTCACCTGATCGATAAGCTCCGGTTCGATCTCACTCCGCGTGGTGAGTGTTCGCAATGCATTCGCAACCGAGATGATCAGGCGCAGCTCACCCTCCCGCTGCTTCAAATCACTGATATCCAGGTTGATGCCCAGGATGCCAAGAACGGCGCCGCGATCCATGACAGGGGATACAACGGAATACTCGGAAACCAGTTCGCCATCTGGTCGGGTATAGGAAAGTTCAATGTTACCTGATTCCCCATTTAAAGCGCGCCGGTTTTGGCTATCCCAAACTTCCCGGAGACCCGCAGGGAGGTCGAGTTCCGTGTTGAGACGACCGATCAGGTTTCCCCAGTGAGCCAGGGAGGCTGCGTTCTGCATCACATAGCGACCCTGCCTGTCCATCATCCAGAAATCGAAAGGCAGATTTTCGATAGCGGTGTGGAGACGCGCATCGCTTTGTAACAGAGCTTCTTCAATGTTTTTGAGAGCTTCCTGGTCGTGTTTGCGCTGGTCTTCAGCAGCTTGAGCAGCCGCCTGCATCGCTTCGCGTTGCGTGACGTCCACAGCAGAGACCAGGGCAGCGATGTGGCCGGCAAATACAATCGGGTAGGTGGTGGTTTCCACTCGAATCAATTCGCCATCTTTCCGGCGGAGTAGGCGCAGCTCATTCCGGTAATTCTCACCAGCCTGGTTTTCATGGGATTGAGCTTTACCACCCTGATCGTATGACAACGTCCGTTCCTGGCGATTCTCGGAGGTCTGCTGATCCTCTGCAAACCAGAGGTCTTCGATTTTCAGATGCAGGAACTCAACGGGAGAAAATCCGAAGTCATCCAGCGCTGCTTGATTGGCAACCAACAGCTCGCGACTGTACAGATCGTAGATCCACATGGGAGTACTGCTGCCGTCCAGAAGACTGGTGAAACTGCGCTGGCTGGTGAGTAGCAGTCCTTCTCGGCGCAAGCGGAGCTTCTGTTCTCGGATGAGTAGGTAGGCGATCAAGCCTGCACTGAGGAGAACAAACAACCAGCCCTTATATGTCTGACCTAGCGAGATGGCTTGAGGAGTGCGCAGGATGGCTTCGAGCAGGCGGTCCGAGAGAAAGATCCAGGCTGCTGAGAAGACGAAATAGATCAGGACGATGCGGAAAATTGCCGGACGATCACCAGGATTCATGCCTCTTGCTCCAGGAGTTATTATACCGTTATTGCCCGGATTCAATAATAAGCCCTGGCAGCCAGGAGCAGGCTGCCAGGGCTCTCAGAGCTAGTTTGAAATTCTGTTAATGGGCGATTACCTGTTCGGCGCCAAGGACAGCGAAGAATACCTCGACGATCTGGCGATCGAACTGTTTACCAGCACAGCGTTGCAACTCCGCGACGGCTTCTCTTTTCGAGAGCGCCTTCCGAAAAACACGATCATCGGTCATCGCGCCGAAGGCATCCACGACGGTTAAGATGCGGGCAGCCAGCGGTATTTGTTCCCCGGATAAGCCATCCGGATAGCCGGTACCATCAAAGCGTTCCTGGTGAGCGCGGATGATCGGAGTGATCGGACGCAGATGACGGACAGGTGAAAGGATATCGACCCCTAATTCGGGGTGGCGTTTCATGATAGCCCACTCATCTTCACTGAGTGGACCGGCTTTGTGGAGGATTGCATCTGGGACGCCGATCTTCCCGATGTCATGCAGCAGCGCCGCCCAGCGGATGCGCTGCAGCTCTTCCTGAGAACAGAGTAAGCGGCGCGCGGTGTTCTCCGCCCAAATGGCCAGTCGCCGGCTGTGGTCCGCCGTATACGCATCGCGTACGTCCAGTGCGCGCGACAGAGTCAATACGGTCTGGAGGTAGGCGTCTTCTAAATCTCCATGAAGGCGGGTGTTCTCCAGGGCGATAGCCGCCTGGCGCACGTATATTTCAAGGGCTTCCCGTTCGCCAGGAGACCAGATCCTGGGCAGGTCATAGAAACAATCCACATCTGCCAGGCGGCGATCCTGATAGACAACCGGGCAGAGCGCCATTGCGCGGATGCCTTCCAGCTCAGCCAGAGCTCGCCAATGCGACTGAATGGGAAGACTCCACGTGTCAGTGGTAAACGTGAGCTGGCTGTCTTCGACAATGGATGGGGCGGGCGGATTGGTCTGGTTGTTCAGGAGTAAGCCAAGGCCTGAGGAGGAGAGCCCCTGCGACCATAAGTGTGTGATGGATGCATCGCGACCACGCCCATAGACGGCTACCCGATCAGCGCCAGATAAAGCCATCGCGCCCATTCCAATTGCTTCGGTCACTTCGCCGACCTTATGTGCGCGGGTAAGCGCCCGAGAAAAAGGCAACAGGCGTTGTAGGGCAGTAGCCTGGACGCGTGTCTCGTGGGTAAGCAAAGCGTTCTCCAGGGCAAGTCCGATTTGCGCAAGGAACAATTGAGCCAGGTCGAATTCCTCCGGGCTGAAAGCAAGGGATTGGCGGGCTAAACAGAACGCCCCAAAAATATCGGAGCCGGTATGCACCGGGTAGATCAATTTAGCGGCGCCTTTCCCTGCCACCAGGGGTTGGCCGTTGGGTTTTTCCGGTCTCACCAGGCATGGCATACCATCGTCAATGGCGTGGTGGATGAAATCCGGAGCGCTATCCAGTCCTTGCAGATTTAGTTTCTTCAGATTGGTGCCGATGGAAAGATCTTGGATCACCTGCAACGGGTGCGGGAGGGGTGTTGGTGTATAGAAGATGCAGGTGTCGAATGGGAAACTGGCATCCAGAGCCTCGACGACCTGATTGAATAATAATTCCAGGGATTGGTTGGTGGAAATGGCGCGAGATATTCCTAGTAATCGATGGTGAGGATCGGAATATGCATTGATATCCAGTGCACGACGGGATCGTTTGTAACTGCGGAGTGAAGCGCGCCGGAGGGGGGTAATGGAGAAGGAGGGGGGTCTTGTCAAGTTACGCCTCGAAAATGGATGGATAAGTGCTTTCTTGCTCAATTGTGATCTACGGTTTGCCGTCTTCGGATGGTCGCGAAGTTTATTTGACTGCATGACAATGTGCAAGAAGCATGCTATAGGGAAAACGTGCAACCTCAAGTTAGGCGTAATTTGACAATTTTGGCCAGGCAGTCTATGATTGCCGGAACCAATTCTCATTCAGGGTGGATTGTTCATGTTTATTGTTTTCGTCATCGGTGGCTCAGGACTCATTGTATTGGTATTGATCGACGCGTTCGAGACAGTCGTCCTTCCCCGGCGCGTCAATACGACGCTGCAGCTCACTGCCCTATTCTATCGGTTTACTTGGAAGTTGTGGTCGGCGCCTGCCAGGTGGAAGCTCTCCGGTCAAAAGCGGGAGACGTACCTTGCCTTTTTTGGCCCTCTTTCGCTGTTGGTCTTGCTCGGCATCTGGTCTATTGGACTGGTTTTTGGGTTTGCAATGCTTTATCATTCCATCCCCGGCTCATTACATGCCGTGGGGACGCCGGTCAATTTCTGGGTGGATCTGTATGCCAGTGGAACGACCTTTTTTACATTAGGGCTCGGGGACGTCATCCCGGCGACCGCTGGGGCGCGTGTGTTAATGATCGTCGAGGTGGGTATGGGGTTTGCTTTCCTGGCGCTTGTGATCGGCTACCTCCCCATCCTGTACCAGTCGTTCTCCCGGCGCGAAGCCAATATTTCCTTGCTGGATGCCCGCGCGGGCTCGCCGCCGACCGCATTTGAGCTGGTCCGCCGCTGTGGGGGGGAGGAACAATGCCAGGCGACGACTGAATTCCTGGCTACCTGGGAACGTTGGTCGGCCGAACTTTTAGAGACCCACTTGTCCTACCCGGTTTTGGGATATTATCGATCGCAGCACGAGAACCAGTCGTGGTTGGCCGCAATGGCCGTGCTGTTGGATACTTCGGCGTTGGCGATGATCGGCATCGACGGCGTCTCCCGCCGGCAAGCCCGGCTCACCTTTGCGATGACCCGTCACACCATCGTCGACCTGGCGCAAATCTATCGGACGCCTCCCACGCTAAAGCCAATACAGCGCTTCTCGGAGCCCGAATTCGAGAGCTTCCGCAGTCGCCTCTCTTCAGCCGGCATGATTTTGACGCCTGATCTGGGTTTTTACCAACAGTTGGCCGACCTCCGTGAGCTCTACGAGCCCTACATCGATGCGCTCTCCTCATATTTTCTCATGCCGGTTCCTGGCTGGGCTCCGAGCGATGAACGGCCGGACAACTGGATGTCTTCCGCGTGGAAATGGGGTGCATAAAACCCTACCAGGGATTAGCGACTGAGCGCTTGACGCAGCCCTCCTTTGGCATGTTTCTCTGTGTACATAGATAGGTCAGCTCGTTTGAGAACGTCTGCAAGGGGTTCTTCAACTCCAGCGATAGCGATCCCGATCGAAAGAGTGATCGGTACTTTTCGATTTACACGATTGTATGATGCCAATCGTGTCCGGATGCGCTGGATCATGGCAGATGTCAAAGTGGCATCGGCATTGGGGAGCAGCACTCCGAATTCGTCGCCTCCAAGGCGAGCGACAATATCCTCGGATCGAAAAGCAGCTTTGAAGATTTTCGATACATCGCGGAGCAGATCGTCTCCACTGGAATGCCCATAGACATCATTGA
>JAQTMA010000134.1 GCA_028714615.1 Anaerolineaceae bacterium | reverse complement strand
ACTTCCACCCCGATCACGATAATCTGATCACCGCGCCCGCCTCCGCGCAAGTGCGGCACCCCCTTGCCTTTGATCAGGAAGCTCTTGCCTGGTTGCGTCCCGGCTGGGATGGTCCATCTCACCGCTCCGTCGACCGTGGGGACCTCGATTTCGGCGCCGATGGTCGCCTGGGCGATATTGATGCTCAGATCCACCAGGATATCATCATTGCGTCGGCGGAAGAATTTATGCGGTTTAACCTGCACTTCCAGGAAGAAACTCCCCGTTGGCCCACCGTTGACGCCCGGCTCCCCTTCCCCCGCCAGCCGGATCTGGGTGCCGTTATCCACACCAGCCGGAATAGGTACGGATTTTTTCACAGTGTGGCGTTCCAACCCGCGACCACGGCAGGTGTGGCAGGGGTTCGAAATGACCTGACCCGCTCCATTGCAGGTGGGGCAGGTGGTCACCTGGACCATCGAGCCGAGGAAGGTCTGGCGCACCTGGCGCACCTCGCCCTTGCCACCGCATTGTGGGCAGCGGGTTGGGCTCGTCCCCGGTTCTGCTCCGGTACCGTGGCAGGTGGAACAGACTTCGTCGCGGGTGAACTCGATCTCTTTTTCGACGCCGAAGACGGCTTCTTCGAAGGTCAGGCTGACCTTCTGCCCCAGGTCAACGCCGCGGCGAGGAGCATTGCGGCTGCGGCGGTTATTACCCCCGAAGCCGAAGAACTCTTCAAAAATATCCGAGAAATCCACCGTGCTGAAATCCGGAGCGCCGCCCATACCGTTCACCCCGGCATGACCGAATCGGTCATACGCAGCCCGCTTTTCAGGATCGGATAGGATCGCATAAGCCTCGTTAACTTCCTTAAATCGCTCTTCCGCATCCTGGGCTTTGTTCACGTCAGGATGGTACTGGCGCGCCAGGCGGCGGAAAGCCCCTTTAAGATCATCGACGGAGGCGTCTCGGGCTACGCCGAGGACTTCATAATAATCGCGTTGTGCCATTCTTTATCGATACCATTTCATCTGGTAGGGGCGGGTCTGCCTGTCAGAAATGTTGACAAGAGAGACCCGCCCCTACAAAGTATTCAACCAATATCCGAATTATACACTTTTAAATTCGCCGTCAACCACGTCCTCGCCGCCGGGTCCCTGGCTGGGACCTGGCTCGCCGGGGGTCGGCCCACCGGGCTCACCCGCCGCCTGTCCACCCGGAGCACCGGGACCGCCTTGAGGCTGGTAGGCCGCAGCACCGATGCGTTGGATCACCTGGCCCAGTTCTTCGGTGGCTTTGCGGATCGCATCGGTATCTTCCCCGCTCAAGATCGTGCGCAAGGTGGAGACGCCCTCTTCCGTCTGGCGTTTTAGATCCGCAGGGACTTTATCCCCCAGGTCGCGCAGGGTTTTCTCCGCCGTATAGATGGTGGTATCAGCGTGGTTACGCACCTCGATCAGTTCTTTGCGCTTGCGGTCCTCTTCAGCATGGGTTTCGGCATCTTTGCGCATCTTCTCCACCTCGGCTTCGGAGAGGCCGGAGGAGGCGGTGATGGTAATATGCTGGCTGCGGCCGGTAGCTTTGTCCGAGGCGGTCACCTTGAGGATGCCGTTGGCATCGATGTCGAAGGTCACCTCCACCTGCGGAATGCCGCGTGGAGCGGGGGGAATCCCGTCGAGGATGAAGCGGCCCAGGCTTTTGTTGTCACCGGCCATAGGGCGCTCTCCCTGCAGCACGTGGATCTCAACCTGCGTCTGGCTATCGGAGGCGGTCGAGAAGATCTGGCTCTTGCGAGTGGGGACGGTGGTGTTGCGCTCGATCAACGGGGTCGCCACTGCGCCGAAAGTTTCGACCGATAAGGTCAACGGGGTCACGTCGAGCAGAAGGATGTCTTTGACCTCACCGCCCAAAACGCCAGCTTGAATGGCGGCGCCAATGGCAACCACCTCATCCGGGTTGACACCCTTATGCGGCTCTTTTCCGAACTCTTTGCGGACAGCTTCCTGAACGGCAGGCATGCGGGTCATGCCACCCACCAGGACGACTTCATTAATATCGGATGATTTCAAACCCGCGTCTGAAAGTGCACGCCGCAGCGGTTCAAGCGACTTCTGCACCAGGTCGCCGGTCAATTGCTCGAGCTTCGAACGGGTCAAGGTCGTAACCAGGTGTTTGGGGCCGGTGGCATCCGCGGTGATATAAGGAAGGTTGATATCCGCCTGCATGGTGGTAGAGAGCTCAATCTTCGCTTTCTCTGCCGCTTCCTTGAGGCGCTGCAAAGCTTGCCGGTCATTGCGCAGGTCGATCTGGTTCTGGCGCTTGAATTCCTCGGCCAGGTAATCCATCACCCGCTGGTCGAAATCATCGCCGCCCAGGAAGGTGTCGCCCGAGGTCGAACGCACCTGGAAGACTCCCTCGCCCACGTCCAGGATGGAGATATCGAAGGTGCCGCCGCCCAGGTCGTACACGGCGATAACTTCGTTCTTTTTCTTATCAAGACCGTAGGCCAGAGAGGAGGCCGTCGGTTCGTTGATGATGCGCAGCACTTCCAGACCGGCGATCTTGCCGGCATCCTTGGTGGCATTGCGTTGGGCGTCGTTGAAATACGCCGGCACTGTGATGACCGCCTGGGTGACGGTTTCGCCCAGGTATGCCTCGGCGTCTGCCTTCAGTTTGGCCAGGATCATCGCCGAAACTTCTGGGGGTGAATATTCCTTGCCGTCCAGGATTACACGCACATCGCCGTTGGGGGCCTTGGTAACTTTATACGGCACCCGGCTGAGAGTGCGCTGCACTTCTGAGTCGTCGAATTTGCGGCCCATGAAGCGTTTAATCGAGAAAACCGTGTTTTCTGCGTTGGTGATGGCCTGGTTTCGGGCGACACGCCCTACCAGCCGTTCGTGGTTTTTATTGACCGCCACCACGGACGGTACCAGCCGTTCCCCCTCTGCCGATGGGACGACGACCGGTTCGCCGCCCTGCATCACTGCCACGACAGAGTTGGTCGTTCCGAGATCTATGCCGATGACTTTTCCCATGCTTTTCCTCCTAGCGGGCTACCCGCACCAGCGCCGGGCGAAGTACCCGGTCTCCGAGCAGGTAACCATCCTGAACGACTTCAATGATCTGACCGCTCTCATGGTCAGGGCTATCCTCGTGTGAGATCGCCTCGTGGCGGTTCGGGTCGAATTGTTCACCCGTAGCGTCCATCTTTTGCACACCCTCCGATTCGAGCAATTGCTGCAGCTTCCGGTAGATCAGATCCAGGCCTTCGGCCCAGGCAGCCGCCTCTCCTCCGGTGGGACAGTTTTTCAGAGCCCGGCTGAGATCGTCGGACACTACCAGGAATTTCTTGGTGACATTCCCGACTGCGTTCTGGTAAGCCTGCACCTGTTCGCGCTCGATCCGCCGGCGGTAGTTTGAGAAATCCGCTCGCTCACGCTGCCAGCCATCGAAATACGATGTGGATTGAGTGCGGCACTCCTCCAGTTCCTTCTTGATACTGTCCAGGTCCTCGGCGGGGATTAGCTCGCTCTCGATGTTGCCAGACTCGGCTCCCGCGCCGACGGGCCCGTCTCCTGATTGAGGAATCTCCGGCCGGTCATACTTCCGCCCCATTGGGTCATCTTGTTTATGGTGTCGTTTGCTTTCCGGCATAAAATTTTCTCCGTTTGAAAGTCTGGTAGTGGTTAGTGGTTAGCCGCTAGTTAAGTAGTTGAGTAGTATTCTCGTTCATTCCCTCAATATCTCGTTGCCTCTTTGCCCTATTGCCAATCTACATTCTTCAATCCACCAGTGTTTCCGTGACCAGGTCGCTCAAGAGGCCAGCCACGAAGCGCACGGTAGAAATAGCGCGGCCATAGGGCATGCGCATGGGTCCGAGCACTCCCAGGGTGCCGCTTGCCAGGCCGGGTGAGCCGTAGCGGGCCAGGACAATCGAACATTGGCTCAAGTCGTCCCAGGTGCCTTCACCTCCGATGAGCACCTGCACCCCATTTCCGGTGGTCGCCATGATGGTGCGAGCCAACAAATCCTCCAGGAGCGAGCGCTCTTCCAGCAAACGCAAACCGCGGCGCGCCTCGACAGATCCGGCGAATTCGGGTTCAGAAAGCACATTGGTCAGGCCATCCAGGTACACCTCACCCGCCACCAAAGCATCCGACTGGCTGATCTCCCGCACGACGACATCGATGACGTCTTTTTCAATCGGGTCCAACCGCGGGGTGAGCGCGTGCAGGCTGTCGGGGCTTTTTCCCTGAGTCATCTGGGTCAACCGCCCGGCTACCTGGGAGAGCTGCTCTTGCGAGACCGGTTCTGGAAGGCTCAAGATCTGTTGATGGATCTCGCCACCCATCAATACCAGCACCATGAGGACTTGCTGCCCACGCGTAGAAATCAGCTCAATGTGTTTGATGCGAGCCTGCTCGGGGTGGGGAGAGGTCACCAGTGATGCCCCCCGCGATTGGTGCGCCAGGACGGAGGCTGCCAGGCGCATCCATTGCTCTACGTCGTTACGGGTCTGATAAAACTGGTGGCTGATGGTGCGTTGGGTGTTTTGGGGAAGATCGGTCTGGCGTACCAGGTGGCTGACGAAATAGCGATAACCTTCCTCACTGGGAACGCGGCCCGCGGAGGTGTGCGGTTGGCGTAAGTATCCGCACTCAGTCAGCGCTGCCATCTCGTTGCGCACCGTCGCAGAACTCATCGTCAGACCATACTGATCGACTAACGACTGCGATCCCACCGGTTGGGCGGTACGTACATACTCGTGTACGACGAGGGTCAGGATGAGTTTTTGGCGTTCCGATAAATCCGCAGTCATAATCCATACCTTTTAGCACTCAAAGCCTTAGAGTGCTAAATATCAAGAATCTATGATAACATGTCTCCGTTTTCGCGTCAAGAAAAGGCCTGTAATAGCTTTATTAACATTTGCACGGGTATTTTTATATTTCCATCATAATATTATATTAAATTCCTTATTGACCTGCAGCCCGGTTTCTCTTACAATAAAAGCAAGAGCATGAGCCTGTTACCCGAAATCAATTTAGCAATATCTGTGACACTGTTTCTATTGGGATATTCGTGATAAAAAGATTGAGGCGTGCCCAAGCAATATCCATTGGAGAGCGATGATGAGTCCACATGCTTTCGAATCCCGGCGCGCTCCGCTTTATGGGGAAGTGCCTGATGAGAAATGGAATGACTGGCGCTGGCAACTCAGCCATCGCTTGAATAGTGTTGAGGACTTCGATAAAGTCTTACCGCTGACGGACAGCGAGCGCAAAGCCCTGGGTACTTCTGGGTTGTTCCGAGTGGACATTACACCATATTTTATTTCCTTGATCCGTCCGGAAGACCCGGATGACCCCATCCGTAAGCAGGTGATTCCCACCGACGCCGAAATCACGCCCTTCACGGGGATGATGGAAGATTCACTGGCGGAAGACCGCCACTCGCCCGTTCCCGGGCTGGTACACCGTTATCCCGACCGGGTGTTGATGCTGGTCACCACGCAGTGCGCTTCATATTGCCGCTATTGCACGCGCTCCCGCATCGTCGGTAACCCGGGAGCAACTTTTTCGCGCGCCGATTTCGAAGCCCAGATCGATTATTTGAAACGCACCCCGCAAGTCCGAGACGTGCTGCTCTCTGGCGGCGACCCGCTCACCCTGGCGCCCAAGTTGCTCGAAGAGCTGCTATCGCGCCTACGCGAGATTCCCCACATCGAGATCATCCGCATCGGCACGCGTGTACCTGTGTTCATGCCCATGCGCGTTACCGACGAATTGTGCAGCATGCTGGAAAAGTACCATCCGCTATGGATGAACATCCACGTCAACCATCCCAATGAAATCAGCTCCGAGCTGGCCCAGGCTTGCGACAAGCTCAGCCGGGCCGGAATCCCGTTGGGCAACCAATCCGTGCTGCTGGCGGGGGTGAACGACTGCCCGCACATCATGCGCCAACTGGTACAAGACCTGGTACGCATTCGCGTCCGTCCATATTACATCTACCAATGTGACCTGGTGGAAGGCGCGGGACACTTCCGCACACCCGTCGCTAAGGGGATCGAGATCATGGAAGCATTGCGCGGGCATACCTCCGGTTATGCCGTGCCGACCTACGTGATCGACGCACCCGGAGGCGGCGGCAAAATCCCGGTGATGCCCAACTATATGATCTCGATGTCGGACCACAAGATCATCTTGCGTAACTACGAGGGTTACATCACCAGCTACGAAGAGCCTACTGAATACACCCCGCACGATCCGAAAACCTGTGTGTACTGCCAGAATAAACGCTCCGAACCGGGGCAGATCGGGGTCGCCGGTTTGCTGGACGGCGAAGCAATGTTCATCAAGCCGGAAGGTTTCGATGAGCTTCACAATCGCGGGGGGGGCCAGCACCGCCTGCGCGCTGACCCCGCCAAATGGCAGCCGCTTGGCATCGGTTCCGGGAATGATGGCGAAAATGTGTAAGAGAAGGCAATAAGGCAATAATGAGGAGAGCTCCCTCTCCCTATGCTTGTGAGGGAGAGGGAGAACTATCAAGGAGAATCCCCATGCATTACCGCCGTCTCGGCCACTCTGGCCTCAAAGTCAGTGAGATCTCCCTGGGAGCGTGGCTTACCTTCGGAGCCCAGATCGACGAAGACTGCGTGTCCGAGCTGGTACACGGCGCATACGATGCCGGCGTTAACTTTTTCGACAATGCCGATGTGTATGCCAACGGTCAGGCAGAAGCCGCCTTGGGCAAAGTCCTCCAGGACCTGCCTCGTGAAACGGTCGTACTATCCAGCAAGGTCTTCTGGCCGACCATGTCCGGTCCCAACGGGCGCGGCCTGTCGCGCAAGCACATCCTGGAATCCGTGCACGCCTCCCTGCGTCGCCTGGGGACGGATTACCTCGACCTTTATTTCTGCCAACGGTACGATCCGGATTCCCCCATCGAAGAGGTTGCCCGCACGATGGATGACCTGGTACACCAGGGGAAAGTTCTGTATTGGGGCACTTCAGAATGGACCGCATCACAGGTAGCCCAATCGCTGGGGATTTCCCGCCAGTTCGGATTGACGCCACAATCCATGGAGCAGACCCAATACAACCTGGTGCACCGCGAGCATCTCGAGAATGACATGGCGCCGCTCTGTAAAGAATTCGGCCTTGGATTGATGACCTGGAGCCCATTGGCATACGGCCTGCTCTCGGGTAAGTATAACAATGGGATTCCAGAGGGTAGCCGGGCAGCCATGCAGGATATGAGCTGGGTGCGAGATACGCTCACCCCACAGCGCCTGGCCCAGGTGCGCCAACTCACCCAGATCGCAGGTGAAATTGGGCTCACAACGGCGCAGCTTGCCATCGCCTGGATCTTACGCCGCAAAGAGGTCAGTTGTGTGATCACGGGCGCCACTCGCGTGGATCAGTTGGATGAAAATTTGATGGCGGCTGAAGCTGTCGATCGCCTGGATGATACGCTGCTTGAGCAGATCGACAAGATCTTCCCGGCCGAGTGCGATTAGAACGTATTTTATGACCTTAATTTCGCCCCCAGTTCTTGTTCCAATCTCTGTATGATGCGTTGGCGGATCTTCGCCGCCTCCCCGTCGGTGAGGGTGCGGTCGGGAGCCTGATAGATCAGGCTGTAGGCCAGGCTTTTCTTGCCCGCCCCTATTTGCTCACCCTGGAAGATGTCGAATAGGCGCACACCAACGAGCATCTTGCCGCCGGCTTCCCGGATGGCGGCATCCACCTGGGCAGCGGGGAGTTGCTCATCCACGATCACAGCAATATCCTCCAGCACTGGCGGGAAAGTCGACACGCTGCCAACATCGAACACGTCCGGCGACAATGCCACAATGACTTCCAAATCCAGGTCGGCGACCAACGCGGGCGCCTCTCCCAGGTCGTAATGGTCTTTCACCTGGGGGTGCAACTCTCCAATCGATCCCAGGCTCCTGCCTGCCACGATGACCTCAGCGCACTTTCCTGGATGCATCGAAGGGTGTTTCCCCCGGATAAAGCTCACCGTGGGGATGTGAAGTTCGTTCAGGAGCGCTTCAGCCAGGCCTTTCAGATCGTAGAAGTCGATCACCAGGCCAGCATCGCGGTCCCAGGCGGGTAAGCGGCTCTTCCCGAACAGGACGATCGCGAGACGCTGAGGTTCAGCCGGAAGAATCTCACCCAGTTCAGGCAGAAAGACCGGGCCGATCTCGAACAAGGCCAGTCGGTCACGGAACCGGGCATTGCGCTCGACCACCTCCATGACGGATGCCAGCAGGCTGCGGCGCATCACCGCCCGGTCCGGGGCAATCGGGTTCTTCAAGCGCAGATACTCGCCCATCTCAGCCGGGTTATTGGAAGGCAGCAGGCGCGCCTCCCGTTCGGGCGAGGTCAGGCGATAATTGATTACTTCCTGCAGCCCGAGACCCGCCAGAATATCACGCGTTCGCTCGATTTTTTCGAGCGCAGGGTTACGACGCTGCATTGGAAGCACGTCCGCCAGGTTCGTCTCGGGGATGGTGTGGTAGCCAACCATGCGGGCGATCTCTTCGATGACATCCGCCTTACCCGTCAAGCCTTCTCCGATATCCATGCGGGTATCCGGAGCCTGGGCAGAAAGCGTAGTTCCTTCCACGCGGCAGGTAAAGCCCAGGCGGTCGAGCATGCCGGCGATCTCCGCCGCGGGAATGCGTACGCCCAGCACGCGGGCGACATCATCTTCATCCAGGGTGACCACCGGATCGCTATACGGCTGGGAATACGCGTCGATCAGTCCGGAGGCGACCTGCCCCCCCGACCACTGGCGCATGTGCTCCAGGCAAAGCTGCACGCCCCACGGCGCCATTGCGGGATGGATGCCGCGGCTGAAGCGATAGGCGGCTTCGGAGAGCATGCGTTGGGCAGCCAACGTGCGGCGGATATTGATGTAATTCCACGCAGCGCCTTCGAGCAGCACGTTGCGGGTCTTGGCGCTCACCTCGCTCTCCTGGCCGCCCATGACCCCGGCAATGGAGAGTGCCCCGGCGGTATCGCACACCAACACAGTAAATGGATCAAGGATATGTTCCTCGCCATCCAGGGTGGTCAGGCGCTCACCCGGCTCGGCCGTGCGGGTGATGATGGTGGGAGGCATGCCGCCGGCGCGTTGCACCAGCACGTCATAGTCGAAAGCATGCAGCGGCTCTCCGATTTCCAGCATAGCATAATTGGTCGCATCCACGATGTTGTTGATCGGGCGCATCCCAGCCAGGCGCAGGCGGCGCTGCACCCAGGAAGGGCTGGGGCTGATCTCTACGCCGCAGATGAGACCGACCACGAAACGGGGGTTTAATTCGGGATCGCGAATCTCGATCGAAGCTTTTCCCTCAACGGATGGTCCAGGAAACTGGAATATGCGCTGCGGTTGGCGTAACGCCTGGCCGGTCAGGGCAGAGATCTCGCGCGCCACCCCCAGAATACACGCATCCCGGATCATATTGGGCAAAATTGCTACCTCGAAGACCGCGTCGCCCATGTAGTCGACCAACGGCGCGCCGGTCGGAGCATCCGCGTCCAACACCAGGATGCCCTCATGTTCTTCGGAGATGCCCAGCTCTTTTTCGGAGCAGACCATCGAGTACGATTCGACCCCGCGGATCTTGGCCCGTTTGAGGGTGGTGAGCACCTGGCCAGGTTGGTGACCGTCGTAGATGCGCGCTCCCTCTTTGGCATAAGCCACCTTGAGCGGCTGTGATAGCGGCCCTTTCCCTTTATACTCAAACAGGTTGGGCGCCCCGGTGAGGACGGTATGCTCTTTCAATCCGTCGTTCAACCGGCACAGCACCAGGCGGTCGGCATTGGGATGCGGCATGACCTCGTCGATCTGGGCAACCACGATCTTCTCTGGGTCCCACGCCAAACCCTCGGGCTGAAACTCCTGCCGCTCCCCGCTGTTGGTGTTTTCCCCCGTGGCGGGTAGCCCCACCAGGGTGATCCGCTCCACCTCCAGCCCGCAATTGGTCAGCAGGTTAGCCAGGTCAAGTAAGGGCATATCGACATTCACGAAATCTTTAAGCCAGGAAATAGGGACTTTCATTTTTTTAACACTCCAGATCAGAACTGCTCGAGGAAACGCATATCATTCGCCCAGAAATTACGGATGTCGTCGATGCGGTAGCGCAGGATGGAAACCCGTTCAGGCCCCATCCCGGCGGCAAAGCCGCTCCACTCACGCGGATCGTAGCCCCCGTTCTGCAACACGGTGGGATGCACCATGCCGCATCCGAGGATCTCCAACCACCCGGAGCGCTTGCAAATGGCGCAGCCCTGCCCTTTACAGACAAAGCATTCCACTTCCAGATCACCCGACGGCTCGGTGAAGGGAAAATACGATGGGCGGAAGCGGGTGCGCACATTTTCCCCAAACAGCCGGCGCGCAAACCCCCGCAATGTGCCTTTCAGATCGCCCAGGGTGATCTTCCGGCCAACCGCCAGCACTTCCACCTGAGTGAACTGGATCTCGTGGCGGGCATCCACTTGCTCGTAGCGGTAGCACATCCCCGGCAGAATGACTCGGATCGGTTCCGGAGCGCGCTCGCGCATCACGCGCACCTGCCCGGGAGAGGTATGCGTGCGCAATAGGACGCCGGGACGCGTGGTGTGGAAGGTATCATACATATCGCGGGCGGGATGGTGGGCCGGGATGTTCAACAAACCAAAGTTATACTCGTCCGTTTCCACTTCAGGCGTGGTGTATACCTGAAAACCCATGTCGCCGAAAGCCCGGTAGATCTCGCGTAAGGTCTGTGTTTCCACGTGCAGGCGACCCTGCACCAGTGGGCGGCCGGGAAGCGTTACATCCAATTGGTCAGTCGAAAGTGAACGGCGAATGGCTTCCCTTCGCAGGGCTTCACTGCGCTCGGCCAGCGCTGCTTCCAGGGCGAGCTTCACCTGGTTAGCCCGTTGACCTACCGCTGGGCGCAGTTCCTTGGCCACCTGGGGCAGCACGCTGAAGGTCTGCATCAGCGGCGAGCTGCGGCCGAGATGGGTCGCTTTCCACTGGCTCAATGCGGCTTCATCTTGCACGCTTTGTAGGGCATCCAGCGCTTGAAGCTGAATGG
>JAQTMA010000133.1:9541-11128 GCA_028714615.1 Anaerolineaceae bacterium | reverse complement strand
CACCGGCAATGACTAAATCGTAGACCGGCGGCGGTAGGTAATAACGAAAAGGCTTCCCGGTTCGAATCCGATAGCGGATTTGACTGGAGGAAATTTCAAGGAGGGGTGCATCGACAAAGCGTACTTTCTCTGTCAACCCCGGCAGCGCTTGTTCCAGGTGGGACAGATCGATGTCATCGCCTGGACGGCGCATTACTCCAAAAGCATCCACTTCGTGCACAAGCTCCAGAGGTAAGCGCCAGGTGGGGAGATCGTGAAGGGAATCGCCCCCCATCAGGTAAATCATCTCCGCTGCGGGGAAATCTTGCGCCAGCAAACGCACTGTGTCGACGGCAAAATGGGGACCCATGCGATCGAGGTCCACCCGGGATAACTCAAAGTGCGGGTTATCACAAATAGCTGCCTGGACTAACGCAAGCCGCATCTCCGCTCGAGAGATGTGTTGCTCCAGTTTATGGGGTGGGTCGGGGGTCAATACCCACAGCAGGCGGTCAAGACCCAGTTGGTCGTATGCCTCCGCCGCGAGGATCAAATGGCCGAGGTGGGGTGGATCGAACGTGCCGCCGAAAACCCCGATCAGTCCTGCCACTCGAGCTCGTAATCACCGACATAAACGGTTTCACCCTGTTCAATGCCGGCTTCCCTCAATGCCTTATCTACACCCAGGCGTTCCATTAACTTTTGGAAGCGCCTCACAGAGCCTTCGTGTTCCCAGTAGGTCATAGCAGCAGAGCGCTCGATGGCCGGACCGCTGATACGCCAGCCATCTTGCTCTTTGGCCACGGTGAATGCATTGGGATCCTCTTCTGCCCGGTATACGGGCAGCTCGGTGACCGGCTCGGGTTCGGGTGTTTTTCTGAGTAGCTCGTTTACTCGCCAGAGGAGGGCCTGCACATTTTCACCGGTCACTGCCGAGATAGCCATGGGTTGGTACCCGTGCCCTTCCAATTGAGCTTTGATCTCAGGCCAGCGCATTTGTACATCCGGGAGATCGATTTTATTGACCGCCACGACCTGAGGTTTTCGCCCGAGGCGAGGATCAAACAGGGCCAGCTCCGAATTGATTTGGGTGAAATCTGCCATCGGATCGGGAGAAAGCCCGTCCAAAAGGTGGATCAAGATCCTGGTGCGTTGAATATGTCGCAAAAATGCATAGCCCAAACCCGTCCCTGTGTGTGCTCCTTCTACCAATCCGGGTATATCTGCCAGAACCAAAGTCGTGTTCTCATCAAGCTCAGCTACGCCGAGATTGGGATCGATGGTAGTGAATGGATAATCCGCGATTTTCGGTTTCGCGTTAGTGACAGCCGCTAGCAAGCTGGATTTACCCGCATTGGGTACCCCCACAATCCCAACGTCGGCGATCAACTTTAGCTCCAGACGCAGATTGTGTTCTTCCGCTGGGACCCCTTTTTCCGCCATGCGGGGCGCCTGGTTGGATGCGGTAGCGTAGTGCTGGCTTCCCCGCCCCCCACGACCACCCTTCGCGACAACCAGCCGTTGGCCCGGTTGTATCAGATCACCCAGCAACGCACCATTATCATCATCGTAGACAATCGTACCCGGTGGCACCCCGATGACCAGATC
>JAQTMA010000133.1:8251-9441 GCA_028714615.1 Anaerolineaceae bacterium | reverse complement strand
AGGGTCGGTCCGTCCTCCACGACCAGAACGCGTTTCCCACGGATTTCTTCCGGGTGGTCGACGAACAGGGGGGAAGCCGCTTCTATGATAACCGCATCGGGATTGAGGGCATTCAGGTTACTTCGCACCGAGATGACGTTTTCAGGCAAAGCGGTATCCACCTTGTTGATCACGAACACGTCGGCGGCGCGCACATTGGTCTCACCGGGATGATAGCTCACCTCGTGACCGGGGCGGTGTGGATCTGCGACCACAATCTGTAAGTCTGAGACGTAGAACGGGAAGTCATTATTACCGCCATCCCACAGAACGATATCCACTTCTTGCTCGGCTTGGCGAAGGATCGCTTCGTAGTCGACACCCGCGTAAACGATCACGCCGTTATCGAGATGAGGCTCGTACTCCTCGCGTTCTTCAATAGTGCATTCATGCTTATCCAGATCGGAATAAGCGGCATAACGCTGCACCTTTTGCTTCACCAGGTCGCCGTAAGGCATCGGGTGACGGATAGCAGCCACCCGGTATCCCATCTCCCTTAGGATCAGAGAGACCCGGCGAGTGGTCTGGCTCTTGCCAGAACCCGTACGTACGGCACATACAGAAACGACCGGCTTGATCGATTTCAGTTGTGTGGACTTGTAGCCCATCAAGCGGAAGTCTGCTCCGGCAGCCATAACCATCGAAGCTTTGTGCATCACGACCTCGTGAGGGACATCGCTGTACGCAAAGATGACCTGGTCGATGTCATTGTCCTGAATCAGTGTACCCAAATCACCCTCGGGGCATATCGGGATTCCCATGGGATACTGCTTACCTGCCAGCTCAGGGGGGTACATGCGTCCGTCGATGTTGGGGATCTGGGTAGCGGTAAAGGCTATTACGTCGTAATCCGGGTTTTCGCGAAAGAAAACATTGAAATTGTGGAAATCGCGCCCGGCAGCGCCCATGATGATTGTACGAATGGGTTTCATATCAGTGAGTCTCCTTTTCGAACCGTTGCGACTGGCCTAACCCTTGAGCCAGCCTTGAATATAAATTTCGTACGCTCACATCGCTTATGGGGCTGTGATGCCCATCGCATCGCTTTCGGGAGTGCAGCGCACCCCATGGGGCTGCGATGCCCATCACATCGCTTCTGGGGCTGTGATGCCCAATAAAGCCAGGGTATTGGCAATTGCCTGGCGCGCGGC
>JAQTMA010000133.1:2792-8151 GCA_028714615.1 Anaerolineaceae bacterium | reverse complement strand
TTAATGACGACGGCGCCATCGGGACGTTCATCATTCGCAATGCCCCGCTCGATCAGCTCCTGCACAAGATGTTTTCCGGGTTCTTCTACCTCACTCTCATAGTAAACACGGTCGAAATGGACTCCCATCAGGTCTGAGAACTGGTAGAAACCCTCCATCGACCATTCACGGCTGGTATTCCACAATTGGACGACTTCCGGGTCGCGCTTGTCCCAACGAGCGAATAAAGCCCTTACCTCTTGATCAGCGTTTGGTTCACTGGTGTAATACCGGTCAGCTTCGCTATACAATTCCTGCATCCAGCGAAGTTTGTCTGACGCAGGTTGTTCTCCCATGTGCCGTTTTTGATAATTCCACATCCACTTGATCACGTGCAATCCAATGTCACCCGGATACGTGGTACGAATGACCTCGTACCCCGCGAATTCCAGGATGTTTGCGACTGCAGCGCCCAGGATCATGTTGCGCAAGTGACCGACGTGGATGGATTTATGGGTATTCGGCTGAGAAAACTCTACCATCACACGCTGTCCCTTGGACTCGCCGCTGCCAAAACATGCTTCCTGTGCGATGGCGCTATCGATCACCCGGCGCGCGTATTCGGCGCTGGAGAAGAATAAGTTCAAGTAGCCTTTGATCGCCTCGGTCCGCTCGAACCCGGCAGGTAGGCCGATGTAGCCTTGAACCAGCTCGGCCAGTTCTGCTGCTCGCTGAGGAACGTTGATTTTCTTGCCCTGGCGCGCCTCTTGGGCTGCCAATTGGAAAAATGACGTGCATATACCCCACTGGCCGCTAAACGGGATCGAACTCCATTGCAAGGATGGGTCAGGTAAGTCGTGATTCGCACAGAACTCACGGATCTTAGTTTCTACTGCCTGTTGTTCGGATTCGAACATGCACGTTTCCTGAATAGGTTAATTTCCCCATGGGACCGCCTCACTCATCAAGGCGACGAACCAGGATTATAACATGTGGACTGATTTAACGCGGCTCGCTGGCCAGTAGGCGTTGTCCTTGCCCTACTTGAACGAGTTGCGTTCCCTCTAAATCCAGCCGCCACGCCTGACCATTCACATCCTTCAACCAAATAACATTTGCGACCGGCCAGGCAAGTGATTGCAGCACTCGTTTATCATCGGGGACCAATACTGTGATGGCGCCTGTAGCCGTCTCTACCTTCAAAACCGTACTGGCTTCATCTGAGGGACTTCCCAGGGCAGCCGTTACCAGCAGGGAGAGGCCATCTGGAGACCATACCAGGCTCCCGGCTTGCAGATGGTTGGCCGGTAATTTCACCTTGGTCTTGTCCCCACTGGCAATATCCATCACCATCAACTCGAGGAAGTCGGCTTCCGGTCGATTGAGATAAGCAACCCGGGTTTCGTCCGGCGAGAGCGCCCCAGCGCATAAGCAGTGAAGGCTAGGGAGAATTTCTGTGATATTTCCGGTTTCCAGGTCGACCTTCTGCAGGTCCGACCACCCATAGAAGAGGATATATCCCCCAATGCCATATGGTGCATTCGTGAAATATAGAGACCTGCTATCAGCCGACCAATGTACCGGCTCGGTGCGCGAAGGTAGTGCTCGGGATTCCTCTAGTAAGGTTTTCTGATGGGTGCCATCCACGTTGGCTACTTTTAATACCACTTGAAGCCCACCCGTAGCCGTGTTATCCGCATTCCCCCAGGCAATGCGCTGGCCATCCGGTGAAGGCAGAAAGATCCCCATAAAAGGCTTTTCGGTGGTATTGGTGAAGGGCATTTCTACGTTGCTGCCGTCTGCGCCAGCTCGCCGGACCATATTTGTGGTTGTATCGACGTAAAAAACATACCCGCTGGCGGCCATGATTTGCTGATGCAGAGATATTCCGTTCACCGAAAAGGTCTTCAGTTCAGCTCCACTGGACGGATCGACAACCGTAAATGAACCAGCGCCCGAATCAATGGTGGATTGGTTCATAAGCATCAGTGGGGCCGCCGCGACAATCGGAGCCGTCGTAACTGTGGGTGTTATGCCTGGTGTGGAGCTCGGTGTGGGCATCCCCGTTGGTGTTTGCATAACAGAAGCTATTGTTGGGCTTTCAACGACTGCCGGCGGGGTCGCTGCTGGGATCTCGGGGGTGGGGATGACGGTTGGAGATTTCGGTGCACCTCCGAAAAGGCTGCAAGCTATAGACGCAAATATCAACAGGATCAGTGCAATCCATCCCGAATTCTTCATATCACCTCCCATCCTGAATGCCAAATGTTATTGGACATCACGAAAAATGCTTTACGCAAAAAGCGGGAGTACCAGACTCCCGCTCCAAATGGATGAGTGCAAAACGGCAGGAGATATGCCTGCCATACCCGGCCAGTCTTACTTGGCCAGGGTCGCCAGTCGCTTCATCAGGCGGCTTTTGCGCCGGGCAGCATTGTTCTTGTGAATGACACCCTTTTCTGCAGCTTTATCCAGAGCGCTTATAGCCTGGATAGTGGCCTTACGGGCTTCGTCGACATTGCCAGTATCGAGGGCAGCACGCGCACCGGCTACGAAGGTACGAGCTTTTCCCCGGAATACACGGTTGTGAATGCGGAGCTTTTGATTCTGCCGGTTACGCTTGATTTGTGACTTGATATTCGCCAATGGTATCCTCCAAAAACTAATCCTAGTAACGGGGATGAATTTTAACAGACACGCGCTGATTTGTCCAGCATTCGCGTCTTGTAAGTTACTCCACCAGGTTCCTCCCCACACTCCTCAAATCGCTACTTTCGGGTAGAGGATTGCGCCAATTGCCACCAACATGGCAGATACCAGCAACAAAACGGCAAAATCCAGGCCGAGCCCAAATGCACTCGTCCCTCCAATGACCATCAGGCTGCGCAGCGCATCCACCTCGTAGGATAGTGGATTGACCCGAGCGACGACCTGTAACCAGTCTGGCATCATGGCGATCGGGTAAATAGCGTTACTTGCGAAAAACAACGGCATGGTTAAAATCTGGCCGATACCCATGAAACGTTCGCGAGTTTTCACCCAGCAAGCAATAATCAAAGAGAAGGTGGAGAAGCAAGCCGCTCCGAGGAGCACAGCCAGGAAAACCCCAAGCAATGCCAGTGGGTGCCAATTGATGTGGACGCCTAACAACAATGCCAGGAGGTAGATGATGACCGCCTGGGTCAATCCCCGCAATCCGGCAGATAGTGCTTTCCCAAATACCACAGCTGCCCGGGGAGTTGGACTCACCAGGAATTTGTGGACGATGCCCAGATCCCGCTCCCAGATAATCGCGATCCCATAAAAAATGGCGATGAACAATACGCTTTGAGCCAGAATACCGGGCGCCATGAAATCTATATACGGCAAATCACCGGTCGGGATGGCGCGCATGCGGGTAAACACCTGCCCAAAAACCAATAACCAGAGAGCAGGTTGGATCGCTCGGGTGAGTAATTCGGTCGGGTCATGACGCAGTTTCCGAATCTCTAACTCTGTGATCACCAATGTCTTGTCAATGAACCCGGTGATGGGTGAAAGATACACATCGCCAAACGAACGCTGCTCTTTTTTCTCCTCAGCCCAAACGGCTAGCGGTGCGTCGTGTTCTTGAAGTTTCACGGAAACTACCTCCGTTCTCAAACAAGTCCCCGGTATAGTGGATAAAAACATCATCCAAACTGGTATCCCCGTTTCCAACAGCTTGCTTAAGTTCATCCGGGGATCCAATCGCTGCGATTCTACCCAGGTTCATAATTGCGATGCGATCGCATAAATCATCCGCCTCTTCCATCAGGTGAGTCGTCAGGAAAATGGTGGTCCCAAACTCATCCCGTAGCTGGCGGATGTGCTCCCAAACGATGTGGCGAGCACCGGGATCGAGCCCCACGGTTGGCTCATCCATGAATAAAATCTGCGGGCGGTGCAAGATCGATTGGGCGATCTCCAACCGGCGGATCATCCCCCCCGAATACTGCCGCACCAACTTGTTCGCAGATTCCTCCAGCTCCATGAAATTCAGTGCTGCATGGATACGGGTTTCCCGGTCGGCGCGGGGGAGATCATAGAGTTTGGAGAATATGAGCAGGTTTTCGTAACCGGTCAGAGTCCCATCGGCTGAAATCAATTGGGGCACGTAACCAATTTTCCGGCGCACCTGTGCAGGTTGATGCTGAATGTCGTAACCGGCAACCAGCGCTCTCCCGGAGGTTGGAGGCAGCAGGGTAGTCAGCATCTTGATCGTCGTCGTTTTCCCGGCGCCATTGGGTCCGAGCAGTCCGAAAACCTCCCCCGCTTCGATGGAGATCGAAAGCTGGTCGACGGCTTTCAATGATGCGTACGCCCGGGTTAACGCCTCTGTCCGAAGAATAGGCATCGATTGATTCATCCCCCATTCGTACCATTGGCAGGTTGGAAAAGCTTATGGAGCAGCTCCATAGAGAGGGCGATCGTTTGCTGTTCGTCTTCAGTGAGGTTGCACAAGCGCTGCGCCAAAACCTCCTGAGCATACTGGCGAGCCTGTTCCAAAAGTGGACGACCGGTGTCGGTCAACGCCAACCGGATGCGCCTGCGGTTCCCTTCGACAGGGACGCGAGTGACCAGGCTGCGCTGAACGAGGCCATCGACCAAGGTCGAAGTAGACGGCAGGGTTAGCCCCAGGTGATCGGCAACTTCAGAGAGTGATGCGCCGCTGTTTCGTTGGATAAATAGCAAAGCGCGAAATTGCGGTACGCTAAGGTCGGCGCTACGGCCCTGGCGCATGCCATTCCGGATCGCTCGCATCACAATCGGAACAACTTCAAGGATTTCTTGTGCACAATTAACGTCAACGGTTGTCATACTTCGCCTTCCTAATAGTTCGTATAACTAATTATATCACGAAATCATTGATATTTTCACCATGTCAGGGTGGGTTTCACTGGTAAGAGCGGGTCTGAAGTATTAATATGTTCCCTCAATTAATTTTCAGACTCGCCACTACCCATGAGACGAACTCTATCCTGGATGCCGATTGACAATCAAGGAGTAGGCAAGTATGATTAAATTCCAGGTTGGTCGGATGAGCGCGGCCGGGTGTTTCCCGGTCGAGGAAAGTCCGCACTCCATAGAGCAGAATGCCGGGTAACTCCCGGAGCGGGGAAACCTGCTGGATCGGGCCACAGAGAGATACCGCCTTCGCAAGAGGGTAAGGGTGAAAAGGTGGTGTAAGAGACCACCGGCGTACCCAGTAATGGGTGCGGCCAGGTAACCCCCATTCGGAGCAAGGTCAAACAGGGGCGAATCTGCCTAGGTGCAGGTAGGAAGCTGCTCGCTTCCTTGTAGCCCCGGGTAGACTGCTAGAGCCGTGTGGTAACGCACGGTCAAGAGAGATGCTCATCCA
>JAQTMA010000133.1:0-2692 GCA_028714615.1 Anaerolineaceae bacterium | reverse complement strand
AACCCGTATTGGGCAGAAATCCCTAAATATCCTGGAATGAATTTAGCATGGGCAACCGTACCCATATGCGTGTCGATGTGGGTGGGTTGGATGCCGGCTGCGATTGCTCGCTTCACCTGGCCCTCCATCTCCCAATTCGCCGCAGCCGGGTCAGCATTCTCCTGAACCGGACCAACACACCGGGGGAAGTATCCCTGCTCATCCATCAAACCACTGGCTATGTCACGAGTCGACACCGGCCCCCAGCGGTAGGTCTCCCATTCGCTGGTCAGGGTCAAATGCACTCCCATATCGACCCCTTGGTGTTCGCGGCAAAAACGGGCGGCTTCCAAAAACCAGGGACATGGGACCATGGTAGCCCCTGAAGAAATCAACCCGAAATCATAGAGTTTAGCAAAAGCACTAACGCTCGCCTGGCACATACCGATATCGTCGGTGTGGATAATAACCACCCGATCCGTATTTGCAAGGCCGAGTTGGTGTAAGACTGGGTTGGGTCGCATGCTCATAAAAATATTATACTTCAATCCCTCTTGCATCCTGCTCTATATATGCTATGATGGGTGCATACCTGATGATTATTCTCTAATATGTGTTATTTGTGAAATAAATCACGTTCGCGCAACCTACAAACTGAATTGGGAGGAACAGGAACATGGTTACCGTCCGGCATCTATTAAAAGATAAAGGCCAGCAAACCTACTCAGTCAGCCCAAAAGCCAGTGTGCTGGATGCACTCCGGCTGATGCACGAGAAAGAAATCGGTGCAGTATTGGTCACGGAAGAGGGACGGGTCGTGGGGATATTCTCAGAACGTGACTATGCGCGCCAGGTAGCTCAAACCGAACGAGCCAACCTGGATACAGCAGTCGAGGTCTTCATGACGCAGGTCGTGTACGGGGTCAAGCTGGACCAGACCCTCGACGAATGCATGGGACTCATGACGCAACGGCATATCCGCCATTTGCCTGTTTTGGATGGTGATCAGTTGGTGGGGGTAATTTCCATTGGAGATGTGGTCAAGGAAGTTATCTCAGACCGAGAGGCTACTATCCACGGGCTCGAAAATTACATCATCGGTCACGAATATATCCATTGATAGTTGGCGAGTATGGCTATACCCATTATCCTATGATTTGAAACCGTTTGTTATTCCAGGAATACCTCTACGTGCTCGCCATCCTCGTCGTCGTACACATCGACGATCTGCCCGATTTCACCTGAATTGATGAAGCGGTTAAGCTCATCCATGTTTAATCCCTGCACCTCAGGACTAAAACGAGCGCCCATCTTCAATCCGGCATTCACCAGGCTAACCGGCAGACGCACGTTCACTCGAGGTTTTCCAGTGGCGGTGTCTGTCACCCGCACGCGCATGTAACGCGGCCCTTTTACCGACGAGGGTGGAGTCCCTTCCGGTCGAGCGCCCATCGTTGGACCGGTGCGACGCGATTCCAATACTTCTAACAGCCTCGCTCCATCTTCGGCTGTGATTTTACCATCCTGGATCATCGTTAATATCTTGAGCCGTTCTTCTGTTGTTGCCATTGTCAACTCTCCGAAATTGGATCCTTCAGGCTTGGAGACCTTGTAACAAGCGCTGGGCTTGTTCCGGGGTAATCTTACCATTGTCCACATCATCCAGGATCCGTTTGCGCTCCTCAGCCGACAATCGCACCGGGATTTCCTCTTTCCCGGGCTCATAGCCGAGGGCGCGGATGATTTCATACAGGCGGTTACGGATGGTGGGATAGGATAGATTCAGCTCATCCTCCATGCGGTTGAAACGGCCTTCGCAGCGGACAAATGTCAGTACAAATTGAACCTGCTCGGGGGTAAGCTGGGCGAAAGGGACGCTCGGTGAGGAGAAAATGCCCTCGATGGTAGTATCACAGGTGTCGCAATGGAGACGGGTTACACTGAGTTCCAACCCACAGACCGGGCACTTGCTCAATAGTGGATTCATGGGTGGTCTCCTAAGGGTTCCGCAGGCTGAGAGGAGCGATTTCGGCGCAACCTCCGGGATAGGCAGGCGTACCAGGGGTAGAAGTTTTTATCCATAGCCCAAGCCGAATCAGGGCATTCGCCAGTTGTAAACGGAAGGAAGGCTTCCAAGTAGGGCAGAGCAGCATGACCCGCTTGCTAAATTGCTCTCGTCGCACCCATTCCAGAACTTCGATTTGGTGACGGCGGATGTATTCGTAGCTCCAGGGATCCATAACTACCTCCGTAAACTTCTCCTTTAGAATTCTTTGTGAAAGTTTCATATTTATAGAGATAGTTTAGCACATTATTGATTTTTGTCAATGGGATATTGATAATTCGAAATAGGGGTTACGGATTATCAAGTATTTCGCGTGATCAGTGTGGTAGTCCGATTTTCAAACATCGCCGTTTTCGCATAATTCTGCAGTCAACATCCAGGATCCGAGGCGCTGGTCGGCGTCCTTGGGCGCCCGATCGTAATAGAACTCGAAGATGCGCCCGTCATCGACTTTCACCTGGAAGAAGAAACGGCCAACGCCCCAGGACCCACGCTTTTCGGCAACTCGGGCATGTTGGGGCTGCATATTGCGCGCCATCTTCCCACGGCGCTCGTAATCCACCCAACTGACCAGCATCTCTGCAACCCGGTAGTCTTCCCCTCGCCAGGTGAAGGTATCCGGACAGGTAGGAGTTTTGGAGTAAGTGG
>JAQTMA010000132.1 GCA_028714615.1 Anaerolineaceae bacterium | reverse complement strand
GCGAGTATCTCTTCGATCGCAGTCTCGATGGTAGCGCGGGCTGACGGGAAGACGCCGATCAATGCGCCGCGAGTCACCGTATTGATCGGGGTTTGGTGCAGTTGGTCGATAGCGGTAGTAAATTGCGGGTACTTGGCGGCCCAATCTTTCGCCAGTTGCTCATTATAAGCTGCCTTGCGGATGGGGAAGTAGCCCGACATCGTCCACCAGTAAGCTTGTTCTGCTGGCGAACTCTGGAACTTGATGAACTCCCAGGCGCAGTCCTGTTCAGGTTGTGGGCGGTTGTTAATAATCCACAAAGAGCCGCCGCCAATGATCGTGCCCCACTTGCTAAAGGCATCTTCACTCGGTCGTGGCAGGAAAGCTGTGCCTACTTCAAACTTGCCCTGGGTGCCGTCGATGATTCCACGCAGCACGGCCGTGGAATCGATGAACATAGCAGTCTGTCCAGCCAGGAAGGCGTTTCGAGTGTCGACCGTCGTACGGCCGTAGTTAGCCAGAACACCGTCGTTAACCATCTTTTGCCACCACTGGAAGATATTAGCTCCTTCGGGGCTGGTGAACGTTGCCTTGGTGGCATACCCATCCCGGCCATTGTTGTTATCTACATACTGTCCACCGGAGACTGCCAGGTATTGCTCGAAAAACCAACCGTAAATAGCAAATGCACCGCCATAAACCGTGGTTTTTCCGCTCGATTCTTTCTTGGTTAGCTTGGCAGCGTCAGCAGCGAACTCATCGAAAGTACGCGGTGGTTTGGCGGGATCCAGACCAGCGCTTTTGAACAGGTCCTTGTTGTAGTACAAAAGCGGGGTAGAGGTGTTGAATGGCATGGAAAACTGTTTACCATCCACCGTGTAGTAGGCCAGAACGTTGGGCTCAAGGTCAGACACATCGTACTTCTCTTTGTCGATGTAATTCTGCACCGGGGTGGCTACTTTCAAGTCGACCATCAAGCGGGTGCCGATATCATAGAGCTGGACGACCGCGGGAGTCGCATTGGACTGAAGGCCAGCCTTTAGCTTGTTGAGCGAGTCGTCGTAAGACCCCTGGTAGATTGGGGTGACATAGCACCGTTCCTGAGAAGCATTGAAATCGTTGGCCATCTTAGGAATGGCTTTCCCACCGATATCGCCAGCCATCGAGTGCCAGAAATCGATCTTCGTCGCATTTGCGCTCTTCGGCGGGGCGATGGTTGCGGTCGGTACCGCGGTGGGACCCGACTTGGTCGGAGCTGGTTGAGCCGGCGCCGTTGCTGCAGTCGTTGCAGGCCCGGATGCTGTAGTAGGGGCGGTTGTCGCGGCGCCTGTGCATCCCGCCAGCATCATGCTAATGATCACAATCAAATTCAGTACAACAAATAGTGGCTTTCTCATTTTTCCTCCTTCGAAAGTTAGGCAACAAATATTCAAACGTCGGCAGGGGGTCACCCTTTTATTGCACCGGCGGTCAAACCACGGATCAATTGACGGTTACTGAAGATAAACAAGACAAAGGTTGGGATTAGGATGATCACCACACCCGCCATCACACTATTGAAGATAAAGCGTTCTTCGTCTTGTAGCAAAGCGATGCCAATTTGTACTGTGCGCATTTGAGGAGAATTGGTTATGAGTAACGGCCAAAGGTACTGATTATAAGTTTGCAGAAAACTGTAAACGGCCAACGTGCCCAAGGCAGACCGCGCCAGGGGTAGGACGACCGATGTTAAGAAATAAAAATCACCGGCGCCATCGATCACCGCAGCATCATGCAGCTCTCTGGGGATGGTGCGGAAGAACTGGCGCAGCAAGAAGGTCCCAAAGCCGGTCGCCATAAATGGCACAGCCAACCCTTGGAAGGTGTCCGTCCAGTTCAATTGCTTGATCAGCAAGTAGTTGGGAATGATGGTCGCTTCCCAGGGGATCATCATGGTAGCCAGAAAGACCAGGAAGAAAAAGTTTTTCCCCTTGAAATCGATAAACGTGAAAGCGTAAGCCGCGAGACTGGCAGTAATAAGCTGGCCTACCATCACCAGGGTCGACTGAATAACACTGTTGAGCAGGAAGCGACCTAACGGTGCTTGCTGCAAGGCATGGACAAAATTTTGCAGGTACAGGCTGGTAGGAGCCAGGTGGGGAGGGTAGGTGGACAACTGCTGGTCGGTTAACATGCTAATGTTGATTGCCGTCCAGATCGGGTATAGAATCACCACGGCAGCCAGAACCAATAACCCATACATCAGGATGTTGACTAACGTTCGGTAGGGAGTGATGGTATGGTTCATTCGTAAAAGACTTTTTTCTCTACGAAAATGAATTGAAAGACGGTCAACAACAGCATAATGATAAACAGCATGATCGATTGGGCAGCGGCCAAACCGTATTGGCCGTTGAAGTAGAACTGCCGATAAATCGAGTAAACCAACAGGTTCGTCGAATTAACCGGCCCCCCGGAGGTCATGATCTGTACTGGGGTGAAGGTCTGAAAGGCAGCCAACATGTCGACAACCAGCAGGAAGAAGAAGCTAGACGACAGAAAAGGCAGGGTGATACCCCAGAAACGGTCCCATCCATTCGCTCCGTCAATCATTGCGCTCTCATACAACTCTTCGGGGATGCCCTGCATAGCGGCCAACAGGATAACTGTGTTCAGCCCCAACTGCAACCAGACAGTGGTCAACGAGATGGCGGTCAGGGCTGTCTTATCACTGGTCAACCAAGGGATAGCGTTCCCACCCAGCAGCTCGATGAAATAATTCAAACTACCAATCGATGGGTGGTACAGGTAAAGGAACATCAGCGAGGCGGTCGCAGAGGAGACTGCGATGGTGATCGAAAAGATCACCCGGAAAATTGAGATGCCCTTTAATCGCTGGTTTGCGAGGACTGCCAGGATCAAAGCGACCAGGATCGTGGTCGGGACAGTTTCCAACACAAACAAAATTGAGCGGACCAGGCTGTTCCCAAACTCCGGGGTAGAAAATAAGCGCTGGTACTGTTCCAGACCGATATACTTCATCGGTTTGCCCAGTGGATTGGTCAGGTACGAGCTTAGCCAGATTGTACGAATGAGAGGGATAAAGATGAAGGTAATGAAGATCGCCAGGGACGGCGCAAGAAAGATCATCGCCCGAGAAAATGATTTCGCTTGCCTGATTTGCATGCCACTGAAACCACGACCTCGGGTTGAAGTGGGCTGTCGGCGGTCTATGGAATTCGGTTGGGCTGTATCTTGGGCCATCCGATTGTGCATCCTTGGGTTATCCAAGATGATGCTTAAAGTATAGAGAAGAAAGCCACAAAGTCAAGGATTTTGAGGTCACACCCGAATTGCGGTCAGAGGGGTGTGGTTCGATGGTAAAGGTGCATTGGAATGAGAAAGGAGACAACGGATGAAGCTTGTTACCCGGGACGTCGATCCTGATAGCCTGCTGGATCTGCTAGAGCAAGTTTCTCGTGCATGCCTTTCGTATGCAAGCGATCATGGGCCCCAGGTCCTGCCGGTTGGGTTGCTATGGTATGAAAACCGCTACCTGGTCAATATCTCAGAGGAAACCGAACACCAGCTTTTCCCCGGTCAGGAGGTCGTCCTGCTGATAGACGAGGGTATTTACTATTTCGACCTGCGGGCCATCTACATTCGAGGGCAGGTGAAAAACAGCGAGGCGCCCCCGCACGCTCCGACTGACCGCAAGTGGTTCGAGGTGATTCCGATCAAGACGGTTGCCTGGGATTACGGAACTCTTCGAGAGGTGAAGGATGACCGCTGACGATGCGGTTGTACTCGACATCCTGCGCCGCTGTATGGTTGCTCGCATCGCCACCCTTTCCCGCAGTGGGCGACCGAGCGTCAATCCTCTCTACTTTATCTACTTGCACGGGAAGATCTGGCTTGGTACGCCGGAATGGACTCTGGCGGCGCGCAACGTTAAAGCGAATCCTCGGGTGAGCGTGCTATTCAACGTGGAGCAAGATCCAGGAGACCGTCGCGTCCTGCGCATCAGCGGTCAGGCCAGGGTCCGGACGGATATCGAGGCGCAACGTTCCTATAATCCGCGCGTCGCGCGCAAATATGTTCTGACGCCCAGCGGGATTATTAACTGGCTGACTCACCCTCGCCAGCTCTGGATGCGCCGCTACTATACCGCCCAAAGCGCGCAGAAAGGCGTTGCCGGAGTGATTGAAGTCACGCCGGAGCTGATCGAACTGGTCACCAACCATCGTTGACCAGGCTAAGCTCGATCGTAGGGGTGCAACAAGGTTTCTCAACCGAAAAAGATAGGGGAGAGCGCATTTTTAGGTCGACCACCTGGTTTTGATATAATGAGGGTCGTTATGGGGATGCCCCCGGACGATGCCAGGAAAGTAGCCGTACCGGTTGACTTATGATCGGGCAGAAGGATAACCTTATGCAGAAGCCTAAACAGGTCAGGCGAAACCAA
Organism: Anaerolineaceae bacterium; assembly: GCA_028714615.1. The sequence continues at coordinate 6,778 of JAQTMA010000132.1, read as the reverse complement.
GGATTTTACCGGTTGTACTACGTCGCTCTGTTCGTATGGCTCAGCACCACGGCCATGCACATCCCAGACGGTTACTTAAGCCCGCTCACGGCTGTTGTGATGTTTTTATTGGTGCTCCCTTTCTGGATCCGCGGGACCCAAAGGCTGAAAAAAACCGCCAGCGCCCAAAATATCCCGGTGATCGCGCTTCTGGCGTCCTTTTCATTCATCTTGATGATGTTCAACTTCCCCCTGCCAGGAGGAACCAGCGGACATGCCGTCGGGGGAGCGCTGGTCGCGATCCTCCTGGGACCGGAGTTAGCCGTGATGGTGATCTCGACGGCGCTGTTCATCCAGGCGCTATTTTTCGGCGATGGCGGAATCCTGGCGTTGGGCGCCAATAGCATCAACATGGCCGTCGTGCTTCCGTTTGTCAGCTACGCCATCTACCAGGCTCTGGCCAAGAATCAGGAGATCCGCTCGCGAAAGCGCGTGGTTGGGGCAGCATTGGGGGGCTGGGCAGGCCTGACGGCGGCAGCCGCTCTCGCCGGGTTTGAATTTGGCATCCAGCCCATGCTGTTCCATAGCGCCAGTGGAGTCCCCCTCTATGCGCCCTATCCCCTGAAAGTCGCCATCCCGGCCATGCTCCTCCCCCATGCGCTGGTCGCCTCGGTTGTCGAGGGCGCCGTGACAGCCCTGGTGGTCGCCTACCTGCAAAAGACGAACCCATCCGCCCTGGAGTTCGGCCGGCCGGTCAGCCAGATGGAGCCGGCCAGCTTCGGAGATCACAGGCGCTGGCGAGCCTTATGGGTAGCCCTGGTTATCCTGGCGATCATCACGCCCATCGGGCTGCTGGCACCAGGCGCCGCCTGGGGAGAATGGAGCTCCGAGGAATTAATCCGCCAGGGTTTGGGGTTTGTTCCACAAGGGCTGTCCCAACTCAGTGCTCTGTGGCGGGCCCCGTTGGCCGGGTACGACCTGCCCCTGCTTGGGAATGCTGCCTTGGGCTATGCGCTATCTGCGGTGCTGGGCATCGGGCTGATTTCCTTGCTCGCCTGGCTGTTCGCCCGGTACTCCGGCAGGGGGGCATCGTCTCCGCACTCGCCCGGACACGCCGGGGCGATCGAACGGACGCTGATCGGCATCAGCAACGCACTGGAACAGTCGATTTACGCCGAGCAAATTGCGAACAAAGCCGGGGTATTCCAGGCATTGGATCCCCGGGTGAAGATACTCTTTACACTGACCGCCATCCTGGCGACCAGTCTATCGAAAAACTTGCTGGTCATCCTGTCGTTCGCCTGTATCGTTTTATTCCTGGCGCGGATTTCGGCGATCCCTTTGGGATTGTTTATCAAACGCGTCTGGTTGTTCATGCCCTTTTTCACAGGGGTGATCGCTCTCCCGGCCATCTTTCTCACACCCGGTCCGGCGCTGGTCACCTTACCGCTGGGGATTGTGATCACTCAGCCCGGTGTTCTGACCGCCCTGTTCCTCTTGCTGCGTGTGGGCACATCCGTATCGCTGGCAGGCCTTCTGGTATTGACGACCCGCTGGAACAGCGTGTTGCGAGCAGCGGGCGCCCTGGGAGTCCCGGATGTGGTCCTAATGGTTCTCGGAATGACCTACCGGTATGTATATATGCTTTTACATCTAACCAACGACGTATTCCTATCTCGGAAAAGTCGATTGGTAGGCCGGCTGACGGGTCAGCAGGAACGCCAGATGTTGGCCGCCAGCACGGGGGTGCTGCTTTCGAAGAGCATGCATATGAGCAGTGAGGTCTACCTGGCCATGCAATCGCGCGGGTTTCGCGGCCATTCCCGGGGGGCGGCAAATTTTCGGATGCAGTCGTACGATTGGGCTGTCTGCGGCATTCTCATCTTGCTTGCCGGGGCCGTGATTTGGTTGGGAGGGTAATTCTTGCGGAGTTTGGAAGGATCGATGATGGCGTTAAAGCATGAGATTACATTCGATGTGCGCGACATTTCGTATGCCTATGACCGGGCATTCGTAGCGCTGGATCGCATCAGCTTATCCGTGCGGAAAGGAGAACGGGTGGCCATCCTGGGCGCCAACGGCTCGGGAAAAAGCACCTTGCTCAAGCTGCTGGATGGGCTGTACTTCCCGTCATCAGGGCAGATTTGTTTTAATGGAATCCCCTTGACCGAGACTGCCTTGCGGAATGACGACTTCCAGTTTGCATTCCGCCGTCAGGTTGGCTTCGTATTTCAAGATAGCGACGTCCAGCTATTCTGCCCATCTGTCTGGGAGGAGGTTGCTTTTGCGCCGCTACAGATGGGGCTCAGCCAGGATGAGATATCCAGCCGGGTGCAAAACGCTCTGGCGGCCCTGCGGATCGAAGAGCTCAGCGATCGCGCCCCCCACCACCTATCCGGGGGAGAGAAAAAACGTGTGGCGCTCGCTTCAGTGCTGAGCCTTGACCCGGATGTGTGGCTGCTGGATGAGCCCACCGCCGGGTTGGATCCTCAAAGCCGGTTTTGGCTGGAAGAATTCATCTACACGCAGGGAAATTTGGGGAAAACCGTCCTCTTCGCGACTCACGATCTGGGTTTGGTAAAAGCCAGCGCCGACCGGGTATTCGTCTTCAACCAGGAACACTGTATGGTAGCGAGCGGCGCTCCTCAAGATATCCTATCCGATGCGGCGCTGCTGACGGCCTGTAATTTGCTGCATGAGCACTGGCATCGTCACGCGGAGACGGGCGTAGAGCACAAGCACCTGCACCAGCACACAGCCGATCACGAACACGAGCATTGAGGGTCGAATTATCGCTCAGGCCGCGCTCGACCCGTTTCCGGCCGGATCAGCATTGTCCAAAGGTGGAGCAGGGTAAAGGCGAGTTGGGTCCCCCGTCCAGTTCGCCGGCCGCGGGAAAAATAATCTGCCTTACTTTTCCGGGAACGCAGCGTCGCGAGCCAATCCCAACGGACATCTTCTGCCCGGCAAAAGGAGAGCTCGTTTCCGGGGACAGCGTGGATCACGTTGGCTTCGAGCGGCCGCATGATGTTTCCATATGAGAAGATCGCCCGCCGGCAGGGCCGCGAAGTTAATACATACTCGGTTGGAATATTCATTGGGGTACGCGTTGCATAGAGATCGAGCGTAAAGGTATATCCTGCGAGGACGTTGGCGAACCGGCGCAAGCGGTCGGGTAGCAGTTCAAAAAACGAATCGTAGACAGCGAAGGAGCGGTCAAAGGATTTGAAGTTGTAACTACGTTTACCGAGCTGGAGAGGCGCCTGGAAAAAGGGCGTTGCTTTGGGGAAATGCGTCCCTACGTCGCCAAACCCGGTGGAGAGGGAAGTGCGGGGGTAGACAAAATAGCGACCGGTGGCCACCAAGTAACGCGCCATGTGAGGGAACCATTCGTCTTCCTGAAAGTGAGACCAGGCTTCATGCAACGGCGCTGTCGCTGCTTCTCGAGACTCGTTCGAATCCATCCATTTCCGAAATCCCCCCCATTGTTTTTGTGTGAAGGCCTGCCCCTGGGTATAAGGGACCTGGAGAAAGAAATGGTCGACCTCATCCACCAGGGGCGCGAAGGGCTCCTGCGTGTACCCGTTGAACCACAAGGCGTACAACGAGATGCCGCCGATGCGTTCATCATGATCGAAGAAAGCCAATGCCTGGGCAGCGTATGGGTAAAATACCGGAGAAACGACCAGGTCATCCTCAAGATAAACGATCGCTCCAAATGCACGGGTAAGCTCGCCGCAGGCCACAAAGTGGTCGATGGGACCAAGACGACGGGGCTGCAAGATGATTTTTTTGGGACCATTCCGCCAGCTAAACGCTGCGGCAACCTGGACGACATCCGGATGATGCTCGGCCTGGTCGATCGAGATAACCAGGGGGACCTCTTCACCCAATGGATATTCGGCCGAATCGAGTGAGACGAGCAGGCGGGATAATGCCGCAGGACGGTTATACGCGCTGACCACAATCGCTGGTTTCATCCCTTCTCCCTCAGAAAAAGAAAGATGCCCGCCATGATGCATTCGGCGGACAGTGATGCCAGGGCCGCTCCCGTGGCGCCGAACGTCGAGATCATGAAGAGATTAAGCCCCAGCGCGATGGCCAATCCGCACCCCGTGACAAGCATGACTGCTTTTTCGCGCCTCACCAGGATCATCCGCAAGGAAAGCGTGGAAGTCAGGGTATACGGGATCAAAACCCACACCAACGTGCGCAATACCGGTACCGCGGGAAGATACGTCTGGCCGAAGGACGTTGCCACAAGCCATGGAGCCAGCAGATACGCGCTGATGGACGACAGCACAGCTACCCCCAGGAGACCCCAAAATGCAACCTGGAAAAGGAAGTTGGCCTCCCTCCCACGCTTTGCTTCTGCGGAGAGGTGCGACACGGCCGGAAAGATCGCACCCAATACGGCGATGTGCCCGAACTTGAGCACTTCCACCATCCTGCTGGCAGCCGAATACCATCCGGTCTGTACGTCTCCCTGAATTACCGAGATGACCAGGACGCCCAAACGCTGGTAAGCAACCCCGAGGATGCTGATCAAGGCCAACGGCCAAACCAAACGCGCCAGGCCAGCCAGGCTCTTCCAATCCACCTTGAAACGGATCGAAAAACCGGGGATGGCTTTCCAACATAACACCCCGGCGATCACGGCCGCGCAGACCTGCACCGCCAGCAGCATAGCCATGAATGGGACCAGCCGGCTTTCGCCCTGCAGCATGAACCAGGCCAATCCGGTTTGCAGTCCAGCCGCCAGCAGGTTGGCGCCCAGGTAAAGATCCATTCGTTCCCAAGCCCTCAACACCGCCGTAAATATAGAAAAGAATGCCAACGGCGCCAGGGCGAAAGCATACAGGCGCAGCCCCGAAATCGTATCCCGGTTGGCATTGGGGAGCAGACCAGACCAGGCATAGATGATCGCCAGGATGAAAGCCGAAAGCCCCAATTGGAGGATCAACGCACTGCTGATCCGGTGATCCTTTCCATCTCGAGCCCGCGCCAGCTCGCGAATCAAGAGGGTATCGGTGCCGAAAGAGGTCAGTACGTTCCCCAGGGCAACCGCCGAAACGATGAAGGTATATTGGCCAAAGCCGGCTACCCCGAGACCCCGGGCAGCCAGGAGGGTAAAGATGACGAGTTGGATCTGGGTGGCAAGCCTCCCGGCAAACAACCATGCGGAATTTAATCCAAGGCGCTTCCACGGCGTTGACTCCAACCCGAGGTCAAGCCGCATGACGCGCCCCCACGATCACCCGAAATTGAGCCGGCTCGCGACGCTGTAGCAGGCGGGCTTTGAGGGGGCGGATTTCCCAGCTCCAGCCATAGAAGGGATGGGAGATAGCCCAGTGCAACGAACATTGCTTCCCTAGCCGCTCAAGCTGGGCAAAGGTTAAGTAGTTCTCGCTGGGAATAGCGTTGGAAGCAAAGCCATATTTCTGGCGGTAGAGCTCCTCTCGCTCGCGAACCATCTGCTTTCCACTTTCCGCGTTTTGATAGACCGGCGAATCGAGGATAACGATCTGCCCATCCGGCTTCAAGACCCGTAAAGCCTCGGCGAGGGTGGACCCATAATCCGTGGAATAATGAAAAGAAGCATTGAAAATGACCAGGTCGACTTGCTCCTCCCAGAAAGGGAGATGGTCGAAATCGGCCTGGATGGGGATGAACGCTGCATCGTAATGCATCCACGCGCCCAATCCGTCCTCAACATTGGTTTGTAGATCAATTGCTGCCACCGTATGGCCGCGCCGGGCCAGGCGGTTGGATAGCCAGCCATTCCCGGCCCCCAGGTCCAGGATACGCAAGGCTTGCTTTTTTCGCCGTTCCAGGGGGACGACAGCTTTGCGGATCAGCTCGGTGTAACTGCGCGCCCGGATGCGCCAGTCTTGGGAGAAGCGCCCTGTCAGGTCACGAAACGGCAACCCTCGATAGTAGTCAGGATCGGGGGAACCGCGGCTCTCGTGCGAACGGACGGCCGCATATTCGCGGATGAATTGCTGATATTTGGCTTCGACCTCTGCAGGCAAGAAACACCAGACTCCGTCCAGTTTGATGTATTTGCGCCCTTCCAAGGCGCAGAAGAGCGTATCCGCGCCGATTTCGACCAGGGGAGTCCGGCAGGTCGGGCAAACAAACGTGAAGGCATTCCCGGACGGTATCATGGACGGTACTCCGCGGTGAGGATAAAAAAGTCGCCCCACTGGTTAAATGGCGGCAGGGGCGTAAGGACGTCATCGATACGGGTGAGGAGGCGGTATAACCGGGGAAAGCGCCTGGCAAAGTGTTTGCGATCCGCCGGCGGGGCGAACACAGACAAACCCTCCAGGCGCAGCAAGTGAAAATCGGCGCCAAGCGCCTCCATCACCTGTTGCGGGGTGTAATAAAACACCTTAAAGCTCACGCCTTCTACATTCGCTATCGTTCCCGAGGGATGGAACCGCCGCAAGGCAGTCTTGCTTTCACCTTTGAACAGGTGGGCGACCTCCCAGGGACAAAAATGCGGCATGATCACCCAGGTCAGACGCCCGCCGGGGAGCAGCACCTGGGTAATTTGCCGGGAGACTTCGGCCAGGTTTCCAATACAGTTCAGGCCTCCAAAGTTCGAGTAGATGTATTGGTAGGGTGCATTTTCGACCAGGCAAGCGAGCTCGGTAAAGGAGCAATTCTGGTAAGTAAGGAGGCCTTGCAGCCCAAACCGTTCAACCTTTTCGGCGATTGCTGCGGTCATTCCGGGGGATAGGTCGATGGCATGCACCGGATAGCCCCGGGAAGCGAAATAGACTGCATCGGCGCC
>JAQTMA010000131.1 GCA_028714615.1 Anaerolineaceae bacterium | reverse complement strand
GCGGATGCTGCGCGGGGACCGCCGTGATGCTCAAGCGCCGGTCATCTCCCCGCTCCAGATCGAGCGTTTGCCACCATTCCAGGCCTTCTGCCTCGCGGAAACCGCGCTTCAGGACGTCTTGTGCCTGGTCCAGCGGCGCAACCACCCGCGTACCGCGCGGTAGCCGCTGAGCCGCCGCATCGTCAAAATGGTCGCTGTGCAGGTGGCTGACCACCACTGCATCCAGGCGATTTAAATTGACTGCCGGAAGGGGTGCCAGGCGGGTGATCGCTGCAATCTCCTCCCCCGTGGAAGGATGCCCGTGCATCACAAACGCTTCCGGCCCTTCCCCAAACATCGGGTCGGTCAACAGGCGAAACCCCGCCACCTCTAGCTCAAACGTCGGCCCGCCAATCCACCGAAATTTCATACTTCCGCCTGATCCATCCCCCTGAACGTCGTTCCAACCAATGTATTCAAATTCTACATGCTGAGCGCTAAGTTTACAAATCCACCTGGAAGCGGAAACAAAAACCCCTGGACACGGATTGCACGGCAAGAACGGATAAGAACGGATTTTTTAAAGATATTTAAATAATCCGTACTTATCCTTCTAATCCGTGCAATCCGTGTCCAAATGTTTTTATACTTTCCAATTCGCGAAATTAGCGGATAACCCCCTCTTCTAAACATGCTAGAATAGATGTCTATGGATCTATTCGACCACGCCATGCAAGAACGCTTGCAGCGGGAAGCCCCGCTTGCTTCGCGCATGCGTCCGCGTAACCTGGAGGAATTCGTCGGGCAGGAGCACATCCTCGGCCCAGGGAAGCTGTTGCGCCGCGCCATCGAATCCGACCGGCTCTTCTCTTCGATCATCCTGTGGGGACCGCCTGGCACCGGCAAGACCACCCTGGCCCAGATCATCGCCAACACCACTCGCTCGCATTTCGAGACGATTTCGGCCGTGCTGGCCGGCATCCCTGAGCTGCGCAAGGTCATCCAGGAGGCGCGCGAGCGCCGCCGGCTGCACGGTCTGCGCACCATCCTGTTTGTGGATGAGGTGCATCGCTGGAACAAGGCCCAACAAGACGCGCTTCTCCCCCAGGTGGAGACCGGTATCCTGACCCTGATCGGGGCGACCACCGAGAACCCCTACTTCGAGGTGATCAAGGCGCTCGTCTCGCGCTCACGTATCTTCCAGCTCCAACCCCTCAACCCGGAGCAAATGGGGCTGATCCTCGATCGCGCCCTGACCGACGCGCAGCGCGGCTTGGGCGAACACACTGTCCACCTGGATGCGGATGCGCGGAAGCACCTGACCGAGGCTTCCGGCGGCGACGTGCGCAACGCCCTCAATGCGCTCGAACTGGCCGTGGAGAGCACCCAACCCGGCGAGGACGGCGCCGTCCACATTACGCTGGATGTGGCGCAGGAATCGATCCAGCGCCGGGCGGTGATGTATGACAAAAACGGCGACGCGCACTACGACACCATCTCAGCCTTTATCAAGTCCGTGCGCGGCTCTGACCCGGATGCTGCCCTGTACTGGCTGGCCAAGATGCTGTATGCCGGCGAGGACCCGCGCTTCATCCTGCGCCGCCTGATCATCCTGGCGGGCGAGGATATCGGTCTGGCCGATCCGCTCGGGTTGGTGGTGGCCACCTCCGCTTTTACAGCCTTCGAGAACATCGGCTTGCCGGAAGGCGTTTATCCGATCGTGGAGGCCACCCTCTACCTGTCCACTGCCCCGAAATCAAACTCCGCGGGCGCCTATTTTAAAGCCCTGGAGCGCATTGAGAAAGAGGGCGCCGGCGAAGTCCCCACCCACCTGATGGATGACAGTCGCGACGCCGCTGCCTTAGGTCACGGCCAGGGCTACCAGTACCCGCATGCTTTCCCCGGGCACTTCACCCCCCAACAGTACCTGCCCAAGACCGCGCTGGGGAGCACCTTTTACAAACCGTCTGACCAGGGATACGAAGGCCAGGTAGCCGAACGCCTCTCGCGCTGGCGCGCGGCCCAGGCCAAAGCGCTGGGGATCGAGGAAGAAGACCATGACCATCTTGCTGCTGATCCGCCACGGGGAAAATGATTACGTGGGCAAGCGCCTGGCCGGTCGCCGGCCGGATGTGCACCTGAACGACCGCGGACGCCAGCAGGCGCAGTTACTCGCCCAGGTATTATGCCACGCCCCCATCCGGGCCATCTACAGCAGCCCGCTGGATCGCGCCATTGAGACCGCCGAACCGTTGGCGCGCGAGCTGGATTTACCCATCCAACCGAGGGATGGGCTGATGGAGATCGACTTTGGCGGTTGGGTCGGCAAGACCATCGGCCAGATGCGCCGTACGAACCTGTGGAAATTGGTGCAGAACCACCCCAGCCAGGTGCGTTTTCCGGCTGGGGAAAGCTTTTCGGAGGCGCAGGCGCGATTGTCGACCGAACTGACCGCCATCGCCGCAACGCACCAACCCGACCAGATGGTGGCCTGCTTCTCACACTCCGACGCCATCAAGCTGGCGGTCGCTCATTTTATCGGGCTCCCCCTGGACAAGTTCCAACGACTGGGCGTCAGCACGGCTTCGATTACGGTGTTGGTGCTGCCCGCCGAAGGCGACCCGCATCTGGCCAATCTTAACCAGGTGCTGAACTTTGACCTGCGCCCTCCGCAAGAGAAGCCCAAACGTCGACGAACACCTAAAGAAACGCCCACGAATCCGTAGAGGCGGGTCTTCATAGCCACCCACCCTTGGTGGTTTCCCCTAATTTACGCTTCTTCCGCGACCGGCTTATTCGCCAGAACGGCTTCGATTTTCTCTAGCACCTGCGGCGTCAGTTTCGGAACTACGTCCAGCGCTTTCATATTCTCTCGTACCTGCTCGGCGCGGCTCGCCCCGGTGATCACGGTACTCACGTTGGGGTTGGTCAGGCACCAGGCCAGCGCCAGTTGCGCCATAGAGCAGCCCAAATCCTGCGCCACCGGTACTAGCTGGCGCACCTTCTCGAGCTTATCCTGTGTAAGCTGCTCCCGCAACCAATCGAAGCCCTGTAAACTCATGCGGCTGCCTTCCGGGATGCCGTTGTTGTACTTTCCGGTGAGGATGCCGGATGCTAATGGGCTCCAGATGGTCGTCCCGTATCCCAAATCACGGTAAAGCGGGATATACTCCAATTCGAAACGCTGGCGGTTGAGCATATTGTACTGAGGCTGTTCCATGCTCGGCGGGCGCAGGCCGTATTGGCGCGCCAACCCATCCGCGCGCATGATATCCCCCGCGCTCCACTCGGAAGTGCCCCAATAGAATGCTTTGCCCTCGCGGACGATCTGGTCCATCGCCCGCACGGTCTCTTCGATGGGCGTATACGGGTCCGGGCGGTGGCAGAAGACAAAATCCACGTATTCGAGCTGCAGGCGGCGCAGGGCATTGTGCACACCCTCGATAATATGTTTATAATTCAGGCCTTTATCGTTCGGACCCTTCCCACCCCAATATATTTTGGTCGAAATGATGTAGCTTTCTCGCCGCCAACCCATTTTCTTGAGCACATTGCCCATCACGGTCTCGGCCTTGCCGTCAGCGTATGCTTCGGCGTTATCGAAGAAGTTGACGCCGGCCTCGTAGGCGGCTTGCATGCATGCCGAAGCCGAATCTTCTCCGACCTGACCGCCGTAGGTGACCCAGGCGCCTAATGAGAGCGCGCTGACGCGGATCCCCGCTCTTCCTAAATGACGGTATTCCATAAACCCTCCCCGGTTTCAATTGAGTTTTGTTGAGAATAATTCTATCAGACGGTTTTCTCTACCACCACGGCAGTCCCGTAAGCAAGCACCTCGGTGACTCCGTCCATCACGTCGTTCGCGTCGTAGCGCATACCGATTACCGCGTTGGCGCCCAGTTGGTCGGCGTGTTGTACCATCAGGTTGAAGGCTTCTTCGCGCGCGTTCTCGCACAGCTCGGTGAAGATGGAGATATTCCCGCCGAAAATGGTCTGGATGCTTCCGGCAAAATTTCCCACCACACTGCGTGAACGCACGGTGACGCCGCGCACCACCCCCAGGTTCTTAGCGACTCGATAGCCTTCAAAATCGAAAGCTGTCGTGACCATATTGGTGTACATGTTCCCTCCACAGATAAGATCTAGATCGATAGGCGGGCTGCCACCTTGCGGCTCATCCACCCCTGTTCACCCTTCGCAACCCCCCTCACCGCATCGATGATATTCTCGGGTGCATCGTCCTTGGTCAGGTAGCCCGCCGCTCCCTGGTCAAACATCGAGAGAATATACTGTTTATCATTATATGCGCTCAACGCCAGCACCCGCACCGGGGATTTGGCCTCCCGGAGCCGGCGGGCCACCTCCACGCCATCCATCACGGGCATTTCCATGTCCAACAGCAATACATCCGGCTTGAGGTCACCCACCAGTTGGATGGCCTCCACCCCATTGGACGCTTCCCCAATGACGACGATGTCTGGGCTGCGGCCTAACAAATTTCGGATGCCGATGCGCACAACAACGTGATCATCTGCTAGTACGACTCGAATTGGATTCACTCGGCAGATTCCCCACAACAGTTTTTGGTTTGTCTTCGGTTCCGTTCAGGCTTCAGGACTCCGGCGCTTACCCCTGAAAGGGCAGAAAGTCCCTATAGCCCCCTGCATATTGTACCCGATTTGGCTTGAATTTCAACCGCGGGGATCGGTAGTCACCTCGACCCGGTTTCTTCCCTTTTGCTTGGCCTGGTACATGGCTGCATCTGCCCGGTCGAGCAGGGCGGCCAGGTTAAGAACCTCCGGGGTAGCCGAGGCTACTCCCAGGCTGATTGAAAGCGCGATCTCGCCCTGAGGGGTGGCAACCGGTTCGCTGGCAATCGAGCTGCGGATTCGTTCGGCAATCTCAGCCGCCGTTGCCATGTCGGTTTCCGGCAGCAAAATGACAAACTCCTCCCCGCCGTACCGGCCGAGCACGTCCACCTGGCGGATGTGCGTCCGGCAGCGCCGCGCCAGGGTGGCGAGCACCTGGTCGCCTACCGCGTGGCCGAATGCATCATTGATTTCCTTGAAATGGTCGATATCCAACATAATGATGGAAAGCTCGCGCCCGAAGCGATGGAACCGCTCGATCTCGCGCTCGCCTAATTCAAAGAAGCCACGCCGGTTGTATTGCTCGGTCAGGTCATCGGTCACGGCCAGGCGCTGGACCTGGCTGTGCAGCAAGGCGTTTTGGATGGCTGCCGTGGTGGTAGCCGCCAGGCTGACCAATAACCGCATGTCCGCCTCGCCAAAAGCGCCTGGGCGTGCGGAGGTCAGGGAAAGCGCCCCCAACACGGATTGTCCGAGCACCAGCGGAGCCACAATCACGGAGCGCGGATTGCTCGAACCTCCCGGTTTGCTGGCTCCAGGCAGGTCGTTGAATAGCAAGGCGCGCCTCTGGCGGATGGCATCCATCAGGTAATCCGGCGCGTCCCGCCTATTCGACCGCCGGATGGTTGGGTTTTGATACCCCAGCATGGCGCGCACCTTGAATTCTCCGCTGTCCTGGTCTGCCAGGTGCAGCAGCCCTTTTTCGGCGGTAGGGATGGCGCTGCGGGCCGTCTCCAGGATTTGGCCCAGCAAGCTGTCCAGGTCCAGGTTGGCCAGCAAAGCCGTCGCGGCGTGGTGTAAGGCTTCAAGCTCGTGAGCTCGCTGGGTTTCGGCTGCATACAAGCGGGCATTATCGATTGCCAGCCCGGCCCGGTCAGCCAGGTCCTGGATGAGCATCTGGTCTTCCAAGGTAAACGGGTTTTCGATACTGCTGCGCACCACTGTCAGGGTGCCGATGAAGTGTCCCTGAGCTCGCAGCGGCACCAGCAACGCGGTCTGGACGGGGTATTGTTCACCCCACAGCCCGGCCGAGGCCTGATCCAACGATTGCAAGTCGCTGGCCGACATATCCAGCACCACCAGCGGCTCGTCCGGCGGCAAACCCTGCCTTCCCAGGGTCTCATTCACCCGCTTGCGCGATGCGCGCAACATGGTGCGGTAGATGGCCAGGGCATCCGGGTTGGTGTGGTGGAAGGCCACCGGGTCGAGCCACTGGCCGTCGTCGGAGACCAGGCGGATGATGCAGGCATTACCCAGCGATTCGGCCACCCGCCTGGAGATGGTGCCCAGGACGGACGGGTAGTACAACCCGGCCTCCGCAAAAGCCTGCGACAGGGTGGCGACCAGTTCCATGCGAGCGGACTCGCGCCGGATCGATTCCTCATCCCGCTTGCGCTGGCTGATATCCTGAAAAACCGCTACCGCACCGGCCGGCTTGCCGCGCCGGTCCACAATGGGCGCAGCGCTGATCAACAAGGCGCGTCGTTTCCCATTGGCAGTATGCAGCGCCGCTTCGATGTTCATCTGCGGTTTTCCCTCCCGTATGGCGCGCGACAACGGCAGGTCGGCGGGACGGTAGGGGGTGCCGTCCGGGTAGCAAAACTGCGGAGCTTGTGATTCGGCGTCCGCACCGGTTGGCTGGCCAGGCTCAAATAATCCTTTTGCAGCCGGGTTACTCAGCACTACTTGCCCGGACGTGTCTGCCATAACAATCGCTTCAGGCGCGTTCTCGATAACCGCTTGCAGGCGGGCCTGTTGTTCTTCCAACATGCCCAGCAACTGCTCGCGCTCGGTGAAATCGTGCCAGACGACTACCGCCCCCGCTAACCCGCTGCCGTGATAAATAGGCGCAGTCGAGACCGCTACGACCCGCTCCTTCCCGATCCGGTTGGTGATAATCATCCGCTCGTTCTCCACCCGCTCCCCGCGGAGGGCGCGGGACGAGGGCAGCTCGTCAAGCGAAATCGGACGACCATCGAGTCGCCGGACGGAGAGGGTCCGGAGAATCTCGTGCTGTGGGTATCCGGTCGGGTCGAAGCCGTAGAATTGCTCGCTGGCAGGGTTAGCCTGCAGAACGATCCCATCCACTCCATAGACCACAACGGCGTCTGCAATCGCGCGGACGATAGCCTCCGAAAGCTGCTCGGTGATGGTGATAATCCAGGCCGCCTGTCCACCGAGCTGCACCGGTTGGCAGGACAACTGTACCGGGCAGGTGAGTTGGTCCTTGCAGGTGATGCGCGTGGTCACCTGCATGCGGTGGCTTCCCCCCATCAATTCGGCGGTTTTTTCGCGTTGTTCGGCATCGATCAGCTCGAGAAAAGCCATGCCTTTCAGTTCGGCGAGAGACCGGCCGGTGAGCTGCTCGGCGGCCGGATTGGCGTAGATCACCCGTTGTTCTTGAACTGCAAACAGCGCAGAAGAAGTCGCCTCTACCAAAATTGAAAGCAACTCGCGATGATCCGGTTCGCCTGGCATGTTTACCCCCAAATCGGCCGATGACTCATGTCTTGATTCTATCAGATATATTACCATCTCATGACCGTATAACCGAGAGCAATCTGATAAAATTGACAAAACAAGTCGCAATGCGATATGATAAGGAGGTGCTGCTGAACAAGGAGGATGGCTTGATTCGTGCTTTTGATACCCCGATCACAACCAACGACCTGAGCATTGACCGCGTGTTGGCCGCGGGACTACCCGTGGCGCTCGTCTTCCTCAATGGCGTCCCACCTTCCCCCCTGACAGAGATGATCAGCCGCCTTGCCCGCGATAATGCCGGGCAAGTGCTGGTTGCCCAGGTGCAAGTCAAAGACAATCCGGCCACGACGCAACGCTACCAGATCAACCAGCCGCCGGCTGTCGTTACTTTGAAAACGGGCCAGGTGCAGTCGAAAGCGGAGAACATCTCCTCCTCTAACCTGGAGCAGCATGTGTTGTACCTGCTGGGGCGGGGTCCCCGGCCCCAGGTGATTCGCCCGGCGGAAAACTCCAACAGCGCCCGCCCCGCCGCAGGCTCTGTTAATCCGGGGCGTCCTTTCCCGGTAACGGACGCCACCTTCGACAAGGAAGTGTTGGGTTCGCCTCAGCCGGTGCTGGTGGATTTTTGGGCGCCCTGGTGCGGTCCTTGCCGCATGGTCGAACCGACCGTTGAGAAGCTGGCTTACGAGATGGCGGGACGGGCGCGATTTGCCAAGATCAACGTAGATGAGAACCCGGCGGTAGCCGCCCGCTATGGGGTGCAAAGCATCCCGACCATGATGGTGGTGAAGAACGGCCAGATCATCGATCGTTGGGCCGGCGCTCTCCCTGAGCCAGCTTTACGCAGCCGGGTGACTCCCCTGCTGGGAAGGTAGGCTCCCAAACCATATCAACTGTAGATTAGGGTGGAGGTTAGAGATATGAGCATTCCCCGAAATGCGCGTCTTGAAGAGTTAGAGAAACGCTTTAGCAATTTGGAACCCAGACTGAAAGAGTCGCCCGAAAAAGAAGCCCTTTCCATTTTACACGCCATGATCCACGAGACGCACAAGCCGTTCGCGCCGGATGGCTCAGCCGTGGCGCAGCGGGGCGGTACGACTCTCGAAGACATCGCCAATCTGTATCACTCGGCCCCCGCAATGGAAGGGGTGGCCGAGAACCAGGGCCTGAAGCCGGGATTCCCGGCCCCTGACTTTTCTTTGAAGGACGCCCAAGGTCGGGCGATCAGCCTTCAGGATTTCCGCGGGAAGAACGTGGTGCTGGCTTTCTATCCGCTGGATTGGAGCCCGGCTTGCAGTGACCAGCTCAGCTTATACCAGAGCGAGCAGGAAGAGTTCATCAAACACAACACCCAATTGCTGGCCATCTCGGTGGATAGCATCTACAGCCACGGTGCATGGGCCGCCGTGCGTGGGATTCGCTTTCCCCTGCTCTCTGATTTCAATCCCAAAGGGGAGATCGCCCGGCGCTACCAGGTGTACCGCAACAGCGACGGCTTTACTGAGCGCGCCCTGTACGTCATCGACCCGGCAGGGGTGATCCGCTTCTGCACGATCTCGCCGGAGCTGCACAAAATCCCCAGCATCTACACGCTCTTCGAGCAACTGGGACAATTACAGGGGCAGGCGACGCCCGGCCGGCCAGGTTGACCGGGAGGAGGCTAAGTATGAACGCATCGACTACTCCTCAAAATCCTAAGGTCACGGTGGTGGTCTATGGCACTCAATGGTGCGCGGCAACCCAAATGGTGCGCCGTACCCTCGACCGCCTGCGCATCCCGTTTATCTTCCGCGACATGGAAGCGGACCCGACCGCTGCCAGCCAGGTGCGCTGGTGGACCGGCGGTGACGCCAGCCACCCCACCCTGCAAATCGGGGGGGATATATTGATCGAGCCCACTGCCGCCGAGCTGCAGTGGGCCCTCAACAAAAACGGATTAGTTTGATGGGTTAGTCTTCGATCTCGTAGCCTACCGAAAGCGGCTCGTTATCGAGCATGGCAGCCAGGTTGCTGGCTTCTTCGAATGCCAGGCCGCGCAGCTCCAGCACGTTGGCTTCGGCCACGTCCAGCGCGCGTGCGATGACCACTTGCTCGTCCAGCGCCAGGTAAAGCCCTTTATCGGGGTCATTCTTCAAGAAATCCGCTACCTGAGCAGAACCATCCTCGGTCAGCTCCAGCTTCAAACGTACCTCTTCCGGGTCGTTCGGAGATAGTACGCTGGCAGCGGCGATCCCATCCTGCGACAGAATCACCGGGGAGTCTTGCGGAGCCGGCGCTTCTTCTGCCGGAGCTTGCGCTGCGGAGAAAATCTGCGCTTGCCCGCGCCCGGTCACCAGGCGCTGAGCCAGGTCGCGGTCGGGGTAGGCGCCCGGTTCGATCTCCATGCAATCGTCGTACACCGTCACCCGCGTGTTGCGGCCCAGCGCCTGGCGCATACGCTCGGCGATGATCTCGCTGTCTTTATCCAACTGCGGGGCTGTTACTTCTCCTTCCACAGGGGAAGCCACCCAGGATTCATCCAGGCCGGTCTGTAACACCCAGGCCAGCGTTAGCCCGGTGATCAATCCCGTGGCAACCAGGCCTATGGTTTGGTTAATGAAATACGAGCCGAGGAAAGCTACCAGGCTGGCGCCCAACGACAGCGCCAACCAGTACCAGTACCGGGAATAGTTCCGCCAGGCCAGGACGACGCCTTGCAGGGCAGCCAGCACCAGTGTGCTCAATAAGCTGACGATCAGGGTGAACCAGAAGGGGCTTTGTGCGATGGCGGCGAGCGGGGTTCCGGGTTGGATGGCGTTGCCCAGGCCAAATACGGCCGCGCGGCCGATGATCGTGCCAAACAGGGTGGCCAGCACCCAGGCCAGCGCCAGGTTGGTGCGCCGGCGCAGCACCAGCCACTGGGTGAACGCCAGGATGACGCCTACCCAGAAATAGGTGAAGAGGCGCTGCAGGGTGGCATTCGATTGGAACGGTTTCAGCAAGAGCGTGAACAGCCCGGTGGCCTGCAGCCCGCTGAGCAGCACCGCGTACGCCAGGCCGGCGCCCACCCACTCAGCCGCGATCACGCGCCCGGCTTCGTGCTCGGCCGGGTCGGGTTCGGGGTGGTTGAGGATGCCTGCCAGTCCCAGGCCTGATACGGCAAACGCCACCAGGTACGTACCGCCGTTGGAGATCCAGGTATATATCTGCGTGTCGCCCAGGGAAGCCAGGAACGTATCCAGGTGGAAGACGTAGATCAAGGCCAGCAAAATGCCCACCGAAATCGCAATTCCCAGCAGCGACCACAGCATCCAGGTCCAGGTTTTACGATAGTCGATGCGCAAGATCAGCCACTGGGCGAATGCCACGATGACGAATTTGATCACTGCGCTCAGGATACTGGCCGCTTGCGAATAGAACTGGATGCTGGCCGGCACGCTGCTGCCTGCGTTGTAATACTGGAAGAACAACGGGGTCGTCGGATACACCAGGGCCACCGCCCAGGCCGCCCAGGTTAGCAGGAACCACAGGCGTGGGCGGCTGGTGTACCGCCGCATGACGAAGGCCGAAGCCAGCGCGATGGCGCCGGCAGCCAGCACGATGGTCAGCCATTGCACCACCTGGAAGGCGGCGGGTGAAGCCGCCATGGGTTGTTGCAGGGCGGTGAGCAGGGCGATGGCCAGGGGAATGATCAACCCGGCGGCCACGCCGTTGCCGAGCAGCCACATCAGCCACAGCTTGCCCGGAGCGACCTGTGGGAAAGGCCTGCCAGCCTTCACAGCAGTGTTATCGATTGAGGTTTGGTCCATGGGAGTACCGTTCTTCCGTTTCTTCACAAGGGGTAAAATATCGTTGAATTATACTCCAGGGCTGAGGCAACGGGGAAACGACGGGGCATTTTAGATTGTAGACACTTGCACCGCACGCAAGTGCAGGCGTTGCCGATTTTTGATTAAAGAGCAAAGGCAATGGGGCGAAGAGGCAACGAGAGATACTCCCCATCCCTATGCGCCTGAAGCTATTGTAGTGGCCGACCCGTCCCTAACGGGACACTGCGTAGTGTGTCGGCTACCTGGACTTGTAGAGACGCCCC
>JAQTMA010000130.1 GCA_028714615.1 Anaerolineaceae bacterium | reverse complement strand
AGGGGCGGGTCTGAAAACTGAACGAGCGAATTTCTAAACCTTTCAGACCCGTCCCTACATTCACCCCTCCAATTGACGGTTGACAAGCCAAAGGTAACGATGTATGATATTAGCGAACGTTCGCGTGAACGTTCGCTAATAGTGTAGACAAGAATCCGGAGCGGTTATGGGCAATCGGGTCACCCTCAAGCAAGTCGCCGCGCGCGCCGGCGTGAGTTATCAAACCGTCTCCAAGGTGCTCAACAACCAGAGCCAGGTCTCTCAAGAGACCGAACAGCGCGTCTGGCATACCATTCATGAGTTGGGCTACCGGCCGAACTTCATCGCCCGCAGCCTGCGCGCCCAGAGTAGCCACATGATCGGCTATTCCTGGGAACCTACCTCACCCGACGTGGTTAACCCCATCCTCGACCAGTTCCTGCAAAGCATGGTGCAGGAATCGGCAGATGCCGGGTATCACCTGCTGGCATTCCCCTACCGGCCCGGGAATGCCTGGACAGACGTCTACCGCGACCTGATGGACACCAACCGGGTGGACGGGTTCATCGTTTCCTCCATTAACTATGACGATCCCCGCATCCTGCTCCTACTCGAGCAGCGCTTCCCCTTTGTCGCCTTCGGTCGCTCCAACCCCGGCCTGGATTTCCCCTTTGTCGACGTCGACGGCGCTGCCGGCATGCGGATGGTGATCGAGCACCTCGTCTCGCGCAATCACCGCCGCATCGCCATCCTCACCTGGCCCGAGTCCTCACGGGTTGGGCAAAACCGTATGGATGGGGTCATAGCCGGTTTGGAAGCCGCCGGGCTCGCGCTTCCGGAAGGTTGGCTGGCCCGCGGTGAAGGAAATTACCAGTTCGGCTACCAGGCCACACTGCCCTGGTTAGATCTGCCCACCGGCGAACGCCCGACCGCGATCGTGGCCTTCAACGACATTATGGCAATTGGCGCAATCCACGCGGCGAGCTCCCGCGGCCTGCAGGTCGGGCAAGACATCGCCATCACCGGCTTTGACGACGCACCGATGGTGCAGTACCTGACGCCCTCGTTGACCACCGTCCGCCAACCTACCCGCGAAGTAGGCCAGCGGGCCATGTCTATGCTGCTAGAGATGCTGGACGGGAAAACGCCTGAAGACTGTTATCAACTGCTTGCGCCGCGCCTGATTGTACGCGCATCGACCGGCGGGTGAAAGGATTATTTGAGATGGGGGAGCGCTTCTTAAGCTATGGAGCCATGAGCAATTGGGAAATCGTTGAAGCAGGATTTGATCCACAGCGCCTGAATCAGCAGGAGACCGTTTTTACCATTGGCAACGGCTACCTGGGGACCCGCGGAGCTTTTGAAGAGGGCTACCCGGGTGAGCATGCCGTCACCCTGATCCAGGGGGTCTACGACGATGTCCCCATCGTTACCACCGAGCTGGTCAATTCTCCCAACTGGAGCCAGATGAATCTGTTTGCGGGCAACCAGCGCTTCAGCCTGCTCAACGCACAGGTGAGTGCGTACCGGCGCACACTGGACCTGCACGATGGCGCCCTGACGCGCACCCTGCGCTGGGAGATCTCTCCGGGAGCAGCCTTGGCGATGGAGATCGAACGGTTCGCCAGCCTGGAGGATGAACATCTGGTCGGAGTGCGCTGGCGCGTGCGCTCGGAAGGCTATGCCGGCTGCCTGGAGTTCCGCGCGGGACTCTCCAGCCACGCCGATACCGATGGGGTGGTTCACTGGATGTGGAACGATCAAGGCCGCCTGGATCAGCGCAGCGCTTTCCTTTGCCTGCATACCCGCGCCACCGGGATCGAACTGGCCGAAGCATTCTCCCTGCCGGTTACCGGCGCCAACCCCGTGTACCAGTACTGGGACAGCACCGGGATGCCCGAATTGGTAGCCACACTCCAAATTGCCCCGGGCGAAGAGGTTTCCGCCGAGAAGCTGGTGGCCATCTTTACCAACCGCGACATAGCCCAGCCCAAGCCGGCGGCGGTTGCCAGCATCCAACAAGCCGGCGCTGCCGGATTCGACGGGCTGAAAGCGGCCAACCGGCGCGCCTGGGCGAACGAGTGGCAGCGTTGCGACATTGCGATCGCGGGCGACGACCGCGCCGACCTGGCGGTGCGCTATAACCTGTTCCAGTTGCTCATTGCCGCGCCGCGCAACGATGACCGCGTCAGCATTCCGGCCAAGTCGTTGAGCGGTTATGGCTATCACGGGCATATTTTCTGGGATACGGAAATCTTTATCCTGCCTTTCTTGACCTACACCCGTCCAGAGATCGCCCGGAACCTCCTGCTCTACCGCTACCACACCCTGCCCGGCGCCCGCCAGAAAGCTAAAAGCCTGGGCTATGAAGGCGCCTTGTATGCCTGGGAAAGCGCCGCGACCGGGGCAGAAACCACCCCGCGCTGGGTGACCGGGCCGGACGGCGCCGAGCTGGTGCGCATCTGGTGCGGCGACATCGAACACCACATTTCGGCCGACGTAGCCTATGCTGTCCACCAATACTGGCGGGTCACTGGCGACGACGCTTTCATGCGTTCTTATGGCGCCGAAATCTTCCTCGATACGGCTCGCTTCTGGGGGTCGCGCGTTCACTGGGACGCAGAAAAAGCCGCTTACGTCATCGAGGATGTCATCGGCCCAGACGAGAATCACGAGCACGTTGACAACAATGTCTACACCAACCTGCTGGCGCGTTGGAATCTGGCCACCGCATTCGAGGTGTTGGCCTGGCTACGTGCAACCGATGCAGACAAAGCCCATGCCTTGGAGGTGGAGCTTGACCTGGGCACGGCCCGGCTGGAACATTGGAAGGACGTGATCGCCAAAATCTACCAGGGATACGATCCCGTAACCCGCCGGTTCGAGCAATTCGAAGGCTACTTCCAGCTCAAGAACCTCAACCTTCCCGACCTGGAACCGCGCAGCAAATCGGTCCAGGCGTTACTAGGTATCCAGGCAGCCCAGCAGGTCCAGATCATCAAGCAACCAGATGTGTTGATGCTCTTGTACCTGCTGGAGAACGAGTACGACCTCTCCGTCCGCCAGGCCAACTGGGACTATTACACCCCGCGCACCGACCTGGCCTACGGCTCATCGCTCGGCCCATCCATCCAGGCGGCCATGGCGGCCCGGTTGGGAGATACCCAGGCCGCATATGCCCACTTTATGCAGGCTGCCCTGACCGACCTGAACGACACCCGCGGCAACTCGGTCGACGGCTTCCATGCCGCCACAGCCGGCGGGGTATGGCAAACGGTGGTGTTCGGTTTTGCCGGCATTGACCCGCACATGGGTAAACCCGCCGGCGGCGATGCGCTGGCCCACGCGCACCTGCCCGAACGATTCACGCGCCTGCGTTTCCAATTAATTCTGCGGGGCAAGCCGCGCGTCTTTGACCTGGTGAGAGAAGGCGACACCGTCGTCGACCGTGGCGATACGGCCACAGACCCTGCCCGGGGGTTTCCCATCCTGGGCGCCATCTTCGACCTGGATGGTGTCTTGACCGATACGTCAGAGCTGCATTACCAGGCCTGGAAACGCCTCGCCAACGAAGAAGGCATTCCATTCACCCGCCAGGACAATGAAGCCTTACGCGGCATCCCCCGGCGCGAGTCGCTGCTACTGCTCTTGAAGGGCAGGCCGGTCTCAGAAGCGCAGATAGCCGCAATGATGGAGCGCAAGAATCGCTATTACCTGGAATCGGTCGAAAGCATCACCCCGGCTCACTTGCTGCCTGGCGCCGTGCAACTGCTTGAGGAGCTCAAAGAAAAGGGGGTGCAGATCGCCATCGGCTCGGCGAGCAAGAATGCTGCCGGCGTGATCGAACGCCTGGGGATCGGCCACCTGATCGACGCGATCTCGGATGGATATAGCGTTGAGCATCAGAAGCCGGCGCCCGATCTGTTCCTTCACGCAGCCGCCCAGCTCGGCATTCCGCCCGAACATTGCGTCGTTTTTGAGGACGCTGCAGCCGGGATCGAGGCTGCCCTGGCGGGGGGGATGTGGGCAGTTGGCATCGGCCCGCATGGGCGGGTGAGCGCTGCCGATGTGGTCATCCCAAACCTGGCAGGGATGCATTGGAACGAGCTGAGCCAGCAGCTCAAGCGGGTAAACGAAGCGGAATCAGCATGAGGAATTACCCGGAAGAACCTGTTCGAATCCTAAATGGAAGGAGGTGATTAACCCCTACCGGATCGATCGAATGTCGTATCGGATGTTTCAACTGAATATTCAACCATGAAAGGAATGTTTTCGGAGGAGATCTATATGAAAACCAGATGGTTTATCATTTTAAGCGCTTTCTTAGTGCTGTCTATGGTGCTTAGCGCCTGCGCAGCCGGGGCAACCACGACCCCCACCACTGCCGCGGTCGAACAGCCCACCTCGCCGCCAGCCCCGCAACCAACAACGCCGCCGCCTACCGCCGAACCCACTATCCCACCGACTGCGATGGCGCCGGCCAGCACCTGTCTGCTTCCAGCAGAGAGCGGCGCGAAGATATCGTTCTCTGGTTGGGGTGATACCACCGAGCAGAAGATCTACCGGGATTCAATCGACCGCTTCAAGGCCGTCTGCCCGGATGTGAGCGTGGATTATGTCCCCATCCCGGATAAATTCCAGGACAAGATGAAAGCCCAGATGGCCGGCGGCACAGCGCCCGACGTGTTCTACGTCGACGATCAGTTGATGACCGCTTTTGCTCCCTCCGGGCAGTTGCTTGCCCTGGATGACCCGATGAAGAAGGCCGGCGTCAGCACAAGCGACTTCATTCCATCCCTGATGAGCGAGTTCACCTTGAGTGGAAAGACCTATGCCCTCCCCAAAGACTGGGGCACCCTCGGCCTGATTTATCTACCCGAAGCCTTTACCGCTGCCGGCATCCCAGAGCCGACCGCTGATTGGACCTGGGACGACATGCGCACTGCCGCCAAGACCCTGGCTGCCAAGGCTAAGATGGGTGGCTTCTGCATGAATGCCGATTGGGCTCGCTTCGCGCCCTTCGTCATGTCCAACGGTGGAGATTTCGCCACCCTGGACGGCAAGACGGCCAAGCTTGATACGCCCGAAGTCAAGACGATGGCGACCCTCGTTGCCGATATGTTCAAAGAGAAAAGCCTGGTGCGCGCCAGCGATGTGGGCGCAAGTTGGTGCGGGGAGGCTATCGGTAAGAAACTGGTCGCGATGACCACCGAAGGCGGTTGGATGGTCAACTTTATGAAGACCACCTATCCGGATGTCAAATGGAAGGCCATCGAGATCCCCAAAGGACCCAAGACCCGCGCCGATATCATCTTCACCAATGGCATCGGCGTGAACGCCGCCACCAAATATCCCAACGCTGCCGCGGCGCTGGCCATCTTCCTCACCGGCAAGGACAACCAGGGCGCCATCGTAAAAACGGGGTTCGCCTACAGCACGCATCCCGACCAGGCCAGTCTGATCCAGGATCCCAACGACCTGGCCATTTCGCAGGGCGGTTTGCTCCCCGACAGCCATCCGGCTTATTGGGGCCCCTACACCGGTAAGCTCGAGGATATCGTCTCGAAAGCGCTCGAGCGCGTTTTCCTGGGCGACCAAACGGTCGACAAATCCTTCACCCAGGCTCAGCAAGAAGCTACGGCTGCATTAGCCGGCCAGTAATCACCATTCATTGCCCCGGCAGGGCGGCGAATGCCGCCCTGCCTCCTGGCTGCCTCGTTGAGATGATGGTTCTATCGATAGGAGGCGTTATGCAAAAACTAATTCCGGTCCCAAACCGCAGCGGAAGCATGCCGGCTGTGTGGACATTTATCATTATCGTCGTGGTCCTCATGATTATCGCGTTGCTCAACGCCCCGACCATGGGCGGCCCCCGTGTGATGGCCTCCACGAGTACCTACCTGGCTGAAGTCCAGAAGACAGGTCTGCCGTACCTGGCGGCCGTGGGGGTGGCGGCGGTCGGGTTAGGTTTCTTTGCCGCCCGAGAGGTTAAGAAAGTTTGGTCTGACCGGAGGAAGCGTTCCAACCTGCTCACCGGGTACGCTTTCCTGGCCCCCTATCTGTTGGTCACCCTGACTTTTGTCATCGGCGTCCTGCTTTCTGCTTTGTATCTTTCGTTTACCTCGTACGATATATTTACAGCTCCAAAATGGATCGGGTTGCAGAATTACGCTCGGGCATTTCGCGGTTTGTACGATCCCATCCAGAAAGACTTCATCCAATCTCTTTATAACGTCTTTTGGTACACCATCATCGTCGTTAGCCTCCAGACCACCGGAGCCATTCTCCTGGCAGTCCTGCTGAACGCTCCGGTGCGTTTCCGGCAATTCTTCCGCACGATCTTTTATGGACCTAGCGTGACTTCGTCGGTGGTCATTACCCTCATCTTCATCTGGCTGTACCTGCGTACGGGGTACGTCAATTTCGTGTTCGCCAAAGTTCTCGGGGTGGTGGGCATCCAGTGGCAGGGGATCAACTGGTTAGGCGATCCGCGCGGGCTGATCGAGCTGGTGGTGAATGCCTTCGGCGGCACAATCGCTTCCGACCAGTGGTTCTTGAAGGGACCCAGCATCGCCTGGATGGCGATCATGGTCCAGAATATCTTCACGACCATCCCCACGTTTATGATCATGTTCCTGGCAGCCCTGCAGGATATTAGCCCGGCCTTGTACGAAGCTGCCAGCATTGACGGCGCTAACGGACGGCAACAATTCTTCCGCATCACTCTGCCGATGCTGCGCCCGATCATCTTGCTGGTGGTTGTCCTGGGGACCATTGGCTCCCTGCAGGTGTTCGACCAGGTCTATCTGGCGACCCAAGGCGGCCCACTGGGCACATCCCAGACGCCAATCTATCTGACATTTACGGAAGCTCTCGGCAAGCAAGGCCCGATCCACATGGGGTACGCCATGGCGCTCGCCTTTACTTTAGCGGTGATTATTTTTGTGATCACATTGGTCCAGCGGCGCTTCCTCGAGCGCGGCACGGAATTGTATTAGGAGGCGCGCTATGGCGACGACAGCTCATAAGGCAATCATCCCGGTATCCCAAAAGACCGTCCACCCGGCAAGTTTTTACATCAATCAGAGCCTGCGCTACTTGCTGATGGTGATCATCGGGATCGTTATGTTCCTGCCATTCATCCTGGCCTTCCTGGGATCGTTCAAAACGGACACCCAGATCACCGCCTACCCCCCCATCCTCCTACCGACGAAATGGTTGGTTCAGAATTGGGTTGCGGTTTGGAAAACGGACATCGGCCAGGGCGGCACCTTCCCGCGTTGGCTGTTGAATACCTCGTTTCTTTCGGTCACATTGGCCTTTCTGCGGGTCATTTTTTGCTCGCTGGCTGCGTATGCATTCTCGCGTATGAAGTTTGCTGGCCGCGACCTGGTGTTAACCTTCATGCTGGCGACGATGATGATCCCGGATGCCGTCAAGCTGATCCCGGCTTACGTCTTGATGACCAAGCTGAAGTTGATCAATAGCTTTTGGTCGTTGATCTTGCCCGGCCTGGTGGATGCGGGCGCCATCTTCCTGCTTACCCAATTCTTCAAATCCATCCCCAAGGATCTGGAAGAAGCGGCATTCATCGACGGCGCCAGCCACCTGCAGACCTTCCGGACGGTGATCCTGCCGTTATCGCGTCCGGCGCTGCTGACGGTGTTCATCCTGCAATTCCAGGGCGCCTGGAATGACTTCCTCAAACCACTGCTCTACCTGAACACCCCGGATAAGTACGTCCTCAACGTAGCTCTCACCATCTTCCAGCAGCAGTACAAAGCGCAATGGAACCTGACCCTGGTCGGTGCAATGGTGAATGCCATTCCGATCCTGATCCTGTTCTTCATCTTCAGCCGTTACTACATCCAGGGGGTAGCTTATACGGGCGTCAAAGGCTAGAGGGCATGCCTTCCCTTCCCAGCGCCTTTCGCGTCGTCCGGGCTGCCCTGGCAGACGTCTGGGGAGACCTGTGGCTGGCGCTGGTGTGCGACTTCCTCTGGCTGCTGGCGTTGCTCCTGGTCATTCCGGGTCCTCCGGCCACCCTGGCGCTGTTCTCGTATGCCAACCGTACGGCGCATGGCGAAACCGTCGATCTGAGCGACTTTTGGCGAACGTTCCGCCATTCCTGGGGTCCGGGCTGGCGTTGGGGAGTGGTTAACTTCGCGGTTATTTTCATATTCGTGGGGGATATATACCTGACCGGGAGGGGCAGCCCAACGGCCATAACTCCCTTGATCCAGGGATTTTATTTCACCTGCCTGGGAATCTGGCTGCTCATCCAACTTTATGCGCTGCCGTTCCTGCTGGAGCAAGAGAAACCTTCGCTCCGTACGGCGCTGCGCAACGCGGCCGTGTTGTTCGGGCGCAACATCGGCTTCTCGCTCTTCTTGGGAATCATGCTGTTGCTGATATGTCTGCTCGGGACGCTGTTGTTTTTCCTCTCCCTCGGCTTTGGCGGCATGTTCCTGGCTGCCGCCGGCAACCGGGCCGTGCTGGACCGGTTAGAGGTGCAATCGTCAGGGGTGTGAGTGGACCATTCTCAGCGTATCTGGTGGAAATAGATCATACCGAGATTTCTAGACTCTTCATGTTTCTGGAAACGATTAAGCCATCATTGGCGCTACGCAGAGTCGTCACCACAAGAGCAGCATTTGTAATGACGACTCTGCGTAGCGCCAATGGTGGGTCAATCGTTCAGCTAAACTCGATTACGCATCCCAGAGGGAATCCACTACGTTATAATCAAGCGAAGGCATCCCTGCAAAAAAGCTCTCGATTCAGATTGGAAATCCTATGATCGACACTGATGCGTTGACCAAGCAATTCAAAGTGAAGGACCGCCCACCGATCGTGGCGGTGGACGGCCTGACCATCCACGTCCGTGAGGGCGAGGTCTTCGGCTTCCTCGGTCCTAACGGGGCCGGGAAAACCACCACAGTGCGCATGCTGTGCAGCCTGATCGGCCCAACCAGCGGTCACGCCCGCATCGACGGCCATGAGGTCGGGAAAGACGACCAGGCCATCCGCGAAACGGTGGGAATCCTGACGGAATCCCCCGGTATGTACGACCGCCTCTCGGCCGAACGCAACCTGACCATCTTCGCCAGGCTATATGGTGTGAAAGACATCGCCGGGCAGGTGGAAAAGTACCTGCGTATGCTTGGTCTGTGGGAGCGCCGCTTCGACGAAGCCGGCAGTTTCTCCAAGGGTATGCGCCAGAAACTGGCCATTGCGCGCGCGCTGCTGCACGAGCCCAAGGTGCTCTTTCTGGACGAACCGACCAGCGGTCTCGACCCCGAGGCGGCCAAGCTGGTGCGCGACTTCATCGAAGAGCTGAAGAGCGAAGGCCGCACCATCTTCCTTTGCACCCATAACCTGGACGAGGCCGACCGGTTGTGCGAGCGCATCGCCATTTTCAAGACCTACCTGATCACCGTGGACTCGCCCGAGAACCTGCGCAAGCAGCTCTACGGCCGAAAGGTGGTCTTCCACCTCGCCTGTCTGGACCCGGCCTGGGTACTCACCGTCCGCGCCTTGCCGTTCGTGAAGGAAGCTCAGGCATTGGACAGCAAGCTGGTGATTGGTTTGGACAACCCGGAAGAACACAACCCGGCCTTGGTGCGCTGCCTGGTGGAATTGGGCGCCGATATCCAGTTTGTCGGCGAGCTGCGCCACTCGCTGGAAGACGTCTACCTCCAGTTGATCCATGCGGCTGCCCCCGAGGAGGTGAAAGCGTGAGCGCCTTGAGATCAGAATCTACCAAAGGAAACGGGCTCGACCGCGTCCGCACGATTGTGGAGAAAGAGTGGGCGGAGGTCTTCAAGAACCGCGTGGTGCTGTTGACGGTGGGCATCTTGCCGCTCGTGCTGACCATCCTGCCCATTGTTATCCTTGCCACGTTCCGCAGCACGGGAGCCGGCGCCGGAGACTCCGCCGACGTGCCGCTCATGTTCTCCCAGATGTGCGGAAACATCGCAGCCAGTGACTGCATGCATATCTACATTCTAAACCAGTTCCTGATCATGTTCATGATCATGCCGCTCTCCATCCCGATTGCGATTGCCGCCTACAGCATCGTCGGCGAGAAGACCACCCGCAGCCTCGAACCGTTGTTGGCCACGCCAATTACCACCGAGGAGCTGCTGACCGGCAAAGCCCTGGCCGCGGTCATCCCGGCTATCGCTGCCACCTGGATCAGCTTCTTCATCTTTGCGATAGCAGCCCCGCTGACCGGCGCCTCCCCGGCCGTAGTCGGCGCCATTCTTAGTCCAACCTGGCTGGTGGCCATCTTGCTGGTCGGCCCGCTGATGGCCGTGTTGGCGGTAAACTTTGCCATCCTGGTCTCCTCGCGAGCCAGTGACCCGCGCGTGGCCGAGCAAATCTCCATGGTGATCATTGTCCCACTGTTAGTGCTGCTCTTCGGCCAGATCGCCGGCTTGCTGGTGGTGAACGCGAAGCTGATGCTGGGAGTGGCGGCTGTGATTGCGCTGGTGGATGTGGGGGTGATCTATCTGGGTGCGCAGCTCTTCCAGCGCGAGACGATCTTGACCAAGTGGAAATAGTAGGTTAACCACAGAGCACGAAGAGCACAGAGATTATTAAGGTCAAATTGTAGGGTGGGTTGGGAAATTTGAGTGAAATGCCTCATGGTCTAGGAGACCTAGATGGATGAAGAAATCCCCAACCTACCCCTGCTTCTACGAAAAAGGGTAACCAAATGAACACAACAAAGAAATGGATGATCGGGGTAATTTTGTCGCTCGGTATAACGCTGGCAGCGGCGCCGGCCCTGGCGCAGAGCGAGCTCACCCTGACCATCCACCGCGATTTCGGTTTCGGTAATGGCGCCCAGGTGCGCGGTGCATTCTCGTTAAACGTAACCTCGACCAGCTCACTTCAATCCGTCACCTATCTTATCGATGGGCAGGTGATGCAGGAGGTCAAGGCCGCACCCTTTAAGTTCTCGTTCAACACGGGGAAGTACCCGAGCGGTTGGCATGACCTGAGCGCGACCGCCATCACCACGGACGGGCGCATGCTGCAGTCGCAGCTCAAACATTTGAATTTCTTGAGCGCCGAGCAAGAAAAAACGGCGATGACGGGGACGATTTTTCCTATCCTGGGGGGCCTGGTCGGGATCGTGGTGGTCGTGGCGCTGGCCCAGTTTGTGCTCTTCCGCACTCGTAAGCGCGCCGCTGTGCCGCCGGGTGCGCAGCGCAGCTACGGGATGAGCGGCGGGGCCATCTGCCCGCGCTGCAAGCGACCGTTTCCGCTGCACTGGTATGCCATGAATGCAGGCATCACCACCAAGCTGGATACCTGCGAGAACTGCGGGCGCTTTGGGCTTTTTCACCGGGCATCGCGCGAGGCGCTGCTCAAGGCTGAGCAAGATGAGCTTCGCCAGGCTCAGCCACAAGTTTCCACGCACGAGTTGAGCGAGGAAGAAAAACTCAAGCAGCAAGTCAATTCCTCTCGGTACGAGGAG
>JAQTMA010000129.1 GCA_028714615.1 Anaerolineaceae bacterium | reverse complement strand
CAGAGATCGGTTTGTAATTGGTGCCGCGAGCCTGATGAGCAGTCGGATCCGGATACCCGTAGGCACCCCCAATTGTCGCTCCCATCACTGGGAAGCACGAAGGTCAGTTTCTGACGATTCGGGTATCCACGCCAGCCGGAATTTTCAGTATGTGAGGACAAGATGGAGATAGTTCACACGTATTGCGCTGGTTTGGATGTCCATAAGAAGACGGTGGTGGCAGCTCTTCTCGTTCCAGGGAAGAAAGAAACGCGGACCTTCGAAACAATGACATCCGATTTATTGGCTCTCTCGGATTGGCTCACGGCCGAGGGGGTAACACATGTAGCAATGGAAAGCACGGGAGAATACTGGAAGCCAGTTTTCAACATTCTGGAGAACAGCGTTGAGGTGTTGTTGGTCAATGCCCAACACATCAAACCGGTTCCAGGGAGTAAAACGGACATCAAAGATGCGGAATGGATCGCAGATTTGCTGCGACATGGGCTGTTGAAAGCCAGTTTTATACCCCCCGTTGGGCAACGGGAGTTGCGCGAGTTGACCCGCTATCGCACCACCTTTGTGCAAGAAAAGGCCACTCTGGTCGATCGGATCCAGAAAGTATTGGAGAGCGCCAATATCAAGCTGGCCAGTGTAGCCAGTAATGTGGTGGGCGTTTCTGGACGGGCAATGCTGGCAGCCATCATTGAAGGAAAAGCAACCCCAACAGAGATGGCAGATCTCTCCAAGGGATGACTACGCGAGAAGCGAGAGGCATTGATCAAAGCCTTGGAAGGACAAGTCAAATCCCACCATCGTTTTGTCCTGACGGAATTGTTATGCCAGGTCGACAGTCTGGACGAAACCATTGCCCGTTTTGATCAACAAATCGAGGCGTATTGCCGCCCTTTTGAGGAAATGGTTACCTTGCTGGATACGATTCCGGGTGTCGCTCGTCAAACTGCTGAGATCATCGTGTCTGAGATTGGTGTCGATATGAGCCGCTTCGAAAGCGCCGATCACCTCGCTGCATGGGCTGGCGTAGCTCCTGGAAATAATGAAAGTGCTGGCAAGCGACTTTCAGGAAAGACCAGACGAGGAAACAAGGCGCTTGGAGTTGCCCTCAATCAGGCAGCTCATGCAGTCGCTCACATGAAGAACAATTATCTAGCTGCCCAATACCACCGCCTGGCCGGTCGGAGAGGGCAAAAGAAAGCCATTGTCGCTGTCGCCCATTCGATTTTGGTGATCACTTATCACATGGTCAAACGTAAGGAGCCTTATCGAGAATTAGGTGGTGACTACTTTGACAAGCGCCGTCCTGAGGCAACTGCTAAACGCCTTGTGAAACGTTTGGAGCAGTTGGGTTTTACTGTTTCGCTCGAGCAAGCCCCTGCCCCTCTTGCGGCCTGAGTTTATTTTCAGGTCAGTTACTTTTTAATTTATATTGAAAACACATGACCAATTTGCTATAATTATGTTTACGATTAAGTGGGATAGTATTATGGAGTGTACCTAAATTAAGTTCCTAAAAAGGATTACAAAAGGGAGGGCGAAATGGAACAAGTACCGTTACTAAATGAAGATCTTAAAATTTCAGCGGAACAAATCAGTAAATTGTTGCATCTAAAAAGCACATTAATTTGTAACCCCATTAATCAATCCGATCAAAATTCACCAGAAAGAGTTTGTGTGGAATGCAATTTTAGCTGTTCTGCATATTGTCAAATTAGTTGCACGAGTAATTGTAATAACGCATGTTATGGCACATGTGGAACTGCTTGCTACTGGACCTGTTCTACACGATGCATCAGCTCTACACCCCCTGGCATGAACACATAGAGAATCCATTAACTCAAAAATATTATCAATAGCATTTTTTTGTCTTTCTATGATTATTAGGATGAAATTTTGCCGCATCTAGATATTGATAGCCTTCCAAGATATGAGAAAAGACGATCTATCTTGTTGACAATCACACGAGATTGTAATCTTCAATGTAAATACTGTTATGAGCCAAATAAATCAAAAGATTATATGAGTATTTCGACAGCAAAAGATGCTGTTCAGGAATATATGGATGAAAAAAATGATCTCAAAAAAGTTGAATTTCAATTCTTTGGAGGTGAACCATTTCTTAATTTTGAGTTAATTAAAGAAGTAGTTGAGTGGTTTCATATTCAAACCTGGCACAAAGAGCATTTATTTTTTATCGGAACAAATGGAACAATATTGAATACTGAAATAAAGAATTGGCTATTAAAGTATCCTAAATGCGTTTGGGTGGGTGTTAGTATTGATGGCACTAAAACTGCACATGATTTAACAAGAAGCAATTCATACGATTTAGTCTCAGCAAATTATTCATTTTTCAAGGAACACTATCCTACGCAACCAGTAAAAATGACGATTTGTAAAGATTCGCTCCCATATGTTGCTGATAGCATTATCGACTTAGAAGAGAAAAATATCCTTTTTTCAGCTAACCTAGTTTTTGAAAATGCATGGGGGGATAATGAATCTAAACAGAGTTTGTTGAGCATGTATGCACATCAATTAAATATACTCGTTGATTACTATGCTAATCGAATTGAACTTTTTCCTCCCCGGATTATCTCTCATGATCTACGGAATATTATTTTAGAGGAAAAAATGTTAGGTACGACGATAACCAAGAGGTGGTGCGGAACAGGAAATGAGATGACGATGGTTGATGTCGATGGAAAACGTTTCCCTTGTCAACGCTTTTCTCCTTGGGTGACAAATCGACAATTTACTACGGAAAGCATTAATAAAGAATTCATTAATTGGAAACCAGAAAAATGTAAATATTGCAGGTTCATAAATTTTTGCCCGACCTGTGCTGGTCATAATTTTCAAGAAAATGGTGACGTGGATGAGAGATCCACTTTTCATTGCGATTTTTTTAAACTTGAATTACAGGCCTCGTGCAAGTATTTTGCCAATACCTTAAATAATTTTCAAGAGTCTGAATTCCTAAAGAGCAAATATTCTGAATCTCAACTAAGGCAATTAATTGATGCAATTGTACTGATCGAATCGATAGGGGTTTAGTCATACTTTAATTAGATAAAAAATGAATCTATCTATTCAAAAAAGGAGGGTTGCTGAATTTTTTAGAAATATTCCATTTACGTCTGATCTAATAATTACTGTGTTATTAATCTTAAGATTCATTGAAGGTTGGATAACACAATTTGTCGAAATAGATATTTTCAAAGTTCAGGACTATATTGGATTTATCTCCTTATGCCTAACCTGCTGGTTTATTTTGATAAATAGGAATGTCTTGGGAAAATACAATTTTGAGAAGGTTTCGGTATTGTTGATCCTTTTTTTTAGTCCGTTACGAACTTTGCTTCTTCCACTTATTGCACCAAACTTAAAATCACCGGCTTCATTTCCAAATTTATTATCCTGGGCAACGATTACCATATGCGTGTTAACATTCTTTTATATTAGGCCAACTATTAATTCTCATCGTAAACAAAAAAACACGATCGTAAAATGGCTGGCGATAAGCTGTCTATTAGGCATGTGCTTAAATTTCCTTTTTGGACTGATAATAACTCTACAAAACCCACCTACAAGCGTTTATTCCGGAAAGATTGACTATTCAGTATTTTTAAACTTTCCTTATCAGTTGGGTTATGCTTCTGCATATGAAGAACCAATATTTCGAGGTATCTTATTAGGAAGATATAGTAACTGTTCTAAGATGAATTTCTTTTTTGCAAATTTATTACAGGCTTTGTTTTTTGCAATTGCGCATGGTACTCATGTACTATCCTCAGTCTCTATACTTCCAATGCTTTCAATTTTCATATCTGGGATAATCTACGGTTTTTTAGTCAAATCTAGTAAGTCTATTGCAACTAGTATGGTCGCTCATGCAACATATAATGGATTTGGCTTTTTTACCTCCATAATTCTATTCAGCTTATATAATTGATAATTTTTTATATTTTATTCATAAAAAATACACATCAATAAATTTAATGATTTAATTTTCAAAGTTGGAATCCCTTTGATTGCAAATCAAAGAGATATGCATATTCTCCATTAAGATTAATCAAGGCCTGATGAGTGCCTTTTTCAATTATTTCTCCTTTATCAATCACCAATATGAGATTTGCACATCTGGTTGTGGATAACCGATGAGAAACTAGTATAGTTATATGTCCTAAAGTGTCCCTCGTAATAATCTTCACAATATCTGATTCCGCTTCAGCATCAAGCGCGGTAGTTGGTTCATCCCATATACGCAATTGGCTACCCCTAAAAAACATTCTGGCTATCGCTATTTTTTGCCATTCACCTCCGGATAGTTGAATTCCATCTTCAAACCATTTACCTAGCATGGATTTGTATTGATTGGGTAAATTATTAATCGTGCTGTCAATTCCACTCATGGAAGCAGCTTTTTCTATGGCAGCTTCATTATTAATTTCTGAGAGTTTACTTAACCCAATATTTTCAGTCACTGAAAGGTAATAATCGCCATAGTCCTGGAATAATGCCGATATTTTTTCCCGATAAGATTCTTGAGTAAAATCTTTAATTTTCTTTCCATTGATAAGTATTTCTCCTGTTGTAGGTTCATATAATCGGCATAATAATTTTACTAATGTTGTTTTTCTAGATCCATTTTTACCAACCAGCGCCAGTGTTTGACCTTTATTAATTGAAAAACTTATGTTTTTTAAAGCAAAACTATTTGACCCAGGATAACGAAAGGATACATTACGTAGCCCAGTCATTTCGATAGGTTCGGACCATTTTTCTTCCTTAGAATTTTTAATTATTGGCCAAGAAAGAAACTCATTTAAGTTTTGTAAGAACAATGAATTTGAATATAACCCACTCATTCCAAATAATAAAGCCTGGATTTGTCCTTGGGTTACTGATATCGCCTGAAGGTACATTGAAAATTCGCCAATTGATATAATGTGAGTCGAAGTTCGAAAAATTAGATATCCTGCAGCTAAACACCATCCGAAAACGGAACAAACTGATCCTATAAATGCCCTTCTATTAGTTTTTGTAATTAATTGACGGTTTTCTTTATAAAACTTTTTGAAGAAATGTTGATAACGATCAATAAAGAATTTTTCGAGGCTAAAAACTCGAATATCTTTGATTAACCAATCCGAAATTAAAATATTACTATAATATTGCTGTTTCCGCAGGTCTGGAGCTCGTTCCCGTAACATTCGATAATTCTGATAGCCGTACTTTCTCTGAAGAATAAGAATTGGAAAAGACGAAACAATAATTATTGGTACTATAAGCCAGTGTAACCCAAATAGTAAAATTATTACAGAAGATAGTGTTAATACGATTTGAATTAATGAGAAAAGCGAATCAAGAATTTGTAATGGTCGATAACCACCTTCTTGGGTAGCGTTTTTTAATTTATTGTAAAACTTATCATCTTCAAAATGTTGAACGCTTAGTTCGTTAGTTTTTTGTAGAATCTGTAGATTAATTTTATTATTTAACAACTCTCCTAACAGAGAACGAAAAATTCCTTGTATTGACGATATTCCGGAACCTACCAAAATAAGCCCGGCTTGTATTCCGATTATCGTAAAAAGCTTTAGCTCACTTGATAAACCGTTTTGAAGAAAAACAACAACGGTATTAATAAGTTGTTTTGAAATTAATAACTGAATTGCAGGTATAAAACCTTGAAGAATCGTAGAAAACAAAATAATTGCTGTATACCCTTTATGGGTTGCCCAAACAAGTACAATAGCCTGCTTAATGCTCGTAATGATACTTACTGCATGAATGTTCTTTGTATCCATAATAAGTAGCCCTCTGGTGTCCCTCGTCATGAATTGATTCTTTAGCTTGGAAAAGAACGATAGCATGTTACTTTAGTGTTCTGCACAAAATCCAAACTTGCCTATTAACTCTAGTTTCCGCTAAACGAAACAACCGGAAATACATTCCGGCAGCCAGAACCTTACCAATTGAAGACCTAATCGTGTCGCAAAACCCCTAAATCGGAGCCGAAACATCCGATATAGCCTTCCGAGCCAGGTGACCCTTGGGCAAAAGGGCCGTTTGGGACGCCTTTTCGCGAAGTCGCTCCGGAAATGGGTAACTTTGCGGAAATGGCTGTCCCCGGAGTAACCGGCGCAAGCGTCCTGGGGTAGTTTGGGATGATGATCCCAAAAAGCCGGTCGGAGCTACCGGGAGGGTGGCGGCCAGAAAGCTCAAAATCGAGCCAGCCAGCAGCGCTAATTCGGGGAGGCGCTGGATGCTTTCATCAGCATGTACAAATTGGCGGTGTGCTCCAACCATCTGTTTGGCGGCCAAGGGAATCTGTTCTACTGGCCAACGATCCCGGTAGATGGCTTTGACCGTGACCGCTTTCAGCTTGAGCGGGGTGGCCAACAACCAGGGCGTGTTGTAGTCTGGATCGTAGATCGCATAGACTTGAAACGTCTGCGCCGCATCATCCGGGGTCACGTCTGGCAAGACCACATCTTTCCAGATCTCAGCCCGGATCGTTCGACCGTCTTCGATCTAACTTTCCACTCGGTCGGGGACGGATTTGACCAGGGTTTTGTCCTTGTACTGCCGCTCCAGCGGGCGGATGCGCTCTCCATAGATCGGTTTGCGTCCTTTCCCGGGATGTTCGGGCAGGTAGTTGCGCCGGGCGGTGAAATTGCTGGCCAGGCGCAGTACGTAACGCACGATCCCAGCTTCCTGTAAGTTGGCGATTTTGACCCCGGCATCCACGGCCAGGATTTCATCCTCCGCCAGGGTACGGCTCATCTGGCCCAGCATTCCCGCCCATAACCGGCTTTCGCGTCCGTCTTGGGCAGCAACGCGCTCGAAGGTACGAGGCAGGGCTACCCGCTGTCCGCCGATCTCCCCGGTTTGGGCTACGATCCCAAAGATCACGGCCGGCAG
Source organism: Anaerolineaceae bacterium (assembly GCA_028714615.1). The sequence goes on along the minus strand of JAQTMA010000129.1, from coordinate 4,541 downwards.
GGCCCGGTTTGCAATCGGATGGTAGTGTTTGGAGGGGCAGTTCTTCAACGCCGGTCGCCAGAAGGCGGTGACGTCGGCGGCGACCACGCGATAGCCTTCATAACAATGGACGCGCCAGTCCGGCAGCGCGGTGACGTAGGCCTGCCACAACTTTAACAACATCGCTGTGCGCCACACGCCTCCTCGGAAGGCTGCCCAGGCGCGCCGAGTAGCTGGGTCAGACAGACCGATGGCTTTGAGGGCTGGGAAGATCGCGCCGCGTTCGGGTAATAAGGCGCCGCTGATGAGCATCCAAATGAATTGTAAAAGAGCAAGGTTGGTTCCGATGGGTAAATCTTGGGCGTTAGTCCAATCAGGACAGTTATGATATGATCAGTACCGATAATGGGTTCACCTCATGTGCTTTTTGTTTGGCAAAACAAGCTTACCATGATTTGAACCCATTTTAATTTCTTCCGTTACCTCACTTAGCGGAAACTAAAGTTATATTAAACTTTTACCTATTTTGTCCACTCCTTTTTGCAGGGGAGTGAAATATTAATTTGTTATAAACAGAGGAAGGGTCGAGAGCTTTGAGTCTACCGGTCAACCGAGGCAAAAACCGTCATGAGTGAGTTCATCAACAAAATGGGCTTTCGCAGCAGCACAAAGCTTTTTCTTCTACGCAGTACGCAATTCTCGAAATTCGCGGATAAACAACTCTTATAATTGGGTAATTCGCGGATAAAGCTCTGGTATACTTTAACAACCTAGATCGAAAATCGGGAATTACTATCCCATTGGGAGTCCTATGTCACGCTTTGAGATCGATATCAACCCTGTTGCAGAAATCACGACGGACGCGATCGGAAAACCCGGCGAACGCGTTTTTTATCTTCAGGGGCGTTCTGATGAACGCACAGTCACGCTGTTGGTCGAGAAAATCCAAATCCAATCCCTGGCTGTAGGGGTCGAGCAGTTTTTATCCGAGGTCGCCCAGAAATACCCGGATTTGCCGGAAGCGACCACGGATTTCGTAGAAAATCGGATGCACATCGAACCGCCGGTCGACCCCCTCTTCCGAGTCGGTGAAATCGGTCTGGGGTACGATGCCGAGAGTGACCTGATGGTTCTGGTAGCCCGGGAAGCGGCTGTGGAAGGCGAAGAGGGAGAAGACTCGGGCGTCGTGCGCTTCTGGTGTACCCGCTCGCAGATCCGCGGGATGTGCCATTGGGGGCTGGAAGTCGCCAACCGGGGACGCCCATTGTGTCCGCAATGCGGTGAGCCGATGGAACCGGAAGGTCACTTCTGTCCGAAGAAGAACGGCCACAAAAAGAATGATCCCCTCCCGGAGTAACAGGCCACAAGCTGCTCGTCGGAGGTAGAGAAGGATTACCGGTTTCGTGATGCCAAACCGCCTGGATCCATCCACGCTAATGTTGGCCTTGCAAAAAGGGGAGATGAACCTGCAAGGGCAATTCTTACAGGGTTCGAATTATACTTTCTTAGCCCACGTGGAGCACCAGGGCGAGCAGTTGCCTGTCGTGTATAAGCCTACGCGCGGTGAACAACCTTTGTGGGATTTTCCGGGGGGTTCGCTCGCCAAGCGCGAGGTGGTGGCCTTTCAGGTGAGCGAAGCCCTGGGTTGGAGCCTGGTGCCGCCAACGGTTTACCGCCGGCAAGCTCCTCTCGGCCCGGGTTCCGTGCAACTCTTCATTGAACACGATGCCGCGTATCACTACTTCAATTTCGAAGAGGGCGACAAAAAGCGCCTGCGCCCCGTGATCGTGTTCGACTTCTTGATTAACAACGCGGACCGCAAGGCCAGCCATGTTTTCATTGACAGTAACGACCACCTGTGGCTGATCGATCATGGTTTGTGCTTCCACACGGAAGATAAGCTGCGTACTGTTATCTGGGATTACGCCGGAGAGACCATCCCTGAGAGTTTGATTTTGGATTTGCGCCGTTTCGTCTTGGAGCTTAAGCCGGAGCTGTCTTTGAAGCAGGAGCTGCTCCACTTTCTCAAGCCGGAAGAAGTGACTGCGCTCTCCGACAGAGCGATCCGTCTCATCGAACGGGGCTGTTTCCCCACCCCGCCAACGGACAGAAGAGTCTATCCGTGGCCGCCGGTTTGATTGCTGATTTTAGATTGCTGATTGCTGATTTAGAACAAAGTGCTCTACCACAGAGGCCACAGAGGAACACTGAGAAGAACAAGAGATATTTAAAGCATCAAACATATATCTTTTGCAAGTGTTTCTGATTAATGAACGACTAGAACTGCGGAATCATGACGACATCCCGAGAACGGATCCTGGCTGCCTGGCGAGGTGAGCCGCACGACCACGTGCCGCTAACGACCTGGTGTTTTGGATTTCAACCTCCCAAACCACTGCGCTGGCGGCGCAGCGGGCAGACCGTGGATTACTGGTATACCCAGCGGTTGGAACACATCCATACCCTTCCTCAGCCTTGGGAGCTGGACGACGACTTCCAGCGGGTGATGGCCTGGCAGTCGCTCGGGGTGGATGATGTTCTGGATGACTCCGTGCCATGGGGGATCGCCCCGGAGGTGACCTGGCAAGAACGGCGAGTGGAAGCCGGGGAAATGGATCCCCAATACCCAGTGATGGTGCGCGAGTACCACACGCCCGCCGGTCCGCTGGTGCATGCCGTCAAGCTCACCGGGGAAGACCCGGGACCGGGATGGGTCCGGCAGCCGGCAGCTGTGCCGCTCTTTGAAGACTTCAACATCCCGCGGGCTGTCAGGCACGCGGTGGCAGAAGCGGCGGATATTGCTGCGGTAGGCTGTCTCTACCAGGCGCCTGGGCCAGCGGAGAAGACCTGGTTTCAAGAACGCATGCAGGCGGTCAAAGCGTTTTCCGACGCGCGCGGCATTGCGGTCCAGGCCTGGGCCGGCTTTGGCATGGACGCCCTGGTGTGGATGACCGGGGCCGAAGGCGCCATCTACCTGGCGATGGATGACCCCCAGGCTTTCGCATCCCTGCTCGAGCAAATCACCGAGGCGGATGCGGCGCGGGTTGAGTTGGCGGCTGAAACGGACGGGGTCGATCTGATTACGGAACGCGGCTGGTATGCCTCCACCGCCATCTGGTCGCCGAAACTGCTGGATCGCTACCTGGTACCCCATATCACCAGGATGGCGGAGATCGCGCACGCCCATGGGAAACGGTTTGGGTACGTCATGACCACCGGGATCAAGGTTATGGGGAAGCGTTTGGCTGACGCGGGCGTGGATGTCTTGTACTTCATCGATCCGGTTGCCGATCAAATTACTCTTGAAGAAGCTCGCGATCAGCTTGCCGATCGCATGACCCTGGTTGGTGGAATCAGCTCGCTCACCCTACCCCAAGGCGCGGTAGCGGTCGAACAAGCCACCCGTCAGGCGATGGAGGCTCTCGGGAAATCGAACCGGTTTATCCTCCAGCCGGTGGATTCGCTCTTCCCCGACACCCCTTGGGAAGGGGTGCAAACCCTGATCGACACCTGGAAGTCCTATCACACGTAGCTCCAGCAAACCCGGCCGTCTGGTCCTACCCGCCCTCGCATTGAGCAGGGAATGCTTTAGTGATGAAGGTCTTGGGTTTGGCCAACGGGTACGCATCGGGGTTTAGCGGCAAGGTTTTAATGATAAGATCTGCTCACTATCCTGCTGATTGGAGATCAATATGTCTCATTACCGTCTGTGTCTGATTGGATTTGGAAATGTGGGGCAGGCGTTCGCGCGCCTGCTCATGCGCAAACATGGCTGGCTGGAACGCGAATATGGCATCAGCGTGGCTGTGACCGGCATCCGCACCGGGCGGCACGGCGCGGCCATCGATCCCCAGGGCCTGGATTTGGAGAAGGCTTTGCGATTGATGGGCGCAGGCAGCTCGCTTGACGCTCTCTCTGTCCAGCCGGCGCCCATGGATGGCCTGGCGTTCATCCGCGCTTGCCCTGCGGACGTCCTGTTTGAGAATTCCCCGGTCAACCATGAGACCGGGCAGCCGGCCATCGATGCGCTACGCACTGCGCTGGAAGAGGGTATGCACGCGATCACGGCCAACAAGGGTCCGGTAGTGCACGGGTACCGTTTCCTGGAAGAAACCGCTGCGGGGCACGGGCGCAAGTTCCGCTTTGAATCGACCGTGATGGACGGCGCTCCCATCTTTTCGCTGTTCCGTGAAACGCTGCCGCTTGTGGAATTGAAAGGCTTCCGCGGCATCCTCAACTCTTGCACCAACCTGATCCTGACACGGATGGAACAGGGCGAGACGTTCGACCAGGCGTTAGCCTATGCCCAATCAATCGGCATGGCCGAGACGGATCCGAGTGCGGATGTGGACGGCTGGGATGCAGCCATTAAGGTGGCGGCGCTCATCACGGTGCTGATGGACATCCCCTTCACCCCCCAGATGGTCGAGCGGCGGGGAATGCGCAGCATCACCCCGACGATGCTGGCTCAAGCGCACGCCCAGGGGAAGCGCTGGAAGCTGGTGTGCTCCGCCCGGCGCAGCGATGGAACGGTAACGGGCCAGGTGCAACCGGAGATGGTG
>JAQTMA010000128.1 GCA_028714615.1 Anaerolineaceae bacterium | reverse complement strand
TCGAAATGCGCAGCGTGCGGCAGGCGTCTGGAGCATTGGATGCCCTGGCGAAGCTGATGCCCGATACGGCTGAACGGATCCAGGCCAATGGTACCCTGGAAAGCGTGCCTGCCAGTCACCTCCAGGCGGGTGAGCGTGTGCTGGTTCGTCCAGGCGCCGGAATACCGGCGGACGGTGAAGTGGTCGAAGGGGAATCCTCCGTCAATGAGGCCATGATCACGGGAGAGTCGAAGCCGGTTGGGAAAGGACCGGGTGCGCGGGTCATCGGTGGCTCGATCAATGGGGACGGGAGCCTGCGAGTTCAGGTAACAGCTACCGGGGATCAGACTGCCCTGGCGGGCATCATGCGGCTGGTGGAACAGGCTCAGCAATCGAAGAGCCGAACGCAGATCTTGGCCGACAAAGCCGCCGGCTGGTTGTTCTACATTGCCCTGGGGGTGGCCGCACTGACTGCGCTGGGATGGACGATTGGCACCGGGTTTAATATTGGTGTGATCGAGCGCGTGGCTACCGTGCTGGTGATCGCCTGCCCACATGCTTTGGGGTTGGCCATCCCGTTGGTGGTTGCAATTACTACCGGGATCGGTGCATCCAACGGCATCCTCGTGCGCGACCGGTTGGCCTTGGAAAAGATGCGCCAGATCGATATGGTTCTTTTTGATAAAACCGGTACCTTAACCGAAGGGCGGTTTGGGGTGGTCGCCATGGCCACCGTGGACGGAATGCGTGAAGATGAAGCCCTGGCGCTGGCCGCTGCAGTGGAAGGCGACTCCGAACACACCATTGCGACCGGAATCCGCACGAGTGCAGAGAAACGCGGTTTGAGGCTGCCGGAGGTAAGCGGTTTTGAGGCCATCAAAGGGCGCGGAGCGAAGGCAAACAGCAGCGGTCAACTGTTGTATGTCGGTGGACCGCGCCTGCTCGAGATGTTGGGTACCCATCTACCCGAACCATTGGAGCAGTATGAACGGATGGCGAGTACAAAAGGTCAGACCGTGGTGCATTTATTCCGTTCTGACAACGACGGCAGCCAGCCACAGGCCGTAGCATCTTTTGCCCTGGCCGATGTGGTTCGTCCTGAAAGCCGCGAGGCCGTGCGCAAGCTGCGCGAGATGAATGTGCAGGTGGCGATGCTCACCGGTGATAGCCAGGCGGTTGCTAAAGCAGTCGCCGACGATCTTGGGATCGATACCTACTTTGCGGAAGTGCTGCCTGAGAACAAGGATGCCAAGGTCAGCGAGCTGCAACGCCAGGGACACCGGGTAGCGATGGTGGGAGATGGTGTTAACGATGCGCCCGCGCTCACCCGTGCGGATGTGGGTATCGCCATCGGCAGCGGTACAGACGTGGCTGTTGAGTCGGCGGGAATTATCCTGGTGCGCAATAATCCCCTGGACGTGGTCAAGATCATCGCCCTCAGCCGGGCCAGCTATCGTAAGATGATCCAGAACCTGGTGTGGGCAGCGGGGTACAACGTCGTCGCCTTGCCGCTAGCGGCAGGAGTATTGGCCCCGGTGGGTATCCTGCTCTCCCCGGCCATTGGCGCGGTGTTAATGTCGGTCAGCACTATTATCGTAGCCATCAATGCCCAACTGCTGCGCCGAGCGAGCTTGTAACTGGGACTTCACGGGAAGGACGCCTGGGAGCGTTGAACTACCCTTGGTGCCTTCTGAATTCTCCCTAAAAAGCCGGCCAAAGATCTCCTGTAGCCCGGGCATCCTTGCCCGGGGTTCTCTCCCTAAAAATCTCCTGTAGCCCGGGCATCCTTGCCCGGGGTTCTCACCCTAAGCCTGGGCAAGCATGCCCGGGCTACTGGAGATCGGGGCTCGCCATCCGGGATGTCAAGAACGGACCTTGACCCACTTTGATCGGTTGTTGCTCTTCGAATCGGGTACAATCACGATCTACGCAACATCTACCTGCATGGATCATCCATTAATCATGAAGAACGTCAACCCAAACTTATCCCGGTTCAGATCCTACTTGTTATTGGGCGGTCTGCTCATCACCGCCTCGGCCATCTCCTTGATCCTGGAAATGGTCCATACCCGCATCAGTGGGTCAAACAACTATGCATTTCTCGTATTCAACCTGGGCCTGGCCTGGATCCCCTTTGCGGCTGCAGTTGTGGCTACGGCTGCCAGGCGCAGCCGCATCACCTTTTACCTGGTCATGCCCATCTGTACCTTGATATGGCTCATGTTCTTCCCAAATGCTGCTTATCTTCTCACCGATTTCCAACACCTGGCATTTGCGAATGGCAATTCCCCCCTCTGGTTTGACGTGATCATCATGGTCTGGTTTGCCTGGACGGGGCTCCTCCTCGGCATCACGTCGCTCTACTTGATGCAAGCAATCGTCACCCGTACCTTAAATCCCATCATGGGTTGGATTTTCGCAATCGGCGCCACGATTCTAAGCAGCGTCGGCGTGTATCTGGGCCGCTTCTTACGCTGGAATAGCTGGGACCTGTTACAAGATCCGTTGCCAATCGCGAAAGACCTGTACGGAATCGTCCGCCATCCATTTTCGAATCTACCCACGCACGTCTTCACCATCCTGTTTACGCTGTTGTTTCTGTTTATTTACCTGACGATCCACCTCTTTGCCCGTATTGTCCGTGAAGGTAGGGTCGAGCCTGTTAAAACCAATGGAAGCCTGTGATGGGTTAGTGAAATGCATGCTCGCCGAAAATCGCCAGTAAATACCATTACAACTGCACCACAGCTTTGTTCAATCGATTTGCGGTTGAAGATATTAAGCAGGCTTCCCTTCTTTGGCAGCCTATCACCGCAAGCCCTGGTGGGAATTAACCGGCAGTTTGTCGAGATCGGGTATGCCCCAGGTGCTGCGATCTACTATTCTGGGGATCCGGCTTCACGCCTCTTTGTAGTTGCGGATGGGAAAGTCAAACTCCTGCAACATGCCATGAACGGCCGCGACGTTCTGTTGGACATCCTTATTCCGGGGGAATTTTTTGGCAGCTTATCTCTGATACCCACGGCAACCTATGCGGATACAGCCCAGGCTCATACCTCGGTATGCGCGTTAAGCATCACCACAGGCGAATTCCGTACCATCCTCGATCAATTCCCGGGCGTTACCTTGCAAGTATTAGATGTAATGTCCGCCCGCTTGATCGCTGCGAATCAAAAAGTCCTTCAGCTAAGCGCCCTTACTGTGGAGCAACGCATCGCCTTCACATTACTCAATCTTGCGGAGAAGCTAGGGGTTCAACGTGAAGGGGTTCTCTTGATCGATACCCCGCTTTCCAGAGATGAGCTGGCGAGCATGACCGGCTCCACAACCGAGACCGCCAGCCGGGTGATGAGCCAGTTTCAATCCGATGGATTGGTTGATAGTGGGCGCCAATGGGTGGCCATCCTCGAGAAAAGCAAGCTGGAAGCGATTTCCCTGAAAGACTGAACATTTTTCGAGAACAGGTTTATCGAACCGATCCCAGACCTGATTTCACCTGGCCTGGGATTTTTATTTGAATCAACCTGCAGTTAATTGATCTGGATCATGGTTTGCGGGCTGACACTGCCTTATGATAAAGACACAACCAAACAAACCGAATCAGAGGAGCGAAAAACCATGAAAACCATCTTACGCAGCAAAGAATTGACCTGCCCATCTTGTATCGCCAAGATCGAGAAAGCCGTCACGGCTTTGAATGGCATCAGCGACGTGAAAGTATTTTTCAACACTGGCAGAATAGAAGTCCAGCACGACCCGGAGCAGGTTCAAGGAAAAGATATCGAGAAGGCTATCCAATCGGTAGGGTATGAAGCCCACGTATCGCCATTCTAAAGGGGAGATTCAGATGCATACCTTGAAACAATGGTTCCAAAACCCGAAGCTGCGCCGCCAGACTTCCGTTATCGCCAGCGCCGCCCTGATCGCGACCGGCCTTCTTGCCAAAACTATCTGGGGTTATGTTGAATTATACAATGGGATGATGGCGTTGGCCGCCCTGGCAGCAGGTTGGGAGATTGCTCTACGCGCCTGGAACAATTTGCGGAACAAGGCGTTCAGCATCGAGCTGCTGGTTACCATTGCCAGTACCGGTGCACTGGTGATTGGTGAATATTGGGAAGCCGCTGCGGTCACTTTCTTGTTCATCCTGGGGGCCTTTCTGGAGGCTCACACCCTCAACCGCACCCGGAAGGTGATGGGGGAATTAATTGACCTGGCGCCGACCATTGCCCTGGTTCTTCGCGAGGGACGCCAGGTCGAGGTCTCCCCTCAGGAAGTTGGCTCGGGCGAGACGATCCTGCTCAAACCCGGCATGAAGGCGCCGGTAGACGGGATCGTTTTCGAAGGCCGCTCAGCCGTAGATGAAAGCGCCATCACAGGTGAGTCGTTGCCGAAAGAAAAGGCGGATGGCAGTCTAGTCTATGCAGGCAGCGTCAATCAGAATGGGGTGCTCAAGATGCGGGCGACTGGTATCGGGGCAGATACGACCCTTGCTCGAATTATTCGCCGCGTGGAGGAAGCGCAGGATGAGAAAGCGCCTACCCAAAAATTCATCGAGCGGTTTGCACGGTGGTACACCCCGGCGATCATAGCATTGAGCATCGCAGTGTTTGCGATAACCCGAGATATTGAACTGTCACTGACCCTGCTGGTGATCGGCTGCCCGGGAGCGTTGGTCATTTCAACGCCGGTTTCGGTCGTCACCGGGATCGGACGCGCTGCCAAAAAAGGCATCCTAATCAAAGGGGGGGAATACCTGGAAAATGCCGGGAAAATCTCTGCAGTCGCCCTGGATAAAACCGGAACGCTCACTGCTGGGAAGCCCCGCCTGACGGATATCATCGTTTTTGAGGGACAATCCGTTCTGGCAGGCTCCCCATTCGCGGGGCAGCTTCCGTTTACTAGCCAGCGAGTAGCGAACCGGTGGACTGCTGCGCAAACCTCAGTGTTGCGTTGGGCGGGGATTGCCGAGGCGAATTCTGAGCATCCCCTGGCTCAATCCATCATGAAGGCAGTGGACGAGTTGGGTGAAATCATCCCGAATGCAGTTGATTTTGAGACGCGTACGGGGAGGGGCATCCTGGCGAATTATCTGGAGACGAACATTGCAGTCGGAACCGTCGAGCTGATGAAAGACCTTGATATCGAAGTGGATTTCGACGTGGAGAAGCACCTGGACGAATTGAAAACCGCCGGGAAAACCGCGGTCGCCGTCGCCGTGAACCAGCGCATTGTCGGTATTCTTGGAATAGCCGACACTATTCGCGAAGATGCTGCCGAAATGGTACGCAGGTTACGCCAAAACGGCGTCCAGAAAGTGATCATGTTGACTGGAGATGACCGCCGGGTCGCCCAGGCAATTGCCAGGCAAGCCGGCATCTCTGAGGTCTATGCAGAACTCCTGCCCGAGGATAAGCTGGATGTGATCCGCCGGTTGAAACAGGATGGGCACGTGGTCGCCATGACCGGGGATGGGATCAACGATGCCCCGGCCCTGGCAGCGGCGGATCTCGGAATCGCTATGGGTATGGCTGGCACGGCGCTAGCCATTGAAACCGCCGATATTGCCCTGATGGGTGATGACTTGATGAAAATTCCGGAAGCTATCCGCCTTTCGAAAGCAGCCTTACGCAACATTCGCCAGAATGTCGTTATTGCCCTGGTGACCGTAGCTCTCCTGCTGACCGGGGTTTTGGTTGGAGAGATCCACATGGCAGGCGGAATGCTGATCCACCAGGCTTCCGTTCTGATAGTTATCTTGAACGGATTGCGCTTGATGCGCGCCTGATGGCAACCGTGATGAGCTATGGAACGAACGTCTGGCGCAGGTCGATCAGCCGGTGGGTGGGTTGCTCCGAAGGCTTTCCCAATTCTTGCAGCTTCGCCAACAGCTCTCGAGCGGATGCCTCCGGTCCCGAACGCTCCATACCCGGGATGCCCAGTTGGGTGCGCAATTGGCCGACCAGGATCCCCTTCGCGAAGAATTGGTTGAAAAAGCGCTCGGCCAACCGTTCGTAGAGATCAGGGTATTGCTGTGGACCAAACACATTCGCGTAGAAAGTTTGCACCATGCCGGTTGTGGTGGTCGTGCCCTTGCTCATGACCTTGCCAGCCCGAAATACTGCCCGGGCAGTATCAGCAGATGTGAAGATTTCCAACGTGGGAACTTCACCGGTAGGTTCATAGTTATTGGCATACAACACCATATCGATCGGATAGCCATGCACCACCGTTTCATAGGGAGTGATCGGGAGCACGACACGGGCATTGGTTTGATCGGGACTCATGATAATAGTACGGTCGATCTGTCCGAAAGCATACCCGGTTTGCAGATCATCCAGGCGGACAAATGCGCCTGTCTCCGTCCCAAAGCCGATCACCTGACCTTGGGAGGTCATCTCCAATGAACCCATATCATCTGCGATGACCACCACCTCTTCGAGCTCATCTCCACCGGTTGTACGCAGCGCTTCCAGAGTTTCCGATTTTCCCGCTCCCGTGTCGCCCATGATCAACACCGTGGAGACACCCTTCCCGCGCACTTTCAGGTTCACCAACGCCCCGTGGAAAGGCAGTCGCCCGAGCTTCATCATTTTGATATTGTGAAGCGTCAGCGCCATTTTCTTCAGGTAACCAAAGTATCCAAAAGCATCGCTTCCTGGAATTGCGCCAACCAGTACGCCATTATCCGCATCGTCGTAGAAGATGGTCGGGAAGGTCCCGAACGATTTCAGGTCTTCATCGGGTACCCCATAGACAAAGATCGCATCCGGTTTCTGCCGGATAGCCTCGTCGTCTGCCAGCTCGAATAGGTTACAAAGCGAGAAGCCCAGCTCAAAGTGTCCCAGTGAAAAATAGACCCAGACGAGCAGGCTGCCGACCCGAGCCGGGTAACATAACCACTCGTCGCGTTTGAAATCGGATGCTTCAAGTGGATTGCGGTACACCTGCTGGAAGGCTCCTTTGCGTTTATTCATGGGGGGATTGAAGATCAGTGGAGGATAGATCAACACCTGGCGAATGAGAGGGATCCCTGCGAGTTTTTGATATACCCCTCCAGGCAGGTGCAGCTCCTGGGTGAGAGCAATCGTAGCGATTTCAGCGCCGGCGCGCACCTGGCGGTAGATCCGGGGATGGTTGCCGGTGATGTTCTCCTGGATGCTTCGGTACGTGCTGCGCACCAGGTGAGTCAGCGTTTCGATGGTGTTGTTGAACGTGCGGTAAGGGCGCTGATCGAAGTTTTCGCCTTCTGAGTCGCACACAATGAGGCGTTGCAAGCTGCGCCAGTCGTTATACAGCCTCTCAACGAAAGCGTTCAACAGACTTTTATCCTGGAAGAATCCCTCAGAGCCTGGAACGACTTTGGGGACCAGTTCAGCAGGTAGCTTGGCCAGGTATCGCAATGTCTCAGCCAGGCGGTGGATATCGGTATCCGTGATTTCTTCCTGGCCGAAGATTGCCAGGAGGCTAGAGTTTTTTTGGACGAGGTTTGCGATGCACCGGTCGAGAATCCGGAAAAACAAACGCGATGTCAACAATTGTTCCGGCGTGTCGCATGCCCGATCTTTAAAGCGGATGACGACTTTGCCTGAAAATAGGGAATACGACCCGTTCTCCATGATGCCTCCAGCAAAAATTCTCCCTATTTTACACTAATTCTTTCATTATTCACCTACCGGTGGTGGGGGAGCGTCTGCCGCGCGTCTTCCGCCCCACTTCAATGGCCAGCCGGGGAGCAATAGACCCAGAGCCAACGACACAAAGGCGGCGTAAAAAGTGACCTGGTACGCGTGTTCAAATCCCGATATGTTTTCGCGACAGGCTTCACCGATGAGCGCCAATACCTTGGGTGGCAACGGGGGAGCTGGATCTCCAGGAGGGAGAGATTGCGCCGTGACAGTGCCTGGAGCAACCTGGCATAAAGCCACGGGGGATGATCCGGGTGTCCGGGGAGACTCCAAAAACTGCTGCTGTAGCGTAGCGATTTGAGGCGATATTGTACTTGCCAGGATTGTCGCGAGAATTGCTACGCCAATCGATTGCACCACCTGGCGAGTTGAGTTGGTTAATGACGATCCTATTGCAACCAACGGTAAAGGAACAACTGACAAGGCCGTCACAAAGGTAGTTTGAACGGTAGAGCCAAGCGCCAGTCCGCGTAAGACCAACAGGAACATGATCCAGGTAATGGGTGTATCCGCCTTCAGTTGGGACAATTGCCAGGTGTTGATGATCAGGATGGTAAAACCAAACGCAACCAGCGGGCGCGGACCGATCCGGTCGTATAGCCGTCCAGCGACTACAGTCGATAAACCTCCGGACAGAGCCATGGGGAGCAAAGTCAGACCGGTCTCTAAGGCTGTTTTTCCCCTGAGCGCCTGTAAGTAAACCGGCATCAGAAATTCGGCGCCGAACAAGGCAACCACACTGACGTAACCGAGCAGACTGGCGGTGAGGAAAGTGCGCTTTTTGAAAAGCCGCAAATCCAATAGCGGTTCTTTTGCGACGAATAATTCGATCAGTGCGAAGGCCAATAAACCAATCCCACCGATGGTGAACCAGGTGACCACCGCCGGGGCGGACCAACCCTGGTTGGCGGCTACAGAAGCAGCATACAGGACTGCGCCAAACCCAATGACCTCCGTAATCAAGCCTAGCAAATCGAACCTGGGAATACGATTGCTTTGGAAAGCTGGTAAAAATCGAGAACCAAGGATAACGCCGATGATACCAATGGGAGGATTGATGAAGAAGATATATCGCCACAAATTATGGTCGACCAGGAAACCACCTAAAATGGGACCAACCGCTGGGGCAACCAAGATGGCGATTCCGAAAATACCCAATGCCACGCCTTGTTCTTCGGGCGGAAACGTACGGAACAGAAAAGCTGACCCCAATGGCAGGGCAATCCCGCCTCCAAACCCCTGCAGCGCGCGCGCCATAACCAGGATGGTCAGGTTGGGCGCCAGACCACAGAGCAACGAGCCGATTACGAAAATCGATAGACCGGTCAGGTAGGTGCGTTTCATACCAAAACGATCGGCGAGATATCCGGCCAGCGGGGTGCTGATTCCTAATGAGAGCACGTAGATACTGATGATCCATTGCGAATCACTCAAAGTCGCTCCGAACTCCGTCCGCAGGGTCTGGAAAGCGACGTTCACGACCGTCGTATCCAGGATGACCATGAAGATACCGAAAATGACAGAAACCAGTACACGCCATTTTGTTTGTGAAGGCCCTCGTTCGGGGGACACAGGCGCTTGAACAGTTGCCATAATCACTCCTTACGCAATTAATCGATGGAAGTAGACATAGCTACTCGGAGAACATTTATCTTAAAGCGTTACATTATAACCCCACTTAATCAATCTGAATTATACTGTACAACGAATGGCCAAATGGAACTCACCGATTTTGTTCCGGTACAGGTAGCCAGAACTGAACCAGAGTCCCATGACCGGGCTGGCTGGTCGCAGTAATTCCCCCATGATGTGCGTTCACCAGACTCTTGGAGATGGCCAGTCCCAACCCGGTACCATGCGAATCGCTGGACTTGTAGAACCGTTCAAAAATGTGCGGCAAATCTTCCGGAGGAATCCCGGCGCCAGAATCGCGCACCTGGAAGAAGACTTTATCGGGCTCACTGGAGACCTGCCAATTGCTTATTTCGATTTCTCCACCTGCTGGTGTGTACCGGAGGGCGTTGGCGAGCAGGTTGGTTAGCACTTCACGGATCCGAGTTGGGTCGATCTCAAGCACCGGTAAACCGGGTTGAACCTGGGTCTTCAAATGGATTCCCGCAGCCTTGGCTTGTGGTTCAAACGATGCGGCCAGGTCGCAGATCAATTCGTCCACGCCGGCTGGTTCGATTTGCAGTTTCAACGACCCGCCCTCGGCCAGGGACAGGGTGCGCAGGTCGTCGATCACCCGCGATAACAAGCGAGTCTCCTCGAGAATAGAGTCGATCCGGTCTGGGTCGGGTGGGTATATCCCATCCAGCATCCCTTCCAGATTACCCTGGATGACGGTGATGGGTGTGCGCAACTCGTGGGTGATATCAGCCAGCAGGTTTCGCCGTTGCTCATCGTTGGTTTGTAGCTCCTCCGCCATCGAATTGAAAGCTCGCGCCAGGGCTTTGACTTCTCCGGGCCCACCTTCGCGGACTCGCACGGAATAGTCTCCTGCTTCGATCCGCCCGACAGCTTCCAGCAAATCGCCGACGGGGAGGGCTGCCCGGCGGAGGGCTCTGCCGGTCGTGAAGATGATCGCCAGGAACAGCAAAATCAGGAAGAGACCTACCCCGCGCAGGACGGGAAACCAACCGGTGAAATGGTTGGGAGTACCGGTGATGGAGTTGACCAACCAGAATAAGCTCGTGGTCCCAACCAGGAGAAACAGGCTGAAGGCAACAAATCCGCAACCGATCCGGCGAAAGAATTTGATGCGCCGAGAACGCCAGCCGCGCTGCTGGGCAGGTCCCACCGGCGGCCAGGTCTCATTCTCAGGCCACCACGGCGGTTGGTGGGGTGACCAATGGTTACGGGGCATGGGTTGAGCGGTCCTCGAATTTATACCCTACCCCATACACCATTAAGATGTAGCGCGGGTCGCGTGGGTTGGGTTCGATTTTTCTACGAATATTCTTGATGTGTGTATCGATGGCGCGTTCGTAAGATTCCAGGGCAATTCCCTGGACGGCTTCCAAAATCTGGCCGCGGGTAAAAATCCTGCCCGGTTGGCGGGCTAATAACGCCAGGATCTGAAATTCAGTGGGGGTCAGCTCGATCTCGCGTTGGCTCACGGTCAGACGCATGCGAGGAATGTCCAGGGTCAAATCGGCGGCTCGGATGATTTCTGCGCCGGCTTGAGTCATCTGGCTGCGGCGTAAAACAGTGCGCACCCGGGCTACCAGCTCTTTGGGGCTGAAGGGCTTGGTCAGATAGTCGTCGGCTCCCAGTTCCAGCCCCACCAGTTTATCGCTCTCTTCGGCGCGGGCCGTCAACATGATGATTGGAACATTGGAATCTTTGCGTAAATACCGCGTCACGTCCAACCCGTCCATCCCGGGGAGTCCCAGGTCGAGGACGACCAGGTCAGGTTTATTCGTGTGAGCAATCTCCAGGGCAGCCGGTCCATTGTAGGCAGTCAGGGTCCGGAAACCGGCGTGCTCCAGATAATCGCGGGCCAGTTGGACGATCTTGGGTTCATCATCCACAATCAGAATTGTGCTCATCGATCATTAGTATAGCATTCCATTCTCGTTGAGCATCAGCAACCACCCCGCCATTGATTCGCAGCAGTGCGGAGCGGGGTGGTTGGAATTGCTCAACCGGGTCTCACCCGGTTACTTGGGCTCAGCGGGTGGGTTTGAGCTTGCCTCGTGCATCTTGCGGTGCCACTCTTCCACCATTGGTGGGATATCGTGAGGGTCTCTACCATGCATCCCACCCCAATAACCCGGTGCATGCCTGCGCCACCCGCCAAAGATGGCGCGGGTGATCAGGAAGAAG
>JAQTMA010000127.1:3362-11548 GCA_028714615.1 Anaerolineaceae bacterium | reverse complement strand
CCGGACCGCTGGCGGCTTTAGGCGCGCCGGATCGCGCTGCCCGCTTGCTGGGGGCATCGTCTGCCTTATTGGAAGACATGGACGCCAGCCACCAACCCGGCGATCAAGGTGAAATTGATCGTATGGATGACCAGGTTCGTGACCAACTGGGGGAAGATCACTATCAGGAGGCGTGGTTGGCAGGAAGAACGATGCGGCTGGAGGAGGCTGTATCCTTTGCCCTCGAAGAATGGGATAACCAATGATCGCGACCACCACTTCACGCCCCATCACCTGGCGCTTGAGGTGCGCGCCGGCGTTGTCCTCCCCGGAGTCGTTGTGGCGGTAACGCGAGGTCGGAGCGTGGGGGGCCAGCTCCTCCAGCCAGTAGTCAAAATCCTGGTTCAGCCCGGATTCATCATCGCTGATGAAGTCGGTGGTGGTGATGTGCATGGAGATCACCAACAATTCACAATTCCCGCTTTCGATTCTCCAGCCGGATTGCAGATTTGGCCGAACAATTTATCTATGTCTAGCTTTCTACCGGATCGCGATAGGCAGATACCATTTAATCGAATCCACCTGTAGGGGGATCTCGACGGAAATACTGTTTTGATAATTACTGTCCCCGCCGTAGACGGCTTTAATCGCATGTGTACCAACAGCCAGCGATGAAATTTTCAGAGACGTCTGACCCGAATTGAGACTTGTAGAACCAATTACAGTGCTGCCGTCATAAAAAGTAACTGTTCCGGTTGGCATTCCGGTACCAGGCGCTTGAACCAGAGCAACCGCAGTGAAAGTAACTTCGCGACCTGAGATGGAGGTGGGCAGTGAAGATATGACCAATAGAGCGGTACTGGCTTTGTCTATCTTCAGCGTCCCAGGTACAAAGGTGAGGTGATAATTATCCGCGGTCAAAGTCCCTGGGTGAATTGAAATGGAATATTCTCCGACAGTGGAAGACTGGGTGGCCCCCGTTGTTAGGACGGGCTCGCCTTGTAATATTGTTCTGGTTTCACTATGCACAAATCCAGTAGCAATATACGTAAAATTTGGGTTGCTTTCCCCATAGACCCGATTATGATTGGCTGCTGTTACTGTCAAGGGAGCTTGTTCAATTGCCAGGGTTCCGGTGGCTGATCCAAAATAATTTGGGTCGTCGCTCGAGGCGGATACGGCATAGGACCCGGACCCGACCGGAAAAGTGGATAAGCCATTATACAAAATATTAACAATGACCCCGGTTGGATGGGTCGTCACCGTTGCCGAATGGGCAAGCCCATCATAGGTAAAGTTAAGGTCGGACAATTCAATGGTTACAGGAGCCGGATGGACAACTTGAGAGAGCACATCTGAGCGGCTCGGGGAGAAGGGACCGTTACCCATGTAGGCTGCAGTGATATCATTTGTCCCAGCAGGTAACCCACTCGTGGTAAAGAAAGCCTGACCTTGGTCAAGCACCGCCGAACCGAGCTCTTCGTCATCATGATAGAAAATCACTGTTCCGGTGGGCTCGCCGGTACCTGGGGGTAAAACGGCTACAGAGGCGTCAATGGTCACCGACTGCCCATAATCAGAAGGGTTCACTGTAGAGTTCGCACTTGTAATTGTAGCAGTCCCCTCATTGGTTATATTGAAGTTTATCGGGGCTACCCCACGGGCTGAAGCTTTGACAGAGTATGTTCCGGCTTGATCATTAGCGGTCGCAGTAACAGTGGCTGTGCCGCCTTCAACGACAACTGCGGGAGACCCGCTAATTACAGCACTTGCACCACTGTTTGGGGCGCTAAAGCTGATTATTCCTCCTACGACTGGCTCTGAATAAGCGCTGGATATGGTGACGATCAAGGGGTAGCTAAATGGAGCGCCAAGATCCACGTGTTGATTGTTTCCGTTTCCGGAAATCGACAGTGTATATCCCCTCGTTTCATAAGCACCCATATCACAAATGCCATTGCTCTGGGGTTGAAGACGGGTCACTCCGCGTTGATCAGTTGGAGCGCAAGTAGCATTCTCCCCGGCATCGATCGCTGGACTGCCGGGTAACAATGGAAAGACCTGCGTGTCGCCTCCGTAAGTTCCCACCGGCCCAAAGAGTGGATCAGCGTTAATATTCCCTAGGCCAGGATACAATTCACCTGGAACCGACTGGATATCACTGTAGGATACACTGACCCCACCGCTAATTTGATCAGGGGTATTGTTCCACAGAATCCCGTTCCGAATAACCGGAGGAAACGAGGTGCTATATATTCCGCCACCCATACTATCTGCGCTGTTTTGTGTCAAGGTGACGTTATTCAGAGTGACAAATTGGCTAAACTCATTGTACAGCCCACCACCGCTCATGGCTTGATTCCCCCAAAAAGTTACTCCACTGATCGTTAAAGGTGAACTGGCATTCGAGTTATAAATTGCGCCACCGTATCCGTTGGTCACGCTGTTCCCTTCGAAAATACCATTTGTTATCGAGAGGATCCCATAATTCGTAATTCCACCACCTTTAAGGAAAGCAATATTCCCTGTGAAGGTTATATCGTTAAGGACCGCATTTCCCCCGGTATAGAGTCCACCACCCTGTGCACTAGAATTGTCTTTAAAGGTAACGTGGGTCAGAACCGCATTTCCGAACGTACTCATTCCCCCGCCGTTACTTGCAGAATTGTTGATGAACGTGATATCCGTTAGGATTGGATTACCCCCATCGTTGTAAAACCCGCCGCCGCTTTGTGCCCCTCCACCATTTCCAATAAAATCAACGTTCGTTAAGATCGGATCTCCAGGTTGATTAAAGATCCCTCCCCCCGAGGATTGGAAGGCTTGGTTACCGCTGAAAATGAGATTACTCAGAGTTGGACTTCCACCCATGATCTGCATGCCTCCCCCTTCGCGATAAGAGGGATCTCCCCCAAGCCAGGTCTTCCCCGCCGTGACAGTGAACCCATCCAGGATAGCTGTCTGATTTACACCATTCGCAGTGACAACATGGTAAGCATTTACGCCGACGATCTTACTGGTATCCGTGGCGGGACTGGCTTGATCGTCATGGCCGATATCACCGCTGAGGATGGATGAATGACCTGTCCAACTGCGTTCATCGCGCGCAGCTTCATTTCCCTCAAAACCGCCATAGAATGCGACCCCATTTTTGAGCACGAATGAAACAGACGGGGCTGTAGAATTAGTGGTGGGGAGGTAAGTACCCGCTTTGACCCATAGCTCCCATGATAACCCTCCGGAGGTATCCGCAAGGATGTTGATTGCATATTGCAAATCGCAAGCGGTCGCCCAACTGGAGCCACAATCGGGGGTCAGTAGGCCGTCGGGTGTTATTCGGATTACGCTGGATGCAGCGGAGGCTTGGTGGCCGCTGATAGGTGATAAGCCAAGAGCAGTGAATAGAGCCAACACCATAAGCACGCGTTTGAATAGGTACTTGATCTTGATCTGCACGATGATTTCCTCCATGATACGATCAGATAAGGCTTGTTATGGTGATGTGACAGGATTCTTTTCTTGATAGATTAAGGATATCAATATTATAGATGAGCCCGAATTTTGGTGCAACGAAATTGGTCTTGATTTCGGCGACCGGCTCCAAGGGAGAGGGCGAGATAGCAATACCTCCCAGGATAATATATTTGAGTGGTAGGTAGAAGGAGAAATGGGTTGATTATTCTCCAGAGAAACCGGCCTGATCCTTCAATCCAGCATTCCGTTTCTTCCCCCGCCAGGACAATCAACTGACATGTGAGGACCGTTATTCCCCGATGATCTTGACCAGCACCCGCTTCCGCCGTCTTCCATCGAACTCCCCATAGAAGATCTGCTCCCAGGGACCAAAATCCAGCTTCCCTTGGGTGATCGCGACCACCACTTCACGCCCCATCACCTGGCGCTTGAGGTGCGCGCCGGCGCTGTCCTCCCCGGAGTCGTTGTGCCTGTAACGCGAGGTCGGTAGCTTTTCATGCCCCTTCCCCTAATATCCGATCTGCCCTTTCACGTCCCCCGGCAGCTCAGCCTCGCGATCGCTCAAGCCTCAGTGCCTTACCAACGGCAAAAAGACCGGATAGGTTGGCGACCAATAGGCCAAATAATTCGAAGGCTTGCCGCCCGCTATGGAGAAATTGCCGCCTGCATAAACGCCCTTCGAAAGCGGATTCACCGCCAGGGCATCCACGTTGCTATCGGTTCCGCTATCGAGGGCGGTCCATTCCATCCCGTCCCAACGCGCGATATGAGCTGCGGAGGCTCCGTTCGCCAGGTGAAAATCGCCGCCTGCGTACAAATTCCCTTGAGCATCTGTCGCCAGCCCACGGACATATGAATCCATCCCAGTCCCCAGACCCGACCAGGAGGAGCCGTTCCAGCACGCGATAGAATTGACAGGGATATTGTCGACCGTTGTTTGGAATTGACCGCCCGCGTAAATGCAATCCTCTGACGCTGCCAGCGCCTCTACGGCGCCTTTAAATCCTCCGCCCAGCGATGACCAATGATCCCCATTCCACTTGGCGATATGTTGGGTGCCCTCAACGCCTCCGGCTGAGAAAAAATTCCCGCCCACGTACAGGTTGCCTTGATCGTCAGACGCGAGAACAAACACTTCCCCGTCTGTGCCGGAACCGAGCGCCTTCCATTGGCCGTCCTCCCATTTGGCAATGTTTGCCGTTCCGGGGACACCCGCGATACTCTCAAAATATCCTCCGGCATAGACCGTATTCCCGACGACGACAATCGCGACGACATTCCGATCCGGCGCTCCACTTCCGAGAGCTGTCCAGGCGCTGCCGTCCCATTTCGCAATCGAGTTCGCACTAACACCGCCTATTCGGGTGAAGCTGCCCCCAGCGTATAGATCACCGGTTGCGCTTACGGCCAGCGTGTAGACGCCCCTATCTGCGCCGCCCAAGGAGGACCACTGTTGGCCGTTCCAGTGGGCAATGGACGCCGTACTGGCGACCCCCGCAGCCGAAGAAAACGTGCCCCCGACGTAGAGGTCACTGCCGTTCGCGACCAGAGCATGGACATTGCTGGTCACGCTCGCATCCGTACCCAGAGCTGACCAGGCGGCGCCATCCCACGCAGACACAAACCTGCTGCTTTGATCTCCCGCTTGTCTGAAGTCGCCGCCCGCATAAATCCTGCCGCCACGCACGGCCAACGCCGACACATAAGCGTAGTATGACCCGCGGGTGACGCCCGGGCCAAGTGCAGACCAGGTTGTCCCGTTCCATGAGGCGATCGCATTGGCAGCGGCGCCGCCGATGGAATTGAAAATGCCGCCGGCAACCAGGTTACCGGCGCCATCCACGGCCAGGGCGCGCACGTCGTAGCCATCGTCGATGCCGGAGCCCAGCGCAGCCCAACTGCCATCCCATTTCGCGATGCCCTTGGACAGTAAGCCGCCGGCCGAATCAAAACCACCTCCCACATACACAGCCGTTCCACGGGCTGCCAGTGCAATCACCCGGTCATCGGTGCCTTCATCAAGGGCTTGCCAGGCGCCGGCGGACCAACAGGCAATGTGGTCTGCGCTCACTTTTCCCGCTGTATGGAAATCACCACCGGCGTATAGGAGGCCGTTGGCATCGATCGCCATAGCGTATACGGCGTCATCTGTACCTGCGGCGAGCGCGGACCAACTGCTGCCTTCCCAGCGGGCGATGTGATTGGCGCTGGCAGCCCCAGCCTGCGTGAATGCACCGCCCACCAGGAGATCTCCACTGCCATCAAGAGTCAATGCCAGGACGGTGTTGTTCACCCCTTCACCCAGCGGCTCCCAATAACTGCCATTCCAGCGCGCTACGTGGTTCGCAACGACTCCGCCGGCCTTCGTGAATTCCCCGCCCGCATACAGGTTCCCATTCGCATCTAAAGCCAACGCGAAGACCGTGTTATCCATCCCCGTTCCCAAGGGCAGCCACTGACTGCCATCCCACCGGGCTACGTAGGCTGCCGCCGAGCTGCCGGCGGTTGTGAAATCGCCGCCCGCATACAGGTTTCCCTGGCTGTCGCTGAGAATGGCGAGGACGCGATGGTTCATCCCGTTGAGGGTGAATTGGTCCGACCAGCTCCACACGGCCTGGCTCGTTCCCTGGCTACCTGGTTGGGCAGAGCCGGGGATGGTGATGCCGAAAGTGATCAGGATACAAAGAAAAACCAGGCGTAACCCGACCTGAAGGGTCCGCCGGAAGTGGCACTGGCACCTGTCCATCCGTTTTCCTCCCCGATGACTAATGTAGTGGTCTATACAAATTATACAGCAATCCGAATCCTGGGTTTCGTACCTTGATGCCCACCCTTACCGGTGAATCAGGTTTTCCCCCTCACGAAGGGAATAGAATTACCGATGATATAATAGACCTTGGCCTCTGCTGAAGCCCGTGGCAGGCCGCACCCCAACGGAGGAGCGCATGGTTACGTTTCACTGGGATTTTCCCAGGGCCGGCCTGGCCGGCGCATAACATTTCATTAACCATCCGGCTGCTTGAATGATTCATCGATGAACTGGCAGGCATTTTTATTTCTGATCCCCTATCTGCTTTCCGCCCTCGTCTGTGGGGGGATCGCCGTTTTTGCTTTCCGGCGCCGCGCACAACCCGGGGGGTTCTCCTTTGCGCTCCTGGCTCTGGCCGAAACCGAATGGACCCTGGGCTTTATCTTCCAGGCCCTCAGTCCGCACCTGGCCGGCAAGCTCTTCTGGAACAACGCCCAGTTCTTCGGCGCCATCGCCACGCCGCTGGCCTACTGCGCCTTCGGGATCGATTTTACCGGCCAATGGTCAAAGCTCCCGCGGCGCTTGAGTGGCCTGGGTATGGGGATGGGAGCCGCCATCCTGCTGATGATCTGGACGGATGGGCTGCACGGGCTTTTCCGTATTGCCCCTCATCTCGTCCCCGGCGTCCCGTTTTCCAACCTGGTGTGGGGCAACGGAGCAGCCTTCATCGTTTATCCCTTTTATGGTTACAGCCTGGTGATTGCCGGGACGTACGTCCTGGCAGCCAACTATATCTCGGCTCCGCGCGTTTACCGCCTGCAAATCGCCACCGTCCTGGTAGGCATCCTCATCCCCTGGATCACCACCGTCGTCACCTGGATGGGATGGGTGCCGTACCTCTTGCATAACGTCACGCCCATCGGCTTTGCCATCAGCAACGGGGTGGTCGCCTTGGCGCTGTTTCGCTACCACCTTTTCGACATTGTCCCGGTCGCCTACAACACTCTGGTGGAAAATATGGAAGATGGCGTCGTCGTGCTCGACCGGATGCTACGCATAGCGGATATGAACCAGGTCGCCCAGCATGTCCTTGGACTGCAATTGAATCGGGCGCTTGGCAAGCATTTCTTTCAGGAGCTGCCGGCTTTCGCCGCCGGCATCCCCAACCTTGGCGGTCCCCGCGCGCTGCAAACGGAGCTGGAGCTGGCCGTCCAGCGCGAAAAACGATGTTACGAGGTGCGCGTATCGCCTTTGTTTGATAACCGCCGCCTCATCACCGGCAGCCTGATCCTGCTGCAAGATATCACCCAGCGCAAACAGACCGAAGAACAGCTCCAGTGGCTGGCCATCACCGACCCGCTCACCGGTCTTTTCAACCGGCGGCACTTCTTTACCCTCGCGGAGCGCGAATTCGAGCGCGCGATGCGCAGCGGCCAACCCCTCTCCGTGATCATCTTCGACATCGACAATTTCAAGGACATCAACGACCTGCACGGCCATATCTTCGGCGACCAGGTGCTGGCGATATTGGCTGCCGGCAGCCTGAAGTGCCTGCGGGCATACGACGTGATCGCGCGTTACGGAGGCGAGGAGTTTGTTATCCTGCTCCCCGAAACAGAAGCATCTCAAGCCTGCCAGGTCGGAGAGCGGTTGCGCTCTGCCATCGCCGAAACGCGCATACCGGCCGCCAGCGGGCTGGCGGCAGTTACCATCAGCCTCGGGGTGGCCGGGTTGCAGCCGGACGAGGACCTGGATTTCGACCGGCTGCTCGACCGCGCCGACCAGGCCCTCTACGAAGCCAAAGCCAACGACCGCAATTGCTTGCGAGCCTGGAGCCCCCATTCCAGCAGTCGCATCCGGTCTACGCTTTCGTGACCATGAAAACGATCTGGGTCTGCAACTCAGCAGGCGGTGTATCCATGGGGCTGTTCGGGTAGAACTCGTAGACCGTTCCGGTGGCCTGGTAGCCGTTATCCTTGATCCA
>JAQTMA010000127.1:0-3262 GCA_028714615.1 Anaerolineaceae bacterium | reverse complement strand
GGCTGGCCGGGAGGCACGCGATACCCCTTCGCCTGCGCTGCGATCTCATAGTACCGGGTAAACTCGGCATTCAGCCCGGCAAGTTCCCCATCGCTGTACCGGAACAGGTGGTTGAAGTCGAAATAGCGCTTGAGGTACTGGTCATAGTCGGAGAGCATTGCTGCCGGGAGCAGCGGTTTGACCGATTCGAACAAGCCGCCGCCCGGGACGGGCATGACCAGCATCTCGGCCGGGTCTACCAGCACCAGCCCGCGGACGTGCTCCGGGAACTCGGCTGCGTAGAGCGCAGCCAGGAACCCGCCGAAGGAATGGCCCACGAGCACCAGCTTGTCCTCGCCCAGGATGCGGCGGATGCGTTCAATATCCGCGATTTGTGCGCCGAGCCCGAGGGTTTTGTCCAGGGCGAGCATGTTCTGATAGGTGTTGGCAGAGTCGAACTTATCGATCGGGCGGGTTGATGCCCCGCAACCGCGCTGGTCATAGTATTGGAACTGGTAACGCTGCGCCAGCGCATGCAGACCGGGCGGCGGGGTCACGAACGGAGAACCCGGCCCGCCATGGACGACCAGGATGGTTGCTCCACTTCCATCTGAGAAGTGATGCAGCCGGACGCCCGGCTCGACCAGCCAGTCTGGACTGCCGGCTGGCTGCACAGGCGGGGTCAGCGGCGCAGCCAGGTTCTTTTCCGCCCGCACCATCCCGGGAGTATAGAGCGGCTGCTGCATCCAGTTCCAGATGAAGATTCCTGCGGCGCCGGCCGCTACCAGGAGCACGATCCCGCCGATGATCAGTCCTTTCTTCATTTTGCCTCCTTGGATAATATCCGGATTCCCTTGCGGATCTCGGTACTGGCCCAACGGTAATGACCGCCAGTGCAACACACGATATACGCAGCCAGATGGTTCTTTTTCGTCCAGGTGTAATAGCCTGGAGTGAAAAGCTCTTCCGGGGTTAAATCGTCAATAAGCTTCATCACCTGGTGATGAAATCCTCGGAAGCGAGAAAGTACCTCATCTAGCGGTTGGTCTCGATATCGGAGATAGATTTGCTGATTGAGCGCCGGAAGTTGGCTCCATTTAAATCCCTTTGCCGGGATGGGGAGAGCCATACCCCGCAGTCCGGATTCATACCAGCTTAGTACCATGCAATGCCACTCGCTCAGGTGGGCGAGGATGTCTTTAACCGACCAATCTCCCATCACACCCGGTTTGACCATCTCGTCCGGAGAAAGATTGGCGATTAAACGTTCCAGGCCACTGTATTCAGTGCGGCTGTCGGAGATGAGTTGGTCCTTCGTGGTTGGGCGAGGCATGAGGTATTCCTTTCAGATTTAGATCATTATGCCTGATAGCGCTGCACGATGGCTTGCGCCTGGTCGTGCACCAACGTGCGCAGTTCATCCGGCTCCAGCACGGTCACCAGTAGACCGTAGCTGAGAGCGTTGCTGGCAGCCCAGATCAGGTCGGGCGTTAAGAATGTCACCAGCACACTGCCGTCGGGCTGTTCTTCGAGCGTTTCCCAGTAAGCCCGATTCAGGTGGGCGACACTCGCTCCCTCGGGCGAAAAGCGCATGCGCACCCGCAGCGCCGCCTGGAACTGGAGTTCCGCTTTCAAGAATGCCCGCACATCGAAATCCGGTGGTATCTGAAAGGATTGCTCCGTGAGCGCCAATTCGAGGATGCGATCCACCCGGAATAGACGCACCTCATGATGCAGATGGCAATGACCGACGAGATACCACCATCCCCAACGATGTACCAGGGCATACGGGTCCAACTCGCGGGGATGAGGCTCCGGGTGGCTGCCGCTGCGGTAGACCATGTTCACCCGCTGCCGGTCGCGCACCGCCCGGCGCAATTGCTCCAGGACGGGTGTGAGTGCGGTCATGTCGTTGCGATGCAGCCCGGTTGTTACCAGGGAGCGTTGCGCCCAGGCGATCTCCGCCCGCTGTTCGTCCGGTAGGACGTTGTCCAACTTGGCGAGCGCTCCACGCGCGGCCTGCGCGTAGATGCTGCCCCACACCTCATCGACCAGGCCGGCGCCCAGATATACGGCGGTCGCTTCCTCGGGGGTCAGCACCAGCGGCGGCATCTTGTAGCCGCGTACCAGGGAGAAGCCGCCGTGCGGGCCGCGCTCCGCATACCAGGGGATACCCAGCTCGTCGAGCATGGCGAAGTAGCGGTGCAGCGTCCTCACTGACACACCTAACTCCTTGGCCAGGTCGGCCGCTCTCTGATGCGGGTGGCTCTGCAGCAGCATGATCAGGGTGATCAGACGGATCGCAGGTTGGGTCATCACCTTGCCTTCTTTCGATTATTATTCTACGGGGATATATGTCAGATTACGTCATCAATTATACATAGTTCCATCATCCCTAGCTTTCTCCTGCAGCATGCACTAACCTTCATGACGAAGGTGTTTTGCATTCAACCGTGGCTGAAAGCCGTCCAGATCAGCAATACCGTATATGTCAGCCAGGTCGCTGACATCCATGAGTTTCCCTGTAAAGCGCATGACATCAGGGTCGCTCGCTAGCGCGGCAATGCCTCGGGCAGCGTAATATGGCGTCTCGGTCTGTCCTTCGAGTTCATCCATCGTGTGGTGAGTCAACATTATCTCGGTTCGCATCCATCCTGGAGCAACTGCAATCACCGGAATACCCTTATCTTTGAGGTGGTAACCCAGGACATAGACCAAACGATTTTTGGCAGCCTTGCTGGTCTCATACGGCAGCCACATGGGCGGTTCGGCGGTGTGCCAGGTAGTGGTGATAATGAGGCCTTTGTGGAGGGGACCCATCAGATATTTGAGCACTAACAGGCTGGTAATATAATCCGAGTACGGTCCCGCCAAAAGCATATGTTCGAACTGGTCCAGCGGCTCTTCCCAGACTTCCTCACCTGATTCCGATTCGTCATGTGCATCATGCCCGCCCCACGCATTATTCACGAGGATATCCAGCTTGCCGTGTTGTTTTCCAATGGTATCGACAAGCGCTTTTACCGCTGCAGGGTTGGTATGATCACACTTGATGGCCTCGGCCATACCTCCGGCTTCGTGGATTGCGTCGACTGTGTCATCAATCGTCGTAGCCGGTAGCTTGCTTTGGGTACTACAACCCCTTGTGCTCCGACCCGTAGCAATGACATATGCACCAGCCTGAGCAAGTTCCAGAGCAACCGCTTTGCCCAAACCTCTAGAAGCGCCTGTTACCAGCGCAATTTTCCCTGTTAATTTCCGCTCTTTATTCATGGGTACCTTT
>JAQTMA010000126.1 GCA_028714615.1 Anaerolineaceae bacterium | reverse complement strand
ATACGCCGGGTTGCACGACCGAAGCGTGTAACTTCCGGGATGATTACTCTGCCTACCAAAAAGCAGGGGTGGTCGTTTTGGGTGTCAGCCCGGATACGGTCAAATCCCACACCAAGTTCAAGGACAAGTATTACCTACCATTTACCCTGCTGGCTGACCCGGATCATAAAGTCTGTGAGCTATATGGGGTCTGGGGGTTAAAGAAGATGATGGGGCGTGAATATATGGGGGTTATGCGCACCACCTTCCTGATCGATCCAGAAGGGATGGTGGCGAAGGTGTTCGAGCAGGTCAAGCCCGCCGAGCACAGCAAAGAAGTGCTAGAAGCGCTCAGTCAACTGGCCTAAGCTTAAAACGGATAGGCTGATTGGTTAGAAACTAACCTTGCCAAGGTTCCAAACCTTGGCAAGGATTTGTTATGCAAGATCAATTCTGGGAATTATTATGGGTTCTTAGGGATATCCCAACTGACCTCCTGGCTCAGTCAGGATCACCGCATCAGCGCTGACCGGAACGATACCGATCCCCGGTACAAAGCCCAGCAAACCGCGCACGGCTGCCCACACCTGCGCGGGGCCGGCAAATCCAACCAACCCCGCCAGCGTCAGGAGCAAGGCGGCGGTAGGTATCGACGACCCGGCGATACGCGATAGCAAACAGCCAGGCTGCAAAATGGGTTCCTGCGTGGTAATGCGGCAGATTATTCAGAGCGTCCAGAAAAATCAGCGATGTCAGATCTTCGGCACGGGCTTGACAACCGGTGCGGCTGTAGCAGTAACGGTAGATCCGGGCTGCATAGCGGCGGTAAAGAGACGCGAACTGAGCGGTATCGCGCAGAGCAGCTTTCACCAGAGTGTCGTCGCTTGGTTCTTCCAGGGTAGCAAAGAGGGCTTGCATATGGATGATTTCAGCCATGTGGGCTATGCTTCGCTCCTTTCAGATTCTACCCTGTATATCGTGGCAATCGAGAAAAGGTAACATGGTGATTTAAACCACTCCCGCCCCGGTAGGGGTTCCGGGGCGGAAATGGGAAACACGTGCTCGCTGAAGCTGTTCTTACGCGGCGATTGGGTTACCGCGTGAGGAATATTCGGGGATCGGGTAAAACGCAGAGGTTTTCGTATCTGATTGGCTTGCCAGGGTCGAAAGGCGGATCGATCCCAGTTCACGCATCAGGCGTTCCTGGATACCGGCCCACATCTGGTGTGACGGGCAACTGGCATCATCGCCGCAGGCTTCAGGTTGGTCAAGACAGGCGCTCAGGCGTACAGGACCATCCAGGACTTCGAGCACCTGGAGCAAAGATACCTCTTCTGCCGATTGGTTCAGGCGCAAGCCGCCGCCCGGGCCAGGCGAAGAGCGCAGAATGCCTGCCTGGATCAGGCTGCGACCGATCTGATGTAAAAAGGCCAGGGGGATTTCCAGGCGTTCTGCCAGGCGAGAAGTGGCCTGCGAACCAGAATCTTCATCCGCCGCCAGGGCGATCAGTAGTTTTAGACCATAGTCCACACGTCGACTCACTCGAAACATGATTCACCTCTAATCTAGATATAAATTGTCAAATAATAATAACCGCTTCTGTGTCGACAAAGTAAGTGACATATGTCCTAAAATCTTGCGCAGATAATAATTATCGATTATCTTCATCTACATAGGGAATATCACTTATTCTACAATTCCAGAAGCTTTCGCGGGGATTTCTCAGCAGACAAATGTGCTATTGTTTGGCTAAATTGGGGTAAAATCAATTTGTGAATCGCTCGCGACTATCACCCTATCGTCACATGCGTTGGATTCGCTGGGGGGTATCTCTCATTACCCTGCTCTCCGCGTTCGGTTTGGTAACTCTGTTTTCAAACCGCGTTGAGGGAGCCTGGGTCGTTCCTGGAAGATACTTCCTGGCGTTAGGGCTGGCCGGCTTTGCTTTCTGGCTCTCCGGTACCTGGATAGCAGTAACGCAAGCCCAGGCAGGGTTAATGCAGCGGGTCGAGAAATCCGAATCTCACCTGCAAGAAATTCAAAAACGTATGACAGCCGTACTTCAATTGAATGCTCATCTGGCAGATGCGGTCGATGAAACCAGTTTGATGGAAGCGGTGTTGGGTTTGTTTGGCGACCTGGTGAATTCGACCGGCAGCGCTTACATCCCCATGGACAATCTGGGTCAGCCCCTGGCGTTATTGCGCCACGGGCATATTCCAGAAGCTGATTTACGGGAATTATCTCGCCAGGCCCTTTCTCCTGAAGGGCAAGCGCGTTGTAAAACCTGTGCTTTGCGGCATGCCACACTTACTGAGGATTGTCCACTACGTTTTCCAAAGACCTTCGGTCAGACTGAAATTTATTGCTTCCCCCTGGCGCGAGGGGAGCATAACCTCGGGATGATTTACTTATATCTGCCCGCTGAACAACCCCTCCCGTCCGAGCTGGGGTTATTCCTGGAAAGCCTGCTCAGCGAGATCGTCTTAGCTATCGATACACTGCGTATGCGTAACCAGGAAACGGCTACCTTACGGCAGCTTCAGCTCGTGCGCTCACCCGAGAAAGATCTGGAAGCAGACCTGAAGGAATTCCTGGATAATGCTCAGCAAGCATTAGAAGCAGATTACGCAATGCTCTGGTTACGAGGCGGTTCCCCACCGCGACCGATGGTTATTTTTGGGCAAGATAAATCAGACTATCTTGATGATCTCTACATTGACTCCATGATTCAACAAGCGATCCAGTGCAATGGACTGGTCTCTGCGTGTGCCGGGCAGGATGGCATCGAATTGCCGGCTGGATTGGGATCGATCCTGGCGGCTCCCTTAACAGCGCCGGATTCCCCTCCTCTTGGCGCTATGCTGATCGCGAATCGCTCTAGGGAACCCTTTTTCCCACGACAACAGAAAGTCCTGAAGACCCTGGCTTCCCAAGCGGCAGTGTTGGTGGAAAACCAGCGTTTTATCCTTGAGATGGAGTACCACATCGTCATGGAAGAGCGTAATCGCCTGGCAAGAGAGATCCACGACGGGCTGGCTCAGACCCTGGCATTTCTTAAGTTGCAGGCCTCTCAGATGCAAGCTTACCTTTCGCGGGGTGAAACCTCCCGCTTGCAAGAAGCCATGGATATGACCTATAAAACCCTAACAGATGCCTACCTGGATACCCGCCAGGCGATTGATCACTTGCGGGTGACGCCACGAGATAGCATGCGCACCTGGTTGACCCAGGCAGCGGAGGATTTCACGGAAGCTACCCGGATTAACGCCAGCCTTTCAATTACAATTGACCCTGTTGGGTTGCCAATGGAAATCCAGGCCCAGTTGCTGCGGGTGGTGCAAGAAGCGTTGAGCAACATTCGCAAGCATGCTCAGGCCCAACATGTTTCGGTAGCGTTGTTCCGATGGGAAGCAGACATGATCATCGAAATTAGCGATGATGGGCAGGGCTTTTCGCCTGATGACGTCCCAACGATTTCACAATACGGTCTGCGGGGGATGCGCGAACGAGCCGAGTTGATCGGGGCCGATTTCCAGATTATCAGTTCCCCGACGCATGGGACCACCGTCCGCCTGCGCCTGCCTTATCGCCTGGAGGAAACACCGGTATGAGTAAAAATGTCCGAATGGTAGTGGTCGATGACCATATTCTGTTTCGCCGTGGATTGATCAGCTTGCTGGCCGACATCCCAGAATTCCAGGTGGTGGGTGAAGCCGGGGATGGGCGGGAAGCGTTGAATGTGATCGAAACCACCAATCCGGATATTGTTCTGCTGGATGTGAATATGCCGGTTATGGATGGGATTCAGACCGTTCAAGCTTTGCGGGAACGTAAGCTCAAGTTACCTATCCTGATGCTGACCATTTCTAGACAGGATGACGATCTCCTGGGTGCACTGGGAGCAGGTGCGAATGGATATCTGTTAAAAGATGCTGAGCCGGATGCATTGCGGCAAGCGATCCTGTTGATGATCGAAGGCAAAGCCGTAATTTCACCGGACGTGACCGCGGCGGTGTTGAAAGCGCTTACCCGCGGGCAACCGTCCGGTACACCGAATCCCCTCAGCGATCGCGAGTTAGAAGTATTGGACTGCCTGGCTGATGGTATGACTACGACCCAGATCGGCTCCCAACTGTTTATCTCTGAAAACACTGTGAAAACCCATATCCGGCATATCCTCGAAAAATTGGATGCATCCAATCGTACGGAAGCCGTGAGCAAGGCCATCCAGATGGGATTGATCCAAAAAGTAGAATAAGCAACTTCTACCCTGGAGAGACGGATGGGTGATCGGGAATTCACCCATCCGTCTCTCTGATTTAACCCCCGAATCGATCTCTGGTGGATGACAATCAAGCAGAATGTTGGTAAATTTAAGGGGTAAGGATGTAGAATGCAGAATTGGGCGGGTCATAGGTTGGGTGTCAAGATGGGGAAGAAGATGAATACGGCTCCGCGCCGGGTTTTAATCGCGTCTGCCAACCCTCTGTTTGGAAAGGGGTTGCGCAATATGTTCCAACAAAAATGGGGAGACACCGCCAATGTGGTCAGCCTGACGACCACCATGGAAGAAACGATCCGGGCCCTGGATGAACTTCAACCGGACCTCGTGATCCTGGATTTCGATGATCGTAGCATGGATCGTGAGGAATTCTTGAATCATTTTGTTGCCAGCGAACGTACTATGCAAGTCATCCTGGTTTCTCTCCAGGGAACTGGTGCGGTGGTGGTATATGACCGGCGCACGTTGTCACCTTCGCAGGCTGAGAAATGGCTCGGAGGTTCCTGGATGACGTATAAACCCACCGGCTTGTCGACCCCGCACGAGGACAGCGATTGAATTGGGGGGACTCACTTAAGCGTTGGCACCCGCTCCCCAAACCACACCTGGTGTGGGTAAGCATCCTCGTGCTCATCGCCATTCTGACATTTGTCCGTCTGGGATTCTGGCAACTGGACCGGCTGGCAGCCCGCCGGGTAAACAATGCCCAGGTGAAAGCCCATTCAGCCTTGCCGGTTCTCGATCTGAACCAGGCGTCCCTGCCGCTGCGGCCATCTGATTTGCAGTATCGGAACGCGATAGTCAAGGGGACTTTTGACCCAGCGGGTGCAGTCGCTCTAGGTAGTGAGGCTCGCAATGGGCAGGTGGGGGTGCATTTGCTCGTCCCACTGGTATTGGATGGGGCTCAGCAAGCGATTTTGGTTGATCGAGGCTGGATTCCTGCGACCGAGTTGAACGTGGCAGCCTGGCAGCGCTACAATCAGCCGGGGGTGGTGACAGTCAGGGGCATGATACTGCTGCCTCAGGATTCCAGCGCAGCCAACCTCCCCACAGGACATGCCCGGATTATGCACGTCAATTCGGTCCATCTGAGCGTACTTTCAAGCCAGGTAGCGGAGCCGCTTCTACCGGTGTATCTCCAAGCTGCTCCGGAGGTTGGCGCCGGCGCCGCGCCGTACGCTGAACTTCCCCAGATCGATTTGAGCGAGGGTCCTCACCTTAGCTACGCGTTGCAGTGGTTTGCCTTCGCAACCATCCTGGCTGTGGGGTTTCCTGTGGTCCTTTACAAATCGCTTCAGAGGGGATGAATCCGCTGATTAAATCTGGGCAAACCTCAACCTTACGATATCTATTACTCGCCGCCTCGCTGTCCACCTATCTATTGATTGTAGCCGGGTTGGTGATTCGCTATTCGGGGGCTGGACCAGGCTGCCCAGATTGGCCAACCTGTTATGGCCAATGGGGAGTCCCCGTGGACCTGAGCGCCCAATTGCATTATGCCCACCGTGCACTCGCCCTCCTCTCCGTAGTATTGGTACTGGCTTCCGCAGTTTTTGCTGCCTGGAGGTCATCCGGCCCGCGGTGGCTACGAACCTCGCTGTACGTAGCTGTCTTCCTGCTGGTCATCGAAGCTGGATTGGGGAGACAAAGCGGCGCCTTGCAAGCTTCGGCTGCAAAGTATACCCTGCACCTTGGGTTGGCCCTCTGCGCGCTAGCGCTGACGTTGGCGAGCACACTGGCGGCTTATTACCAATCCGGTGATCCGAAACTCGATATGCGCCTGCGTTTCCGGACTCCCTTCGGGCGCGTTTCCCTGGTAGCATTCGCTGCTGTTTTTGGGGTGATGGTCAGCGGGGTCTATCTGGTCAGCGCCAGTTCAAGCCCGACCTGTTTCGGCTGGCCATTGTGTAGCGGCGGACTACCGGGCAACCAACAAGGCTGGGTTGAGTTCAGCCACCGCTTATTGACCGGCCTGGCTACCTTGTTGGTGGTTGGTCTGCTGATCTCTGCCTGGCGACGCCGATATACGCAGCGCGTGACCTTATCGGCTGCCACCGCAACAGCCTTGCTGTTCTTTGGCCAGGCGTTGATTGGTGCGCTCAAAGTATTACGGGGGTATCCAAACGACCTGGTTGGCTTGCATGCTGTCATCGCTACCAGTTTATTCGGAATCCTGGTCATCCTGGTGGTTTCGACCGGGTTGGAACGGGAGAACATACCAGAAGAGACTGCGAAAGCGGGGGTGAGGGATACTCACTGGCAGCGGGCGTTGGATTTCTTTACCCTGACGAAGCCAGTTATCGTGGCCTTGCTGCTCGTGACCACCTATGCCGGAATGGTCGTCGGCGGCCGGGGATTCCCAGCGTTCATGCTCACATTCTGGACAATGTTAGGTGGCGCCCTGGCCGCAGGCGGAGCCAGCGCCATCAATCAATACATCGACCGCGATCTCGACCGGAACATGCAACGCACCGCCCGCCGTCCCCTGGCAGCCGGCCGCATGACCCCCGCGGAAGGATTAGCCTACGGGTTGGGACTGTGCCTGGCTGGTTTCTTGGTGATGGCAAGTTTCGTCAATCTGCTGGCAGCCGTCCTCTCGTTAGCCGGCATGGTTTATTACGTGCTGCTCTACAGCATCTTCCTCAAACGAGTCACCGTACAAAACATCGTTATTGGTGGAGGAGCCGGGGCCATTCCGCCGTTAGTTGGCTGGGCGGCGGCCACCGGGAGCCTGGCAATCCCTTCGCTTTTTCTGTTTGCAATTGTCTTCCTGTGGACCCCACCTCATTTTTGGGCTTTGGCGCTCGTTCGGCGCAAGGATTACGCCCGAGCCGGCGTCCCCATGTTGCCGGTAGTGAAGGGAGAGCAGGCTACCCGGGAGCAGATTTTTATATATACAATCGAACTGGTCGGGTTGACTTTGTTGATGCCCGTCTTCCGCATGACCGGTAGCCTGTTTCTCGTCTCGGCAGTCACATTAGGAGGGCTGATGCTCTATTCTGCCTGGCGTGTCCTGCGGCAAGGCGGCAATAGAACAGCCTATAGCTTATACCGCTTCTCGAGCATGTACCTTCTCTTGATTTTCCTGGCACTCGCGCTGGATGTGGTGGTAAAGCTATAGTGGATCGTGCATATACAGGTGGAATGGCTCGGCCATTCCACCTGTTATTGTTATGCTTCATTCATTAATCCTGGGATGGGAAATTCTCATTGTAAGCGGAGAAGTATCTTCCCGGTTTCCCACAGTTCTTCCAGGTTGTAATAATCACGTTGTTCTGGGGCGAAAAGGTGCACCACCACGTCCCCAAAATCTACCACCACCCAACCTTCATCAGGTCGCCCTTCAATTCGTCCATTGATGGTGTATTGCTTTTTTACCTGTTCGACGGTCGCATCAGCCAGGCTATTGAGCATCCGGTCGCTGGTCCCGCTACACAAGACAAAGTAATCGGCAAAGAACGCCACCTCCTGGATGTCGATCAGAATGATATCCTCCCCCTTCTTTTCCTCAAGTGCATTGACAATCGTCCGCGCCAGTTCCAAAGTATCCAGTGTCCGCTTCTCCTATCTCGATATGTGTGAACGAATTCTAGCACAAAGCCGCTCACAATTTCAAATTCCGTGTGGATGGGGCCAAATTTCAAATGAACGGTGAAATTTTCTTAAGGAATGGATCTCGAAATCCCCCAGGCGACAGGCAGAAATGCATTAGCGGCTGAGTGGAATGGTATACAGGGACGTATAAACCGCTCCCCCGGGTTCCAGGTCGCTACGGAATAGGCGGACACGGTCAATATGCGCCATCCCCAGCGTGCCAACCTTCACCTCCGCGAGGACCGCGCCAATCGTGCGGATATCCTCGGGTGTGGCGTTGTGCGAGACGCGCCCCAGGGTCAGGTGCGCGGAGAATGGTCGTTCTTCAGGGGTATACCCGAGCCGGATGGTTTCTGCCTCTACGCTGTGTTGCAGAGCATGCAGCGCGGGGGGAGCCTGCACTCCCACCCAAATCACCCGAGGACGGTGGATGCTGGGAAACGCACCCAGATCACTCACCTTGATCTCGAAACATCGGTGGCGGGTAATTTCGGTTTGCAGGATCTTGACCAGCAGTTCCAGGTTGTTCGAAGAGACTTCACCCAGGAATTTGAGGGTAAGATGGATATTTCTAGCCGGTACCCAGCGCACCACCCCGGCCGCTTTATGGGTCTGTAGCTCGCGTGAAACCTGGTCGATAGCATCCTGGATGGGTTTCGGTAAATCAATGGCGATAAAGGAACGAATTACGGCCATAATCCACACTTCAGGTGATCGATATTGAGAAATCCAATGAGATAGGTTGAAAATAGCATAAGAATACAGAATTGGCAAGCGAATTGATATCATCGAATTACGGGGTGATTTCAAGGTATACCCCCTACCCATCCGTTCTGGATTGTGGTATAAGAAATGTAACCCTGCTGTGCTCGTGATGCAGCAAATCGGTTTTGAGCCAACACCTGTAATACCTGTCTCTATCTCACGGTGGTAACGCGATAGGCCTTGGCCAAGGCGGAGCCCCCCGGAAGAGGCAATAACCTGCGATAGCAGGTTCAAAACTACGCGGCACACGGCATGGTGGGGTGTTTGTATTGCCCGGTATGAGCAAGTAGGGTATAATAACTAACAATTGAATAGCAAAGTGGAGCAGCGGCTGAATCTCAACGCAAGTTGAGATGACGAGGTGGAGGTTCCTTCCCGCGAGGGGAGTGTTAACCCCGGATTGCCGGGGAAAAATCGATCGATCAGCGGATGCCTCCGAAGCCTGATCACGGGCTTCATCTCCCTTCTGTAAAAATGCATACTGAAAACCTCCCGGCGACGAGAGGGACAAGGCAGCATGGTGATCCGGTTAACCCCTTGGGGAAAACCGGAGTTTGCGTATCGAGAAGGGCTGCTCTGCTTTATTTTCTCAGACACAGGCATGCCCAAGCGTGTCTGTTTTATTTTAATCTTTTTTCTGGAGGAACGATGATGGATAAGCATGAGTTATTAGAAAGGGTCAAAGAAGACCAGGTGAAATTTATCTCCTACCAATTCACCGATGTCAATGGGGTGGTCAAGAGCGTCGATGCACCTATCCAGCAATTGAAAGGAGCATTGGACAATGGCATCTGGTTCGACGGTTCCTCAGTCGAGGGGTTTGCCCGCATCCAGGAGAGCGACATGCTCTTGCGCATCGATCCGGCGACCTACGCGGTCTTGCCGTGGACGTCCCCTGAACTGCGCCGGGCTCGAGTTTTCTGTGATATCTTCCAGCCGGATGGGAATCGTTTCCCGGGTGACCCGCGGGGATTGCTCAAGGAATTGCTCGAAACGATCAAGCAGCGCGGTTGGACGTATAACGTGGGCCCAGAGCCTGAGTTCTTCCTGCTACGGCGGAATGGCGTCGAGACGATCCATCCCGTACCGCATGACGTTGGGGGGTACTTCGATTTTTCTCCCTCCGACGAAGCCGTGCGCGTGCGCACGGAGTTGATGGCGGCGCTCGATAGCATGGGCTTGGAGGTCGAAGTCGGTCATCATGAGGTCGCTCTCGGACAACACGAGATCGATTTCCGGTTTGCGGATGCACTGCAAACGGCGGACAATGTGCTGACGTTGAAGTACACAGTCAAAGCGATTGCAGCCCAGAACGGTCTGACCGCGTCGTTCATGCCGAAACCGATATTTGGAATTAACGGCTCTGGCATGCACTGCCACCAATCCCTTTTCGATCAGCAGGGAAACAACCTGTTCTATGATGGGGAGGATACCTTACATCTGTCCAAGATCGCTTACGGTTTTATTGCAGGTCAACTGGCTCATGCCTGTGGATTTTCGGCGGTCGTGGCTCCCTCGGTGAACTCCTATAAGCGCCTGGTGCCAGGTTATGAAGCTCCTGTATATATTGGGTGGGCTCAAACCAATCGATCGGCGCTCATCCGCATCCCCCACTACACCCCAGGACAGAATCATGCAGTTCGAGCCGAGCTGCGTTGTCCGGACCCCTCGGCTAACCCCTACCTGGCATTTGCGGTCATCCTGGCAGCCGGATTGGATGGTATCGACAACAATCTGCCTTGTCCGGCTCCCCTCAATAATGTAAATCTCTATCACCTGAATGCCGATGAACGCCGGCAGTACAATGTGGAACAACTCCCCGGTTCACTCAACGCGGCCTTGGAAGAACTGAAGCAAGACCAGCTCATCCTGGATACCCTCGGTCCGGTGATCTGTGAAACCTTCTTGCGGGCGAGAGAGGCGGAGTGGGATGAGTATCGCATCCACGTGACCGATTGGGAAGTGGCGCATTATTTGGAAACCGCATAAGCCACCTGCGAATTGTCCTTATTCCGTAGAGACGCCCCGGCGGGGCGTCTCTACCAGGAAGAAATCCATTCGACCTAGTTCTATGGTGACGCCCCGCCGGGGCGTCTCTACGGGGGAGGTTATCCCTTTCGAGCGTGATTCGGTAACCAACCCTGGCGCCTTCCCCCTATTTACTTCCCTGCATACAAGCCACCAACCGCCTGACGGCGCCTTGTGGCTCTGTGTTTGCCATGACCAAGACCGGTTCCGCCAGGATGCCTTCAACCCCTGCGACCTTCACTGCATTCACCGAACCATTCACCCAACGCCTGGGCACGAAACCGATCGCGCCCGGATTCTGGCTGACTGCCTCGAGCATGGCTTCAGATGATGGCGCTTCGAATGCTCGCTTTGAAATACTCTCATTCCCAAGTACATCCCGTGAGAAGGCCTGCCCCAGGTCGTCTCCTGGGAGAGCCCTCCAAATCTGTACCGGAATGCCGGTAACAGGTGACGATGAGCTGCTCCCAGCGGATGCGAAAACCTCCCACTTCGATACGGATCCTGTGAAGATGGCGCGCACCTGGTCGAGAGTTAGCTCACCGATCGGGTTTGCGGCATGCACAATGACTGCCCATTCTTCCGTCCCGATGGGAGCGCTAAAATTGGGGAGGGTATCCGGGGCGCCAATGCGTAGAGCAAGCTCGCCCTTGGAAAGGTCTATCGCGGGAACCGATATCTCTTGGACGACCAGCGCGATGTCTGGTTCCCGGTTAGCACAGGCTGAAAGCACCTGGGTCCAATAGCGTAAATTGGGGGAATATTGGACGCGCACCACCTGAGGCGTAGCGGCGGACGGGGTGGTTAGCGGTTGGGGAGTACAACCAACCAAGGCCAGACACATCCCCAGCCACAGCCAATGTTTAGGCATATGTGTATACCAACACGGTGATGCACAAGAGGACGCAATAGATGGCGAAGATATACAAAGGTCGTTGGGTGAGGAAGCGCAGCAGCCAGCGAATTGAGAAATAACCGACGACTGCCGAAGTGAGAAACC
>JAQTMA010000125.1 GCA_028714615.1 Anaerolineaceae bacterium | reverse complement strand
CCACCTCACCGGCAGCATCGATCCCGGGAGTGTGCGGATAATGGCGGGTCACCCCGTGGGTTCCGGATGCCGACAGAGCGTCTTTGTAATTGAGCGATGAGTAGCGTACCCGCACCAGCAGGTCGCCGTGCGGCAGCTCGCCGATTTGTCGCAAGGCGATCTGGCGGCTAACACCGCCGCCCGGTTTCTCTGCTACCCATAAGGCTGTAAATGTTTGTTCAGGATGCACAGCTCACCCCATGTTAACTGAGATGCCTCTATTATAGTAACGAGGGGAGAGGGGCACAAGCGAATCCCCAAAGGGGACTCTGGATGGCAACCAGGTAAAGGGATTACAAGGTTTTCCTTACTTTTGCTCACGGAGCCAGGGTCTCTGAGGACGGGGGTATAATTCGCCCACTAAATCACGAAAAAGCAAAGGCAATCATGGGCGAACTTGCAGCAATCATCACAGCCTGTTGTTGGGCAATGAGCTCGGTCTTCTTCACCACCGGTGGAAAAGAGGTCGGCTCGATTATGGTCAATCGCATCCGGCTGATCTTCGCGGTCAGCCTGGTGATGGTGGCGCACCTGGTATTACTCGGTTCTCTACTTCCCGTCAATGCGGGTTGGGAACGCTGGATGTGGCTTGGGCTTTCCGGGTTCATCGGCCTCGTCCTGGGAGACAGTTTTCTGTTCCAGGCATACGTTCTGATCGGAACGCGCATCTCCACGTTGCTCATGTCGTTTGCCCCGGTCATCGGCGCGTTTATCGCCTGGATATTCTTGAAGGAAAGCCTCACCCCGTTGCAAATCCTGGGTGTTGCCCTGGCTATTGCTGGCATCGCCCTGGTCGTCCTGGAGAAGCCCAACGGCGACGGCTCCCACGATATCAGGAAATATGGTATCGGCATCTTGTGTGGGTTGGGGGGCGCAGCGGGGCAGGCGGGAGGATTGGTTTTGGCCAAACAGGGCTTGATCGGTGATTTTCCTGCGGTTTCTGGCGTGGCCATCCGCATGCTGGTAGCTATGCTCGCGATCTGGGGTCTGACGCTGATCTCCGGGCAATTTTCGAAGACGATGACTGCTTTTCAAAACAAACGCGCCGTGCACAACGTGGCCGCAGGCAGTTTTGTCGGCCCGTTTATCGGTGTGTGGCTCTCTCTGGTAGCCGTCCAGCTCACCTTTGTCGGTATTGCCTCGACATTGATGGCGTTGACCCCCATCATCATCCTACCGGTCTCCAAATGGGTCTTCAAAGAGCAGGTCACCCGCCGGGCGGTCATCGGTACCTTGGTGTGCCTGGTGGGGGTGGCGGTGATAATTACGACGACGTAATGCGAATCACTTTCTCTGAATGACCGGTTCAATTGCCTCAACGGTAGCTGCTACGATTTCCTCCGCCATGGCTCGGATTTCGCTGGATGGTATCTGGTCAAAGCTAGCCGGATCACCCCAATATCCGAAGGGTGCAAATTCAGTGGTTGGTTTCAGACTTTTTGCAGCTTGTTGGTCAACGTCTTTTGGAAAGTACGCCACCATTTTTGCCGTCTCAAACGCTCCCGAATGGAAATCGAGGTGTTTCTGGATAACCTCACTGGTCGCCATCTTTTTTAAGAATACCGCACGAGATTCTTCGGTGACTTTCGTTCCGTTAGGAACCACGAAGAATGCCTCGATCTGTAACTTATCATGGGCTTCCTTCACTGCTTCTTCGAAAACCTGATTGTGCAAGCTATCTCCGTGTGCGCTGAAATTGAAGACGTATTTGAAACCCCATTCATTTAAGGATGCGTGGATGTCAAATAACAAGGATTTCATCGTCGCGGGTCGGATCGTAAACGTCCCTGGATAATTGCGCACTTGTAAACTGATCCCCCAATACATGGGTGGCGCGATCAAGGTGCGGATGCCTTTGGCTTCCAGGGCTCGGCGAGTCATCTTTGCCCAATTGTACGTTTGGTAAATATCGGGAGCCAATCCCATATGCGGACCGTGTTCTTCAATGACCCCCACAGGAAGTAACACGATGGCGCCGGCTTGAGCCGCCTCTTTGATGGCTACCCAAGACATCGCTACCATTGTCTCTTGAAAGACGGAGTATCCTTCAAACAGAGGGTGCGCCGAACCGGCTGGGTTGGCTCCACACGCGGCCAACATGAGCGCTCCCCCGCTGGCCGCCAGAATGGAAAGGAATTGGCGGCGAGACAACTCTTCCTGGGCAGATTGTGGATGCAAGCATTCGCTTGCCGTGGGAACGAACTCGGCAGCCATGTTTCCTCCATCGTGTATTCATGGAATGTGGTGTGATTTACAGGTAAATCACGCTTGACCAGGATATTTTACACCAGCGTGAAATTTTTCACAACCATATTGGCAATTGATTTGCCGATGGAGATCGATGCTGTTGCCGCAGGCGAAGGCGCATTCAGCACGTGTATCATGTGATCGGCTTCCACAATGCGGAAATCATCCACCAGAAAGCCGGTGGGCTCAAGCGCCTGGGCGCGCACGCCCGAACCGCTGCGGAAGACATCCTCATTGCGCAGCTCCGGCACCAGGCGCTGCAGGGCATGCACGAAAGCGGCTTTGCTGATTGAACGGTACATTTCCAGAAAACCGGTCTGCCAGTATTTCAGCGCCATGCGCCAGAATCCCAGGTACGTAGCGTATTCCCACATGTCGGGGATCGAGATATCGAACATCTTGTAGCCCTCGCGCTTAAAGGCCAGGACTGCATTGGGCCCTGCATCCACTCCCCCATGGACTTTCCGGGTCAGATGCACCCCCAGGAAGGGGAAATTCGGGTCGGGAACCGGGTAAACCAGGTTGTTCACCAAGTTGGCGCGCCCCGAGACGAGATCGTAGTATTCACCGCGGAAAGGGAGGATTTGCAGCTTGGGATCGACCCCGCACATCCGCGCAATGCGGTCGGATTGCAGACCGGCGCAGTTGACCAGGTTGTGGCAGTGGATGGGACCCTGGGTGGTCTCGATGACCAGCTCACCGGAGAGCTGGCGCAAGCCGGTCATGCGGGAGTTGGTTTGGATGACGCCGCCCTGGGCTGAGACTATCTCCGCGTAGGCATTGGTCACCTGCAGGTAATCGACGATGCCGGTCTGGACGACGTGCAACCCGGCGATCCCGGCGGCGTGCGGCTCGTATTCCTTGATTTCTTCGGAGCTCAGGCGACGTAAACCTTCCAGCCCGTTGGCAAGCCCGCGTTGGTACAGGTTTTCCAAGGCAGGCAGCTCTTTTTGCTCGGTAGCGACGATGATTTTTCCGCAGTGATCGACAGCGAGTCCATGCTCTTCACAAAAGTGGTACAGCGCCAGCCGGCCTTCGATGCAATTGCGCGCCTTGAGCGAGCCTGGCTTGTAATATATGCCCGAATGGATCACGCCGCTATTGTGGCCGGTCTGGTGCGCGGCCAGGTGGTCTTCCGCTTCCAGGACGATCAGGCGAGGATGGGTTGCCTGTACCAAAGCCATCGCTGTGGCCATGCCGACGATCCCCCCACCGACAATCGCGACGTCGTATGCCATTGATTTTTCCATAGGTATCTCCGCTATTCCATCCCCATAACGTATGCATGAAATTGTACCATAAAGATAATGAATGCACGAATCGTGGGTTTGCAAACGAACAGGTAGACGAATATGACGAAT
Organism: Anaerolineaceae bacterium; assembly: GCA_028714615.1. The sequence continues at coordinate 8,044 of JAQTMA010000125.1, read as the reverse complement.
GAATCAGTCGATCCGTGGTCAGGAGGCAAGGCTTTCAATGAAAACAGCCGCGATTATGGCGGCTGTTGGAATAGGGGATATGGTAGAAGTGCAGGGGAAACTCGTTCGGCAACGATCAGGAAAAAAGAGCCAATCAAGCAACCATTAAATAGGCTTGGTGGAGGAGTTGTGCGATTCGTCTGGACGCAGATGCACTTCGCCAACCGCGACAGAAAAATCCCGGCCCTGATCGTCTTGCAGGCGAAGCAACCCCCTCGCATCAATACCTAACAGCCGGCCAGTCCGGTCCGGCTGGGAGGCGTAACCGCTGCTCAGGACAACTCTTTCCCGTTTGAAGGCCAGGCGTTCGTCCCAGGCGCGCAAGAACTCATCCGTATCCAACTTCGGCCGCCAGGTGAGCATGCCCGACAGGATAGCGCGCAGCAGTTGCCAGCGGTCGATGGGGCGGCCCAGCTCACCAGCCAGGCTGGTGGCTGGGAAGATGGTTTGGTGCGGGGGAGGGAGCGCATCGGGGGAGACGTTGATCCCAATCCCGGTGACGATTCCCTGGACTTCGTCCCCGCGGAAGATCGGTTCCACCAGGATGCCGCACACTTTTCGCCGGTGCAAGAGAACGTCATTCGGCCACTTGATCTCGGCGCGCAGACCTGTCACCTGCTGGATCGCATCAGCCACACCCAGTGCGCCCCAGGGAGCCACGCGACCGAGCCATTGTCTTTCGGAAGGAGTTGGATAGGTGATCAAGCTGAAGGCCAAAGCGGCCCCCGGTCGGGTGACCCAGTGGCGGTCGAAACGCCCGCGCCCGCTGGTTTGCTCGTCGGCAACCACCAATGCCAGCTCCGAGGCGCCCTGATCGATCCATTCCCGCGCCAGGTCGTTAGTCGATCCGACCTGGTCGTAAAAGCGCACGGCGGAAAGGGGGAGAGGGGAGAGTAGGGAGGATAGTTGTTGGGAGTTCATTTTGATCGCATGCCTATCGCCGATTTACTTACCGTACAATAATTAAGACGATCTGTCAACCCCACGGCGATTCCCAATGGGGGTGTCTCTACGGTCTTTTCACCAGAGGTATAAATAGTTGGTTCGTCATAGCAATCCCTGCTGGGATATGGACCAATAGCCCATCACCTTCTACTGCTCTGAGCGGCGCATTTGGATCGATGTGGATGGTGGTACTGGCTGTAACGTGAGTGAGCTCCCCCTGCAACCAAGGATTGGACACGGATTGGCTCGACGGGCTGCAGTCACCGAAGGTAGAGATATTATAGATGCCCGGATCCGCAGCATCCGTTCCGATTTGTATCGATAATTCCCCATTTCCGGAGGTTGTGATCGACCAATCACCCCCGGTAAAGCCATTGACCGATAGAGTCAGAGCACAATCCATTTTGAAATGATGGCCGGTCAAGAAGAAGACACTGCCAGGCTTTCCATCAAAGAAATTCCGGTAGAGCACCGGTTGTGTAGGTGGTGTATCCGCGAAAATACCGCCTCGGACGGGTAATACATACATACTGTCTGCGTGGGTATTCTGATCAACCGTCCCGTAATAGAGATGCACATACCAATTTCGGCTCGATGAGAAATAAGGAGCATCCTGCCGGACATGGCTGAATACCTGGTTGAGCCGCGCTACATTATCTCCCTTGTAATCCACCAGACTATATAGTTCATAGAGGTTGGGAAGGCGCCAATCGTTATATTTCCCGGTTACATAGCCACAGGCAGCCCCGTCTACCGTCCCTTGCTTGAGATGGGTAATGAAGTCATACGCATCGCCGGTAGGCGCTGGACCGCCCATGCAATCGGCATCTTTGAGCCACATCAGTCCGGTAAGCTGATCGGTAATTGTTCCATCGGCATTATCCGTGAAGCGCCTGGCAGGGTAGCTAGCGCCTGCCTGGAGCTCGCCATCCTCGCCGCTGCCGCCGCAGGGGACGATGTTGGGCATCCCATAATGCAACGGCTCGTAGCAGGTTGTCTGGCCCGTTTTGGGTACCTGGGCGACGCCGTTCGATATCCCTCTGACTGGCCACAGGTTGGTACTGGCAGCCATTTCCTTGGTTTTTACGTCAATTTTGTTGCCATAATCCGGAAAGAAGGCATATGCATAGCGGGGTGAATCCTCGACCGTGGTGGATGAGATTGGGTTCATAATGCCGTTCATGTTGATGAACCCTTCCGCGTTGAGCTGTGCAGTGACCTGCTGTTTGTAGAGGAGAGACAGGCTGAAAAGCTCACGGATGTTGGGCATGCGCCAATCGTAATGACCGGTATCACACAGGGGGTATTTACCGTCATTAAGGTCCTTAATTGCTTGCAGCGCATCCGCAAAGTAGGTGCCCTCCGATGGCCAGATGTTCGTTTGTTTACGGTAGTTTTTGGCCAGGCACTCTACATCCTGCATCCAGGTCAGTCCGGTCAGACGGTCGGTTAAGGTACCGTCGCCGTTATTGGTAAAGCGTGGCGATGGCCAGGCTACCCCGGCCTGGTACTCACCATCCTGGCCACTACCGGGGCATGGCATTCCCATACAGGTAGTTAGGTGGGTTTTCGGTAGGTTAATCACGCTCCCGGCCAATGCCGTTGTTGTAAAGATCGATAATGCCAGCAAGATTGAAAGTGAGACTGCAATTTGCTTTTTCATCAGCTCCTCCATCAAGATAGCAGATCATAATCCTTTGGGTGGCGTGATTCTTCCGAAGTTTCTCCCGGACAAGGCGCTCCCTCTGCCGTACTGGCATCTTCGAGCAGCCGGAGGAGAGCCTGCCCATCGACGAAGGTGGCCGGTTGCTCTTCGGGGACCTGCTGCAGTGAGCCGCACAGCAGGCCGGGCGTGTCCGAATCGACGAGTAGACGCAGGACAAAAGTCAAGACCGCATGCATGGGAATGCCTCTATCCAGTTTCTATTAAAGCCTAGCGGTCTACCAGATCACTCCCAAAATCAGAGAATCCCAGATAATTCTAAATTTAGACTGTCTTTCGGAAAATTTCTTCTGCCAGGGCACGCAGGTCATCTTGGGGCTGGACGCCCAGCTCGCTACACAATGACCGCTCCAGGCTGCGATATAACCGCAAGGCGCCGGCCGGGTCACCCAAGCCCAGGCAAGCGCGCATGCCGATGGCCACACCGCACTCGTGCCAGGGTTCTAGCGCCAGCAAGCGCTGGCACAGCTCGAGGGCTTCTACATAATTGTTTTCGTCAAGGCGTTTCTGGGACTGGTTGGCAAGAGCAGCCAGAAGCCAGAAAACTACCTTCTGGCGCAAAAGGGTGGTCCAATTGGCATAGAGGTAGGGTGGCAAAAGGTCACCCCCATACAGCCCAAGCGCCGCTTCCCACTCGCCCCCCTTGCAGTGTTTTGCGAAAGCGTCAAAATCCACCCAGCTACCGGGAGGCAGGTTCAGGGCGACCTGGCCTGCCTCAACCTGCACGTAGCGAGAAGGTAATCGGGCGGGCAGATTCGGTTCTAATGCTTGTCGTAAGGCTGAGGTGGTGTGGTGCAGCAGGTGCTGGGTAGCCCCCAATTCCTTATCTGGCCACAAAGCCTCGCTCACTTGTTCGACAGAGAGGCAGTGTTGGGGGCTGAATAGTAAGAGCGCTAAGAGTTCCCCCGCATTGCGCTGGCCTAGCAGCCTGGCCGGGATGCGTCGTGATCCCTGGGTAACCTCGAATTTCCCAAGGGTGACAATTCTCAAGGGGGGAGGCGGTACCTGGCTCAACCGCTCCAACAGTTGGGCGCTTGCCAGGCGCAGGTCTGCCTGGCGGTCGTTGACAAACTCGGCCAACAGGGGATAGACCCGCTGCACCCGACGATCAATCAGGAAGAGATATCCACCAACCAGGATGCGCCGGCAGGCCTCCTTCCAGGCCGCGCGAACCCCGGGGCTATGCTGCTCCAGGAGCAGACCGGCCAGCTCGAGATATACACGCGCCAGGTCGTACTCGGCCTGGATGGGTTCAAGTATCTCGATTGCCTGGTGAAAAAGCTCCTCTGCTGCCTGGTTGTGTTTATCCATCCAGGCTGCGCGACCTAGTTCGATGCATGCCAGCCCCTGCATGTGGGCGTAGCCGGCGCGCCGGGCGATTTCTAGGGCATCCTCCGCCCATACCCGGGCGCTACTGACCGCAGCTAAGCGCCGATAGCAGCGGCTCAGTCCAAGCCGGACCTGTACGTTCAGCCCCGGCTCGCCGATCGCTTCGGCGATCGATCGTCCGCGCAGAAAATGGCCAATCGCGCTTGTCTCCGGAGGGTTGTCCTCGTCCAGCGCGATTTGCCCAGCCAGGAAGTGGTAATACCCCTCGTGGAGCGAGCCGGGTAAGTAAGCCTTTCCCAGCATCTCCAGGGTTTGGCGCGCCAGGGAGGTGTGCCCGGTAATCTGGTAGATCCAGGTCAAGGTGGTCAGGGGATAGGGGAGATAATTGCTCCAAGTCTGGGCTGCCAACCGGTAAGCCTCTTCTCCGGAGGCCATGGCCAGGTCGAACTTCCCGCGCGGGATGTACACTCCCATAGCCAGGTTGTGCTGCGAGCGGCAACGGACGTGCGCGTATCCAATCGTGCGGCTGAGATCGGCTGCCTCCAAGTACCAGATTTCAGCGGCCGCGAGGGAATCTGTCTCGGCAGAGACATTCCCCAGGATGAGGTAAGCATCTGCTCGGGCTGGATCCAGGGGTCCTGAGAGAGCCAGGCTGTCTTGGGCGATATTCCGCGCTTTCTGGTAGTGGCCCAGGCGGAATTCAAGGTAGGCCTGCTGGACGCTGGCGGCCGCCATCCCATGCGAATCTGACCGCCCTTGTGCCAGGTCGAGAGCAATTCGCGCAGCCTGGAGCGCTTCGGGGATCTCTCCCCGGTCTTCGAGCGCTTTGCTTTCGGCGATCCAATCCTCAACCGAGCGTGCTTGATTCAATTCACTCCATATGAAGATGTTCGTAGTGTTGAAATAGAAAGAAACGGGTGCAACTGAATTATAGGCTAAAAGGGGAAGGCGGGCTGCCAGTCGCTCCTTCCAAATCAGCCCAAGGTCATCAATCGGGGTGGGCGATTATTGTCGGATCTGGTTGTAGAGGACCACGAGTGATCCTGTAGCCGATACGATAAACCTCTTCACCGAGCTGCAGAAACCGAGGGATTGCTGGCCTGGCCCGAAATTGAGGGTTGATCTCTATTACCTTATAGATGGTCGGGAAAGATGCGGTGGGCGAAAAGCGAGACACCCCAGCGAAAAGCGAGACGCCCCAGCGAAAAGCGAGACGCCCCAGCGAAAAGCAAGACGCCCCAGCGAAAAGCAAGACGCCCCAGCGGGGCGTCTCTACGATTTGGAAATCAGGGAAGGACTTTCCAGGGGTTGATGAAACCGCCCAGGTAGCGTACCTCGAAGTGGAGGTGCGGGCCGGTTGAGTTGCCGGTGCTGCCGGCCAGTCCGATCAATTGCCCGCGCACCACGTTACCGCCGCAACGCACGTTGATGCCGGAAAGATGCCCATATAGGGTCTGGTAACCGTTACCGTGGTCGATCATGATCATGTTCCCGTATCCGCCGCCGATCGGTCCCGCATAGACGACCACCCCACTATCGGAAGCGTAGATGGCTGCGCCCATCCCGGCAGCAATGTCGATGCCCATGTGGCCAGACCAGAAATCATTGCCGGAGAGAACGTGGTTGACGCTCGGCCAGACGAATGCGCCGCCGCCGACCAATCCGCCGCTGACGTCGCAGCCACCCGGGCCGAGGATGTTCTTCATCACCCCGGATTTCGGCCGGAACACCATCGGCACCACCCAGGATTTGAACTCGCGATGCCCGCCTGGCGCCAGAATCCATTGTCCCGGTTTGACAACGGGATTGGCCATGTCCAGGTGGTTGCCCGGATAGCCGGTGATGGTTTCTACAGTGACGTTGAAGCGCGACGCTACAGCTTCCAGGCTATCACCTTCTTTCCATTGGTACAACACCCCATCTTCGGGTGGGATAAACAGGGTTTGACCGATGGAAAGCATGTCGGCGTTATCGTTCAACGCAGCATAGTTTGCCCACAATAGCGATTCGGGCTTAATCTTATACTCGACGGCGATCGCAAACAGGGCATCCCCGGCAACCACCTGGTGCTGCTTGATTTCGTCGGAGGGGCGGTCGGTGGGGATGACGGTGTGAGGATTGGCAAAGCGAACCAGGGCATACACGCCAGTATCCGGCGAGAATGCGTCCAGGTCCACGCTGGGAACAGCGCCAGGTTTAACCGGTGCAGGGGTGTACGCGGCGAAGCTGTTCGAGGTTGATGCAGGAGCGAAAGCGAAACCCGGTCGCCAAATGGCAACCGCTGCCACCAGCATCACCAGGGCTATGGCGACGACCCACGCGATGCGGGGTAACCAGACATCCAAAGGGGAACTGGAAGGAGCGGGTTCCGCTATTTTTGCGGGTTTGGGGTTCACCGGTCCTCGGTCAGGCTCTCCAGGAAATCTTCATTGGTGCGGGCTTTCACCATGCGCTGGAGAATCGCCTCGGTGGCAACCGCTGGGTCCATTCCGGCGCCCTGGGGCGCCTGGCCGATCATCTGCAGGTACATGCGGCGCATCAGCCATACCCGTTGGAGCAGGTCGGGGCCCAATAGGAGTTCTTCACGGCGGGTGGAAGAGCGCTCGATGTCGATAGCGGGGAAGATGCGGCGTTCTTGCAGGCGGCGGGAAAGGTGTAGTTCCATGTTGCCGGTGCCTTTGAATTCTTCGTAGACAACGTCGTCCAGGCGTGAACCAGTGTCGATCAGCGCAGTGGCAATGATGGTCAGCGAACCGCCTTCTTCCAGGTTGCGCGCGGCGCCGAAGAAACGCTTGGGCGGGTAGAGAGCAGAAGGATCCATACCACCGGAGAGCGTGCGGCCGGATGGATTGACCACCAGGTTGTAAGCACGCGCCAGGCGAGTGAGAGAATCCATTAAAATGACCACGTCACGGCCAATTTCGGTCAGGCGTTTGGCGCGATCCAGAGCGATCTCAGCGGTACGGACGTGGGAAGAAACAGGCTCGTCAAAGGTAGAAGCTACGACTTCAGCGTCTACCGAGCGGTCCATATCGGTCACCTCTTCCGGACGCTCGCCGATGAGGGCCATGATCAGGTGTACGTCTGGGTATTGGGTCGAAATCGAGTTGGCGATGTGCTTGAGGATGGTCGTTTTTCCGGCTTTAGGGGGAGAGACGATCATCCCGCGCTGGCCGCGGCCTACCGGGGCGATCAGGTTGATCAGGCGTGAAGAGAGCGGGCCGTGCTCGGTCTCGAGGTCAAAGCGGCGGTCGGGGAAGATCGGCGTCAGGCTCTCAAACGTTGGCCGGTTGCGAGCTTCTTCAGGATTCAACCCGTTGATTGACTCGACCTTGAGCAAGCCATAATGCTTTTCCGATTCGCGCGGTGGGCGCACGTGGCCAATTACCATGTCGCCGGCGCGCAGTTCATAGCGGCGCAATTGGGCCTGGGAGACGTAGACGTCTTCCGTTCCAATTTGGTAGTTGGTCCGCAGGAATCCGACGCCCTCGCTCATGATCTCGAGGATGCCGCCGCGCACTTCCAATCCCTCGCGCTCAGCTTCCATCTGCCGGATGCGCAGGATCAGGTTTTCTTTCTTTAAACGCGCTGCGTTTGGCACGTTCAGGTCCCTGGCCATTTGACGCAGCCCGGCCAGAGAGCTACTTTCAAGTTCAAGAATTCTCATGGGATTTTTTTATTCTTCTTTGGTCATGAAAAGATAGTTCGACGAATACGGCAATCTATAAAGTGCTCGTGCCACCCTAAACCTGTTTGCACAGGGACAATCCGTATGATAAATGATAATGTTTGCCGAGAACTTCCCGTTGATATAGGCTAACCTGTTTACGGGTGATGACAGCAGGTTAAGCCGTATGGAATCGGGGGATTGTGGTTCAAGAATAGAACAGTGCCATTATATCATGCAAAAAATCAATCCGCAAGCTGATTAATGGATGAATTTGTTAACAAATCCTTACTTCACAGCAAAATGGTCGTTTTCCGTTCCTTCGCCGTTCCCCCTGGAGA
>JAQTMA010000124.1:10113-11776 GCA_028714615.1 Anaerolineaceae bacterium | reverse complement strand
TTTAATTGATCCACTGGTTGCGAGTGTGCCTGGATCGAGAAGAAATTAACTCCAGTTAAATCGAGTGCCGTGATCAGGAGTAAGCCGTTTCGCCAGGTACTTGCATTGATCCGGTCTTTGATTCGCAAACCCAACCAAACGCACGTTATCGAAATTGCGACGGCGCCCCAAACGAAATTGAGCGGCATGCTCCGGGTAAGTATAAAAATACCCCCAGTAAGAATAGCTATGAACATGAAAATCGTCACTGGCAGCAGAAGAGGTTGTAGCTGTCGCTTATCGCTCCTGGCAAATTGATTCTTTCCAATTTCATCGGCTGCCAGACCGACCAAGATGGATAAAGCAAAACCTCCAACCAAGAGCGCGCGCGGTGGAACCCGCAAGAGACTGAAACCGGGGATGGCAGCCAAGAATTCCAACGTCGGTAAATTGGACCCTAGAGAATACAAAAGGGAAACCAGGAAGATAACCGCCCATAATCGAGTACGTGACCAAACACTTTGTAGAACAAGGGCAGCGATCAGGAATACCAGGCAGATGGCGCCGAAATAGGTGACCCATTCTGCATACGCTCCAAAAGCGGGGTAGAGAATTCCGATTAACCGATCCGGTGGAAGGGAATAGGTAAAGACATCTTGTGGGGATAAACTTGCTCGGGTCGATAACCGGGTGAATTCTGCCAGAGGCAGGAGTAGTGACGCAGCCAGTGTTAGCCCGAGGATAGCTTGCGGAACTCCCCAGGCAAACCAACGGCCAGTATGGGATAGGATACGTTTCACGGATGCCCGGCGTTTATCATCGATTAACTGGGTATCAAACCGCCGAACATTGGTGATCCCGTAAACGACCCACAGCATACCTGCGTAAGCAGCCCATCGCACATCCGCCAGAAGAATAAGACCCAGTACCAGTCCCGGACCCAGTAGGTACTTCTGCCATCCTCTACGGCATTGATTGCTTCTTTCGGATAATAAAAGCCAAGGGGTCCAGGCTACTGCATATACCAGGGTTACGTGCCCGGCTGCCAGATGGGCGATGATTTTCGGCATTGCTTCAAAGATCATCCCTCCCAATACTGCCGCCTGCCGGGAAGCTCTTTCAGCTCTTAAAAAACGGTAAGTTCCCACCCCCCCCAGGAGCAGGTGCAATACCATTGTCAAGTTAAAACCCAACGGCGCTGGCAAGAAAACCCCCAACCACCCAGGTGGATACCAAATCCCAGAGAGGGGGTTCGCTGCAAACGGGACACCTCCAAGGATCATGTCTGACCAGAGAGGTACCTGTCCCGTTTGAACCAGCATTTGCTTCAAATAAATCGCATTTGGTAAATGCGAAACCAACAGGTCGGAATAAATTGAGCCTGGGGCATAGATAAATTGGCCCAGGACAGGCGCAAGAAACAAGAGGGGTATGAGGAGCAACCAAACCATAGTCAGGGTAGATGGGTAGAATAAATCGTAACCCCATCACTTTGCCATGCGACAGGGAGGTTTTTGTATATCCGGGCAAGCCCAATAGCCTGCTCTCGAGGTCCCCAAAAAACGAAATCAATTCCAAGGCGATTAAGCTCGTCGAGTAAGTCAGGTTGAGGAGAATGCAATAACCGTTCCACAAGGGATCTCTGTGCCAGCGCATCAACGGTTTCAAAAGGGTGGCCATAAAG
>JAQTMA010000124.1:0-10013 GCA_028714615.1 Anaerolineaceae bacterium | reverse complement strand
CCATTCCCAAATAGCGCGAGCAATCAGTAACAGACCAGCGATCACCACGCCAAAAGGGAGGAGCATCCCAATTGAAAATCCCGCGCTTATGGATTTGGCCCATTGACCGGATGAAAATCTTCGAGAATAGCTCTGCAGAATAGCCATCAACAAGGCAAGTGCGAGTGGAAAATGTGGATTTGAATAGACAGACAAAAAAGGAAATGCTTCGGCTACCCACATGTCCGGTGTAAAGAGTCCTAGCCAGGGGTATGCAAGCCATCCCAAACCCCCTCCTAATGCAGCCAGAGTAAATGCCAAAACGGTCAATTTATGTTCAGGAAGCACCCATTGAAAAAAGCGGTTTAGCGCAACCAGGAAAACCAAGGCACTTAAGACTCTTGCGAGGTGGAATACGAGTAAGAGCGAGAGGCCGGTCCAGCGGGCGATGTGACCGAGAAGTAGATAGAAGACAAACAAATAAGTCCCTTCCCCAGGAGTTGCAGTAAACGGAAGGGTAAAGGTCCAAGCACCTTGCCAGCCCTCAAACATTTTTGCCAGGTAAGAGTTTCCATCGAGCGGATTGAGCAGGAATCCCCCGAATACAAACTGAGTGCCTCCCATTCGCTCCGCTAGAAAATATGGGAGAACGGCGAGCATCAGCACGAATCCAGTGATGATCCAGAATCTTCGGTTATTCATGGGGGGATCCTTCAAAAAGTATACTTGAAAACAGTAAGGCATGCAATCAACAGGCCAGACCTTGCCATTCCTGCCTTACGACCCTATAATCGGAAAGTATGAGTCAATCGTCGGATCTTTTCCGCTTACAAAAAATCGATTCCCAGCGTGACCAAGCCGCCAACCGCATCCGCGAGATTGATATGATCATTACGGCTGATCAAACTTTACGCCAGGCCCAAGATAATCTGTCTGCCGTTACGCTGAGCTTAAAAGAGGCTCAAAAAGCATTGCAGAGAGCTGAGGAACTGGTACAGCAACAGAACACGAAGATCGAACTCAATCAAGCTGCCCTCTATGGCGGAAAGGTGCACAACCCGAAAGAGCTCCAGGAATTACAGAATGAATCGGCTGCATTAAAGCGCTACCTGGCTGTCTTGGAGGATCAACAATTAGAATTGATGTTAGCTCTGGAAACGGCAGAGAACTTGCATCGAGATGCTGAACGGCAGCTAAAAAGAACTATCGGTCAGGTCGGGGAACAACAAGCAGAACTATTCGGAGAGCGGGAGCACCTTGTCAAAAGTATCGAAAGATTGGATGCCGAACGCCAGGCGACCTCGCACTCCCTTCCCCCTGATAGTATCTTTCTTTATGAAAAGTTGAGACCTAATAAGCACGGAATGGCTGTTACCAGCGTTAGCGAAAAAACCTGTGATACCTGTGGACATACCCTGACCCCGGGTGAATGGCAAGCTGCTCGCGCTCCAAACCAGCTAAGCTTTTGCCCATCTTGTGGGCGAATCTTATACGCCGGATAGACATGCCTGAATTATCCATCGTTTTAGACCGATTTTCCTTCTGGATCGGCGTATTGACCGGATCCCTTTTTTGGTTTGTCTATCAAAGTTATCGAGAGATGTGGCCCCGCCTCAAGCAAAACCTTCAGGCGCACTCCTCTGAACTTCAACAATTGAGCGAAGCCGGGATCGAAGACCGATTAAGGCGAGAGACGATTCGCCGGGCTCAAGAAAAGCATATTTCCTCCCATTTATTTTCATTGGAGGAAATCCTGATCGAACCACGTTTACTCGCCCCTGTGCCCCAAGTCAGTCCTGACACCCCCATCCCCCCAGATAATGTCGTCAGTCAGACCATTAGCTATATTCCTGATTGGCCAGAGTTTGGCGCCTTTTATGGTGTTCCCACTTTGGAGCTTGAAGCTCCCCTTTTTGCTGGCTTGAACATCGCCATTTCTGGCCAACCGGGCTGTGGAAAGAGCGTGGCTCTGGGGTTTCTGGCTACAAAAATTGCCCGTCAAGAGGCCAAGAACCCCTTGCTGAATGAATACCTACCGCTATTACTTCACATCAATGACCTACCACAGCCCCTGGCCAACCAGGGAGATCCGGCCAGACCCATTATCGACCGTTTCAGTACATCAGCTTCGTTGGTGATTAAATCGCAGGTACAAAGTTTTCTTCGCGCAAAGTTTAATTCTGGCAAGGTTATCCTTTTACTAGACGGTATCGATGAACTATCTGCAACCACGCTTCGAGAAGCCTGCGTTTTTCTCGAGCGTTTACTCTCACACTATCCCACCCTCAGGTTGGTCACTACTGCCTCAACAGATTATTGGAATGGCCTTCCAAACCCTGGAATCCGCATATTTGCCCTGGCTGCCTGGAGTCGCCCACAAGTTGTCGCATTCTTGAATGGTTGGGCAAGTTGCTGGCTTGAAAAGGTCGCTCCGTTATTGCCAAATCCAGAACGGGCTAGTTCTCCCGATCCGTTAATGGTTCAAATCTGGCTCACTGACGACCACCTGTGTCTGACCCCCTTCGAATGGACCATGTTGGTGTGGGCTATTTGTGGAGGCGATATCAAGGGCCCTCGGGTCATAGATAGCATTGAAGCGTATCTGCTCCGACTAACTGGGACAAAATCTCTGAACCCTATTGAAACGCTAGCCTTTCAAATGGTGCTTTCCGGGAAGCTGGCACTCCCGAAGAGCCGGGCAGGTCAATACTTAGAACAAGAACCAATTCCCGTTCCATTGCCTGCAGCTACACCAGCAGAGCCAAACCGGTCAACCGATGCTGAACCGGCTCGTTCAGGACTACGACAGTTGCCTGGGACTTTATCCCTTTCTACTCTGCTGGAAGTTGGAATCCTGGTAGAACGGGGCGCCGATTCGATTGCTTTCGCCCACCCTCACATCTGTGGTTATCTCGCCGGGCGAGCCCTGGCTGTGGATGCTGGTGGCATGACTGAAATTCTCTCACAGCAAACCTGGACCGGAAAATCCCTCTCCTTGCGTTACGCATCATCGCAAATTGACATCAGCCACCCTCTGGAATTGTATGTTCGCGACCCTGAAGAACCGCTTTATCGGAATTTACTCCTGGCTGCTCGCTGGCTAAAGGATACGCCGCCTCAAATTCCTTGGCGATCGCAGGTCATTGAACAATTGATCCACCTGGTCCAAAAAGATCAATTACCAGCAGGCATCCGCCAACGGGCGCTGGCAGCATTGTTGGTTTCTGAGGACGTTAGCCTCACTGGTTTTTTCAGGCAGTTGCTTTCCTCAAGTGATTCTCAAACGGTTCAATTAGCCGCTTTAGGATCTGGTGCGCTGGGAGATCAACAGGCCGCTGCTGCATTGACGAAATTGCTGGAAAGCCCCATTCAGGCTATTCGTAACAGTGCATGCCTGGCTTTGGTCGCATTGGGCAGCCAAACAGCGATGGAGGGCGTTGCCCGAATCCTTCTGGAGGCGGACGAAATCACACGGCGGGCTGCGGCAGAGGCGTTGGCGAACGACCCCATTCAAGGCCATCCGATCTTAAAAGACGGAAGCGTCGTCGGAGATTTGTTAGTTCGGCGGGCGGTTGTATATGGATTAGATCGAATAATGGATGGTTGGTCCAACGATATCCTCGAGAAAATGAGGATTGAGGACAGCCAGTGGATTGTCCGCAATGCAGCCGGGCAAGTAATCGAAACACGCCAACGTCCTGATCCGTACATCCCCCGCACGCTGATCACTCCCTCAATGGCTTCCTGGTTGGTGGCGTTTGCAGCAAAGCGAGGCATGGGAATTCCCGCCGGGGGTCCTCCCACAGAAATGTTACTTTCCGCATTAAAGACCGGGGAAGAAGAAGAGAAGCTCGGAGCGTTAGATTACCTGCGGCAAATGCATGATGCCGATGTTATCCACGGGATTTTCGATGCATTCTTTACTGGGTCAAGCCCTGTGCAGGAGGCTGCCACCAACGCATTATACGACATGGCAGCCTGTGGCGTCAGCCTGCCTTCTCCACACGCGATCGTACCTGAAAGAACCAGCCTGGCGTCACTTCGGCAGGGATTTTAGCACCTGTACCTGCACGGCATCCGCATCCATTCCAGTAACGGTTACCAGTTTATCTCTCCCACTTAGCCCGGCGATAATTTCGATTCGAGAGGGGGCAACTTGTAAGAGATCTGCTAGAAAGTGAATGAGCGCCGTATTGGCTTGGCCTTCAACGGGAGGAGCCGTTAACCGGACTTTTATTGTCCCATCCTCCTGAATCCCGCTGATCTCATTTTTGCTTGCTCTAGGCGTGACTCGAATAGTGATTGCCGCGCCGGTTTTCCCATTATGAAAGTTGTGTTTTTTCGATTCCATTGGATTATGGGGCAATCAAAACCTGAATAAGGATGAATTCGACAGCGTAAATCAGAATTAACAGGATGAGCGGACTGAGATCGATCATCCCCAGGGGAGGTACAACCCTGCGGATGCGCTCGAGCGTTGGCTGGACGATGCGATCCAATGCTGAACGGACCGGATTATAAGGATCCACAAAGTAGGACAGGATGATATCAGCAAGGACAATCAATTGCAAGATTCGCGAAGCAATTCGTACAATCTGGATCAACGTACCAAGCATGTTCACCTCTCCAAATTTCCCGAGTGTGGCATTGTCAAACCGTTCGTAACGGTCATTTTGGGCGAGAGCCCAGGATAGCCTGTCCGATGCGTACCATTGTAGCGCCCTCAAGGATAGCCTCTTCGAAATCGGCGCTGGTTCCCATCGACAGCTCTGCCCATGATCCGCCTGGAAATCGGCGGGATAATCGATCACGGATCATTCGCAGTTTCCGGAAATATGGTATGGTTCTACGGGAATCCTCGAAAAGGGGTGGCATGGTCATCAAACCCTGGAATTCAAGGGTTGGCAGCGAGATCAACTGCTCTAATTCAGGGAACAATTGATCCAAATCCGCGTCTACGTTAACCTGCCAGCCTGATTTTCCAGGTTCCCCACCCAAATTGAATTCGAGAAGCACCGGTATTCGACGGTTTTTACCCACCAGGTATTGGTTGTATTTACGCGCCAACTTCAGGCTATCAAGCGAATGAACCATATCAAAGTTCTCGACTACCTGCTTTACTTTCCGGCTCTGGACGTGGCCAATCATGTGCCATTCGACTCCAAGTTTCCCTTGCAGGGTCATGATTTTCTGAACAGATTCATCAGCGTAGTTCTCACCCAGTATCGAAGCGCCTGCCTCAACTGCCGCCCGAAGGACTTCTGCGTTTTGTGCTTTCGTGACGACGACCAGGCGGATATGACTATCTCCCCGGCCAGCAAGAAGGGCTGCCGCAGTCATACGCTCCTGTACCCGTTCCAGATTATTCTTTATCTTCCGGGTCTGATCATCTACCATATTGGTTGTTACCCATCCTCGTTTAATGCAAGAACCATCCCAAAGCGCCCGGTTCTTCTGTTCTCAGCGCGGTGCGAAAACCATTCCTCGGGGTGACATGCCGTACATATGCCGGCTACCTCGATTTGCTGGACGCCTGCTTGTTCTAATATCCACCGATTAGCCATCCATAAATTGAAATGTTCTTGGCCGTTACACCTCACCAGCATATCATCCGCGCATACCCCAAAGGCTGACCGCATTTTAGCAATAACTTCCGGGCCCACCGGATAATGATTTACGCAAATCGATGGACCGATCACCGCACGCATGTTGGCTGGATCAGATCGATACCACTCGACCATGCGCTCCACAGCTACCTTAGCGACCTTATTCACAGATCCAACCCACCCGGCATGGACCAAACCGATCACCCGTCTAACTGGATCAAACAACAAGATTGGTACGCAATCCGCATAACGCATGAATAGAGTGACATCAGGATGGTCCGTCAACAAGATATCTGCTTGTAGATGATCCGCCTCACCCCGAGGCTGATCAACCCGAATTGCATCAACCCCATGCACCAACCAGCAATCATATAAGCTATGCACGTCCCTCCCAAGCGCAGCAAAACACCTTCGCCGGTTCTCTACAATGTGTTCGGGAGCATCTCCCACCATCCCGCCGACATTCAGCGATTTCCAAGGGGAAGGGCTGACGCCCCCTTGCCGCGTGAAAGCTCCATGAATTACTCCTACTTGATCGAAAGATTCAAATGTGTAATAGAGCAAACCGTTCGTAATGTGTGCTGCCATATAAGCGGGCTCAAGTCATCAATTGGTCGGTCGGTTGGCTTGCGACAGCCACCTTCCGCGCCATGATCATCCGAGTTTCTCGCATCGATTCTTCTGCAAAGGGATAACCAAACCAGGCAGTCGTGAATCCAAAAAGAAACCCAGTGATTGTCCGTAAAAGTGGTGTACTTTCCCTAATAGGAAACCAGGCCAACCAATGCCACCGGACATCCAGGAGACTGGGCAATTGTGAAAAACCGTCTAATGCGATCGGTAATAATCCAACGAGCACCCATAAATACCAGGGAAATGCACGCAGTCTTCGTCCGGTGGCGCCATAGATCAATCCGAATAGTAACAAGCTTCCGTAAATCGCAACGTCGCGTTCGCAGAAGGCAACTTTATACCCCAGGGTAGAATTACCCACGAAATCCGCAGCCTTGTGAATATCGAGTGAATCTATCCCGGTTGCTGCTTCAAAAGGGGTCAGACCCTTAACACCAGCAAGGGCTCGAGGATATGCCGGTTGTTCACCAAATAAGAACCACGAGCGGAAAGCAAGTTGGTGGCACAAAGGCCGGTACACCCGGTAAATGACATTCGCAGGGGAAGTCCACCCAATTTTCATGAAGACTGGCGCTAAAAAGGGGACGCCAATATAGACCAGCAGAATTAAATTGAATAGCAAGACATAATGGTTGCTTAACCATTTGGTAGCACGATCTGCGCCGGTTAGGGTATGACCGCGCTTTAGCCGCTCCACATATCGTTTGTCACCGACTGCTACGAAATGATCGACCCTATCACGCGCAGCACCTAATGCCACTTGCAGATCTTGTCGCGAGAAAGGAGACAACAAACGGTATGGACCTACTTCCATGACGGGCGTCTGAGCACCAATCTGATCCAACAGGACGGGATTCCGATCGAGGTTTACTTCGACCAGATTATGTGGATTCGTACTTTGAAGTGCCCTCAGATCATCCAATGCTTGCTGACATGGAGGGCAATTTGAACGAGTATACAAGGTTACCGTTAGCATATGAAAATAATCCTACAGACCGAGGTCGACAAAAAAGCCGAACCGGGCGATTTGTTCAAAAGTACCCAGGAATAACATTAACCCAACAATAATTAACACCCCACCCATTCCAATTTCGACATAATGCATCAGCTTTCCATAGCGTTTCAGTGTGGCAGTCACCCAGCCGATTCCCAATGCAGCCAATAAAAACGGAATTGCCAACCCGGCAGAGTATGCGGAAAGCAGTTGGGCGCCTTTTGTGATGGATCCCCCGTTCATCGCCAGCGTCAAGATAGCTCCTAGCACCGGTCCAACACACGGCGACCAACCAGCGGAAAAAAACACACCCATCAGAACAGAAGACAAATAGCTTCGTCTCCGGTCGGTAGGTGATTGAGGTCGAAGATCATACTCCAAAAAAGGGATACGTAATACTCCGGTCATGTGCAATCCGAAAATGACCACCAAGATGCCGCCAATTTTGGCTATCCACGTGCGCAAATCATAAAGCAATCCTCCTAATAGGGAGACAGTCACCCCCAGAATGATAAATACGATGCTGAATCCAATCACAAAGGCAAAACCATGACTCAGGGTATTCCATCGCGTTGTCCTCCCTGGGATTCCGGTCTGGGAGTCGGAAATCGATCGCCCGCTCAAGTAACTGATATAAACCGGTACCAGACAGAACACGCAGGGTGAGAGAAAAGAAGCCAGACCTGCCAAGAATGCTAATCCGAGTGTGACGTTCATGGGTCAGGATCCGATCACGTTAACGATCGTGCCGCCGGGCATTTGGACAGTTTTATCTCCCGGGTTGTAGGTCACCTCAGGTATTGTCCATCGCCATACCCATTTTGCATCTTCCGGGGCTGCATTCACGCAACCATGCGATTTTGCCACACCGAAATCGTTATGCCAGAAGGTCGAATGAATGGCGACGCCTTCACCCGAGAAAAGGCTGGTCCATCCAATCCCGGGTAGGTCGTAACCAGTGCCAACCGATCCCCCTAACATGTGAATGGATACTAATTTCCGCCAAATAGGGTGGGGTCCAACCGGAGTTGACCACTTGTCCACCACTTTGCCCTCCGCATCGTACTTCTGACCAGAGGAGATCCGGCAAAAATATACCTCAACGTCATTTTCAAAGCAAGAAAGGGTCTGGTAATCCAGGTTGACCTCAACGCGCTTGTTTTCTACCTCCGGGTGGATTGGGGCTACATCTGCCTCTGTGAGCGGTCTGAAGGCGCTGGCGTCGGCCCAGAATAAATCGCCCAGTGTGCCGTACCGCTCATCTACCTGGTATTGCACCCTGCCATCTTTATCAAGGCGCATAGCATTGATCCACATGATTTGAGAATAATACAGGCGTGGTTGATTAGCGCCTTTTAACCACGGTGATCGTGCGGGTGGGTTTGCCAGGACGAGATTAACATAGGGTACAGTAACCTCAGCCCACATACCGGGCTCTTTGTCTGACGGAGGCAGGTTGGTCACTGGGATATTGGGTAGATTCTGAACGGGTTGTACGCTCGGAGCATACAGATATCCATCAGGCGTCTCCACCCAACGTCGGCTATACCGCCCATAAACTGGCTCGCCGATCACTTCACGTAACCAGGTTACGATTTTATCCTCAGGTTGAACACCAGCGGAAGGGGCATCTACCGAAGGGCGCGTTCGAAGATTGACATCCGGATAGCAGATTCTGCCTAGGCGGTCGCTATCTGGAAAGGTCAGAGCAGGAACGAGGGTTTGTACGTATGGTTGAAGCATCCATGCGCCTGCGCTAAAGCCGGTCAGCTTCAAAAATTCCCGGCGGGTCCACATTTTCGTTTTCATTTTATGTATAAAGATATCTGCATTGGTTCAACCTGTCAACTACGCTTTATTGCCTTAGCTACCGAATCGACAAGCTCGCCTGATTGAACCATTTGGACGACGCGGTCTATCAGCGGTTTCAACCACGTATCCTCGGCGATGTACGGCACATGCTCGCGGATTAACTGCCAGGCCACATTCACCCCAGCGCCGGGCGCTTGATTCACCGTCTGACGCATACGCAGATCCAGCGCACGTGCGGCCGTAAATAATTCAACCCCGAGAACATAGGCACAATTGGTAGCAATCCTATCGCAATGACGGGCAGCGGTCATCGAATTTGCATTGAAGTCCTCCTGACCAGCCGAGGTCGGTAAAGAATTGATCGAATCAGGCGTTGCCAGGGTGCGATTTTCTAATACCAGGGCGGCTGCGGTATATTGGGGCATCATTACTCCGGAATTCAAACCCGCAGCATCCGGATGATCCACGAGCATAGGCGGCAAACCTCCATTCAATCGTCCATCCGTCAAGCGGAAGATCCTTCGCTCGGAGATTGCCGCTAATTCAGAAAGAGCGATCCCCAGAAAATCCATTGCCATGCCGACCGGTTCCCCATGGAAATTACCCCCAGAAATGGCATCCTCATCCCCAAACAGGAGTGGGTTATCCGTGGCGGCATTGATCTCTCGTTCAACAATCCCTCTGACGAACGCTAAAGTATCCAGAACCATACCTTGAACTTGTGGGGCGCAACGCAACGAGTACGCATCCTGAACCCGTCCAGTTGAATTAATTAAACTGCTGCCGCGGATAAATGCCCTCACCTCCTGGGCAACCTTCATCTGTCCGGGATACCCACGAACTTGTTGGACTCGATCATCGAAGGCTTGAGAGCATCCCAGTAACGCTTCCAGGCTCATGGCGAGGGAAATATTCCCGGCGCCGATCAAGATCTCAGCATCATATGTTACCAGGACCGCCAATGCTGCTGTGAATGTGGCTCCATTGTT
>JAQTMA010000123.1 GCA_028714615.1 Anaerolineaceae bacterium | reverse complement strand
CCTGTTCGCTGATAGGAAGAACAATGGCAAGATACGCCGAAACGTCCGTCCGGTACTACCGCTACCGCCCGGACCGTTGGGAGATCGTAGATGCGAAGGTGATAATGGAAGCGCCTGTTTCGCTGACGGTCAATGGCGAAGTCTGGCTAACTTTCATGTGTACCCCTACCGACGTGGAAGCGCTGGCGGTGGGGTTCCTTTTTAACGAGGGTTGGATTCAAAGCAAGAAAGAAATCGCCTCAGTCTCAGTGTGCACCAGCGGAGACGTCGCAGACGTCTGGCTACATCGCAGCCTGGAGAAACCCCAGGTCTGGCAACGGACCACCGGATGCTCGGGAGGACTCACCTCGCCGGTGGCTGTACCCGTCTGCTTGGACCCGGATGAGGCTGAAAAACTATCACCCCCTCAGATCATCAGCGCCATGACCCAATTGATGGAGAACCAGGAGTTGTACCGCTCAGCCCGCGGGGTACATGCCTCAGCGATTTCCGATGGCGCTCACATGCTGGCCCGCGCCGAGGACATCGGGCGACATAACACCCTGGACAAGATCGCCGGTATACTGCTCCTTGAAGGCATCCAGGGTCCACGGCGCATCCTGGTCACCACCGGGCGCATCAGCTCCGAAATGTTGCAGAAAGCCGCACGCATCGGCACGCCGGTGGTGGTTTCCCACACCGCCCCGAACGCGCTTTCCATCCAGGCTGCCCATGGAAGGGATATCACCCTGGTCGGCTACGCCCGGCGGGACCAGTTCCAGGTGTACACTCACCCAGAGCGCATCCAGGGAGCGCCCCTGGAGAGCGGTTTGCAGGCAGTGCGCGTGAATCAGGAGGTCCCATCCGCGGATTGAGATTTCCGCGCGCGCTGCTCTGCGAGGTTCAACTCATCGGGCGTGTTCAGGTTCAAAAAAGCCAGTCCAGTGGGGTCAACTTTGATGATCTGTTCGGGTGTCATGAAAGCCAAGCGCACGTCCGGGAACCAGGAGATCAAACGCTTCTGCCCGACTTCCAACGCATGGAGCACGGCCGGCAAGCAGGTTTCCCGGCGGTAGACGGCGTGAAAGGGCTCGTAGCCTTCCTCGGAACGCGGGACGGCGCCATCCACGCCCTCCTTGAGCACAACGTCGAGCTCCGCCCGCAAGAGGTCCGGATTGGCGAAGGGCATATCACAGGCGACCACCCCGACCAGCGGGTACCCGGCAGCGCTCAAGGCGGTGTACAACCCGGAGAGCGCTCCCTGGCCTGGATAGACATCCGGGAAGCACGGCAGGCCCAAGAAGGCGAAGTCCTCCGGCTGATTGGTGGTGATAAGCACCTCCTCGCCAAATGCCTTCACTCGTTCGATAACCCGCTGGATCAGCGGCCGGCCCAGAAACGGCAACAAGGCCTTGTTCTGCCCCATACGCCGCGACTCGCCGCCGGCCTGGATAATGAGAGAAGTATGCATAGGAAGATTATAGAGGAGGAGGTAATAAGGCAACAAGAGAAAGAGGCAACGAGGCAATGGGTCGATGAGGTAACAAGCAAGAACCGATAAGCCAATTTGGGCTATCTCTCCATCACCGAATTGCCCGGCAGCCCACCCCCCACGTTCCGCATTGCCTCGTTGCCTCATTACTTGTTGCCTTCTTGCCTCATTGCCTCGTTGACTGTGTTTATCTGGAGGTCTAATGCCCGATTTCGATCTCACGCCCTTACGCCAAATCCTGCCCGAATTCGCAACTCAGGGCCGGACTGCGCTGCTTCCGGCGCTGCATGCGGCCCAATCCATCTACGGCTATTTGCCCGAACCGGTTGCTGCCGAAGTCGGCCAGTCTCTGGGTGTCCCGCTATCGGAAGTATATGGGGTCATCGATTTCTACCACCTCTTTTACCGCGAACCTATGGGCAAAACGCTGATCCATGTATGCCGCGACCCAGCCTGTGCTCTGGCAGGTGCGGACGGCCTGATGAAGACCATCGACCGGGAAATTACCTTCCACTTTGAAGGTGGCGATAGGGTCGGTGAAGTTACCGTCGAACGCGCCCCCTGCCTGGGCTTGTGTGAGCAGGCTCCAGCAATCATGGTCAACGAGACTGCGGTGGGCCATGCCGACCAGTTCAGGCCTGCCGAACCTTCTCGCGGCCTGGCTCATCACCCCGGTGTCATTGCTGGCGGCGACCTTGACATCTTAACAGGAGGATGTATGCGCGGGCGCCCATCCACGCTGCAGGAATACCGGGCAGATGGTGGGTATTCCGGATTGGTGAGCGCCCTCCGGCAATCTCGGGAATCGGTGGTTGCCGAAGTGAAAGCCGCCGGCCTGGTCGGACGCGGTGGCGCAGCCTTTCCGACTGGCCTGAAATGGGAGGGAGCCGCTAAGGCAATGGGCGAGCCAAAGTATGTGGTTTGCAACGCCGACGAAGCCGAACCGGGCACTTTCAAGGACCGCGTACTGATGGAAGGCAATCCGCACCTGATCCTGGAAGGCATCTTGATCGCAGCATACGCTATCGGCGCTTCCAGAGGATATCTGTATATCCGCGGTGAGTATGTCGCCGCCTACCAATCCATGCAGCAAGCTCTTGTAGAGGCGCATGTCGCCGGACTCCTGGGAGAACAGGTGCTCGGCTTTGCTTTCAGCTTCGACCTGGAGTTGCGGCGAGGCGCCGGCGCTTATGTCTGCGGGGAGGAGACCGCCCAATTTGAATCGATCGAAGGCAAGCGAGGTTTCCCGCGGGTCAAACCTCCTTTCCCTACGACCCACGGCCTATTCGGCAAGCCCACTGCGATCAATAACGTCGAGACTCTGGCGAACGTCCCCTATATTCTGCAAAACGGCGCTGCCCGTTACCGCGAGATCGGCACTGAGAAATCACCCGGGCCCAAGCTGTTTTGCGTCTCAGGGGATGTCGTCCGCCCCGGCCTTTATGAGGTCCCCTTCGGGGTGACCATTCGCCACCTCTTGGAAGATTTGGCCGGTGGAATCCGCGGTGGTCACCGATTGAAGGCCATCCTTTTTGGCGGCGCAGCCGGGGCTTTTGCCACCGAGAAAGACCTGGACGTCCGTCTCTCCTTTGAGGACCTGCGCGCTGCCAGCCTGCCTCTCGGCTCGGGCGTTGTGACCGTCTTTGACCAGACTCGCGACCTGCGCGACACCCTGCTGCGCCTGGCGCACTTCTTTGCCGACGAGAGTTGCGGGAAGTGCTATCCCTGCCAGATCGGCACCCAGCGCCAGCATGAAATTCTGCGGCGGGTCGCCGCAGGGCAGACGCAACCGGATGACGCTGAACGGCTGGCAGATGTCGGCTGGACGATGGCGGATTCTTCGCTGTGCGGGTTGGGCCAAACCGCTGCCTCGGCTGTGCTTAGCGCCATGAAACTCTGGCCGGACCTTTTTCAATGTGATGAGGCGTCCTCATGACCGATGATATTCACATCACCATCGATGGTCAGCCGGCGGGGTTTCCGGCCGGGACCACCATTCTGCAGGCGGCAAAGCAGCTTGGCATTCAAATCCCGACCATCTGTTACCACGAAGCCACCACCTCCAACGCGTTGTGCCGCATCTGCGTGGTGGACGTGCAGGGCGCACGCGTGCTGGTTCCTGCTTGTATAGTAACGATCAACGAGGGCATGGTAGTCGAAACGCGCACCCCACGCGTCGAGCGCGCACGCCGTACCATCCTGGAATTGCTCAACTCGTCCGTTGACTTGAGCGAAGCCCCTGAGATCAACCGCTTCATGCTCGATTACCACGCCGATCCAACTCGCTTCCCCGAGTCTGCTCTCCGCGAAGTCCCGGTACTGGATGACAATCCCATGTTCGTGCGCGATTACTCGAAATGCATTTTGTGCTGGCGCTGCGTACAGGTTTGCGCAGAAGACGCCCAATACACCTACGCTATCGATTTCAAAGGACGGGGTTTCCAAACCCAAATCAGTACTTTCTTTGACCGATCTCTGCCTGAAAGTACCTGCGTCTTCTGCGGACAATGCGTGGGTGTATGCCCAACAGGCGCGCTCAAACCAAAGCGCGAGCACCTGCTCGAGCTCGGTCTACCGATGGATGAGGTTTTGGCGCAGACAAGGGTCGAGCGGAAGAGAAGAAGGGAATGAGGCAATGAGGCGATGAGGCAACATGGCAATGAGGCGGGGAGGGCGTCGGACTCCTCCCCTAAATTTTTGTCCTGCAAAATTTAGGGGAGGTGGGGAGGGGGTTGGGCTCCCCCCACCTTGTTGCCTCATTGCCCCATTGCCTCATTCCCTCATTGCCCCATTGACCTGTTGCCTAGATATTGGAGGTCCGATGATTTACTCTGACCGCGTTGTAACTACCACCTGCCCCTACTGCGGGGTGGGTTGCAAGCTGGAGCTGCACGTCCAGGGCGATTTTATCTACAAGGTCACCTCTCCCTTCGATGCGGTCGTCAACCACGGGGATTTGTGCGTGAAGGGCCGCTACGGTTATGATTTCATTTACAGCTCGAAGCGCGTGACCACTCCCCTGGTGCGGAAGATACCGCAGAAGCCCGGAGCGCGCATCCAGGCGTTCGACCTGGAGCAATGGCAGCCGGTCTCCTGGGACGTAGCACTAGAAATGGTCGCCGACCACCTGGTCGCCATATACCGGCGGGATGGGGCGCACGCCCTGGCCACCTATGGCTGCGCCAAGGCCACCAATGAAGATAACTACCTGTTGCAGAAGCTCTTCCGCGCCCTCTTCCGCTCCAATAACATCGACCACTGCACCCGCTTGTGCCACGCCGGCAGCGTCGTCGCCTTGCAAATGGCAGTCGGGTCTTCCGCCATGAGCAACACCGCCGCTGAAGTGATTCACAACGATGTCTTCATCATCACCGGCTCGAACACTGCCGAGACCCACCCCATCATCGCGCTGCAAATGAAAGCCGCCGTCCGGAAGCATGGGGCGAAGCTGATCGTGGTCGACCCGCGCCGCGTGGAGATGGTCAATTACGCCGCGCTGTGGCTGCCCGAGAAACCTGGGACGGACGTGCCGGTCTTCTCAGCGATGGCGAACGTCATCCTGAAAGAGCACCTGTACAATGAAACCTTCATTCGCGAACGCACCGAGAACTTCGATGCCTTCCGCGAATCGATGGAGAAGTTTACGCCGGAATATGCCGAACAGATCTCGGGAGTGGACCGCAATCAGATTATTGAAGCCGCACGCCTGTACGCCACCGCCAAGAACGCGGCCATCTACTGGGCGTTGGGCATCCCCGAGCACTCGCACGGCACCGATAACGCTATGGCGCTTATTCACCTGGCATTGCTCACCGGGCAAATTGGACGGGAGGGTACCGGGCTGAACCCACTGCGTGGTCAAAACAACGTGCAAGGCACTTCCGATTCGGGGGTGATGCCCTGGCACTACCCCGGTTACCAACGCGTAGATACCGAAGCGGCTGCGACCAAGTTCGAGCAAGCCTGGAATATCGAGCCGGGTGGCCTCAATCGCCAGCTCGGCCTGACCACCACCGAAATCCTCGGCTCGGTAGGAGCTGGTGGGGTGCGTGCACTGTTGGTGATGGGCGAGAACCCGATGATGTCGGAACCCAACCTGAACCATACTCGCCAGGAGATCGAACAGTTGGAGTTCCTGGTCGCCCAAGACCTGTTCATCAACGAAACCGGAGCCTATGCGGACGTATTTCTGCCAGCTACATCCTGGGCAGAAAAGGAGGGTACCTTCACCAACACAGACCGGCGTGTACAGCGCGTGCGCCAGGCAATTCCCCCACGCGGGCAAGCCCGGGCAGATTGGCAGATCGTGTGCGACCTGGCCCGCCGTATCGAGCAGCGTCTGGGTCGCCCGCAATCCGCCGGCTGGAACTACACCCACCCATCGGAAATTCTGGAAGAAATGGCCAGCCTGGTTCCCGAGTACGCTGGCGTCAAATACGGGCGCATCGAGGACGAAGGCCTGCAGACCCCGGTGTGGGACGACCACCATCCCGGCACTCCGTATTTATTTACGCACGACTTCCCCCGCGGCAGGGGCAAGTTCCACCCGCTTGACTACCATCCCTCGGTGGAGATGCCGGACGCCGAGTATCCCTTGATTCTCACCACCGGGCGGGTGCTGGAGCACTGGCATGGCGGTTCGCTCACCCGTAACTCAGACCTGAACGAACTCTACCCCGAAGCGCTCGTGGAGATCAACCCCACTGACGCTGCTTCCCTGTCCATCCATACCGGGCAGCCCGTCCGCGTCACATCGCGGCGCGGTTCGATCGTCCTGCGCGCCACCGTGACGGAAAAGACCACACCCGGCGTGGTCTTTATTCCTTTCCACTTTTCTGAGGCAGCCGCCAACTTACTGACCATTGATGCGGTTGACCCGCAAGCATTGATCCCGGAATATAAAGCTTGCGCTGTGCGCATCATTCTCGCCAGTGAAGCCGAGCTGATTTGCCCGGTCCAGCCCGAAGAGCGGGGAAGGTATTAAGGAACCGTGATCAGGATAGGCCAATCACATGCAGCGGGGTTAAGCTATTCTCTAAACGACTGTCCGCTTTTCCCGATCGTAGTTCTGACCCAGGTATCCCGGGACGCGCGCGCGGCGGAACGACACCATCATCACCAGGATGGTCGCGATGAACGGCAGCATTTGCAGGAACTGGTAGGGGATCGCGATGCCGCCAACTTGCGCTTGCGAGGCCAGCACGTCGATGGCTGCAAAGAACAGCGAACCGAAGAAGATCGGGATCGGGCTCCATCCGCCGAAGAAGGTCAGGGCGATGGCGATCCATCCACGCCCGCGCACCATGTCGGCAGTGAAGGTACCGGTATACACCATCGGCAAATAGACGCCCGCCAAACCCATCAGCATTCCCCCTACGATCGACGTGAAATAGCGGCTGCGCACCACGTTCACGCCCAGGCTGTCGGCTGCCATAGGATTCTCTCCTACCGAGCGTAGCTCCAGCCCGTAGCTGGTTTTGAATAGGAAATACCAAAGGAAGATCGACAGCAAGATCGAAACATACACCAGGATGTTTTGGTTGAACAAGACCGGACCGATCACCGGAATCTGGCTAAGGAATGGGATGGGGAGGTCCTTCAGCGTGGGGATCAAGGGCGGGTTGAGCGTAATGCCGATCACCAGCTTGGGCAGCAAGGTAGAGAGACCAACGCCCAGGAAAAACAAAGCCAGGCCGATCACGAACTGATCCATTTTCAACGTCGTGGTGAAATACGCCAGCGCCAGGCCGAAAATTCCACCGGTGAGCACGGCGCTGATGGCGCCCGTGGTCAGGCTGCTGGTTTTATAGGCTACCAGGAAGCCCACCGAAGCGCTCACCAACATGATGCCTTCCTGGGCAACGTTGAATACCCCGGTACGCCCACCCAGCATCGTTCCCTGGGCAGCTAACACGTAGGGTACCATGCTGAGCAGCAGCAGCTTAATAAAGGCCAGTATGATTAATTCGAGATTTCCCATCGACGCCTAGCGCTTCCTGATCCGAACCACGTCGGATAACAACACAAATACCAATACCAACGCTTCGATGATCAACGACATCTCCCCGGGGATGCCGATGGTACGCTGCATGGCGCTGGATCCCACCTCCAATACCGCGATGAAGAAAGCCACGAAAGGCACCGCCAGGTTGTTTCCGCGAGCAATCAATCCAATGATCAAGCCCAGCACCAGGAAGTTGGACTGCATCCCCACGATCAGGTTATGCCGTCCCCCTGCCACCTCGATGGCGCCTGAGAGTCCGCCGAGAGCGCCGGCAATGACGAGGGCCAGCACAAACATGGTGCTGGTATGGATGCCAAAGACCCGGGAAGCGCGTGCGTTGGCGCCTGTCGCGATCAATTCATACCCGCTGGTCGTGCGATTGGTGTAGATGTACACCCCAACGGCTACCAGGATCGCCAGAATCAAGCCTGAGTGCAGCGGTGGATTGGACACCAGCATGGGCAGGAAACCGTTCGACCCAATCGGGATGGTCATCGGGTGACCGGCGGACGTATCCGGCCAAACTTCGGTGGCCACGTAGTCGATCAAGCTGAAGGAAATGAAATTCAATAAGACGGTCGTGAGGATCTCGTTGATCTGGAAGCGATAGAGCAACCAGCCCGGGATCAACCCCCAAATGCCGCCACAGATGATTCCGGCCAGGAGGATCAACGGAATCAGCACCACCGGGGGCAAGTAAGGGAATATGATGCCCACCGCTGCGGCGCCGATCCCACCGACGATGAGCTGGCCTTCGCCGCCAATGTTAAATTTACCAGCCGCCAGGGGCACAGTAAACGCCAGCGCCTGCAAGGTCAATGGAACAAACTTGAGCAGTGTCTGGATGAAGCCGTTGGGGGTGCGGAAAGAGGTGAAGAGAATGGTTGTGTAGGCGCGCAGCACATCGTAGCCCATGGCTGCAATGATGATACCTACCGCGACCAATGAAGCTACAACAGCAATACCGTAAGGAGCGAGCTGGCGAGCCAGCGCGTCCATTCTCCATCCGGGTTTCGGAGTGATTTCAGTCGTTCGTTCTGACACCGCTCATCATTCTCCCGATCTCATATTTTTCGAACTTATTGCGCTCGAGCACGCCGACGATCTCACCCCGGTAAACGACAGCAATGCGGTCACACAGTAACAGCAGTTCATCCAGGTTTTCCGATAATAGAATGATGCCTGTGCCCTGCTGTTTCCGCTCCAGCAGCCGGTTATACACAAAGTCCATCGAGGGGATATCCAGTCCCCGGGTAGGATTGTGCATGATCAACAACTTCGATGGGCGAGAGAACGCCCGGGCGATCAGGACGCGTTGGATATTGCCACCCGACAGGTTCCCACCCGCCTCGCCAGGTCCGGAAGTTTTGATGTTGTACTGCCGGATAAGATCCCAAGACATCGCAAAGACCTTCTTCCAATTCATAAAACCTTTGGCGCTGTAGGGTTCTTGCTTGTGATGACCCAGGATCAAGTTTTGCGCCAGGTTACCCTTGGGTAAAAACCCATCGTGCATGCGATCTTCAGGGATATACGCGATGCCCTCCGCGAGCAGCTCTTGGGTGGCTTTACCGTTGATCTCTTCCCCGTTCAGGAGGATCGTCCCGCTGGTTGCCGGCTGAACCCCAAAGATGACCTCGGCCAGTTCCCGTTGGCCGTTGCCTGCCACACCTGCGATCCCCAGAATTTCTTTCTCGTGGATTTCGAGCGTAATGTTATTCAGGGCAGGCAGGTTGTCCGAGGTGGTCAGGCAAACACGCTCCATGTTGAGCACGCTGCGCTCACCCACCTCGCGCTCAATGAGGACCTTGTCAACCTCTGCGAAGATTACGCTGTCTTCGATCTTCATCTCATCGCCCACCATACCACGGATAAACGCCTCTTCCGTGGCTTCACTGCGTTTGAGTGTTAGGACGTTTTCACCGTTGCGCAAAACGCTGATCCGGTCGCACACACTCAAGACCTCACGCAGCTTGTGGGTGATGAAGACGATGCTCATCCCGGCTGTGACCATCACCCGCAGGGATTGGAAGAGATCATCCACCTCCTGGGGAGTCAAATTGGTGGTTGGCTCATCCAGGATGAGGACCTCGACCCCACGATAGAGGGCTTTGAGGATCTCCACCTTCTGGCGCGTCCCCATCGGTAAGTCTTCCACGACGGAGTCCAGGTCGATCTCCAGTCCAAAACGCTCGCACAGCTCACGCAATTTCTTCTCTTCAGCTTCCAGGTTCATGGTCAGCTTGTTCTTGATCTCGCTGCCCAGAACGACATTTTCAATGACTGAGAAATTCTGGATTTGAAGGAAGTGTTGGTGGACCATCCCAATGCCGTGCTGGATAGCATCCCGTGGCGACAGGATTTCCACCGGTTGATCGTGCAAGACAATTTCGCCTGAGTCCATGCGGTAGAGACCGTACAGAATGTTCATCAAGGTGGTTTTGCCAGCACCGTTTCCACCGAGCAGCCCGTGAATTTCACAGGCTTTCAGCTCGAACTGGACATGATTAAGGGCGGCACTCGTCCCGAAGGATTTGTGCACGCCCCTCATTTCAAGAATGGTTGAACCAGCTTCTGTCATTGATCCGTCATTTAACCGCGGTGGTATCCTTTACGACCGTAATCTTGCCGTCTTTCAGGTCCTTGACGATGCCGTCGATGTAGGCCTGTGTATCCGTCGGGACGTTCTGAAGCGGTGACTGCAGTGCGACGCCGGTGGCAAAGCCTAATGGATAATAGCCACCCTTCTCACCTTTCATGATCTTGCCGACGATTTCCTTCATCGGGCCCTTGAAATCATAGAGCAGGGAGGTCACGACATTTTTAGGGGCGAAAGAGCTTTTATCGGTGTACTTGGCCGTCACCAGGATGGATTTATCCGAAGCCTTGACCGATTCGAATACGCCGAACATACCCAGGTTGAGGGAACCGACCAGCACATCGACGTTATCTGCGATCATCGCATCCGCGACCTGGCGCGCTTTGGTGGGATCATTGAAATCCCCAGTCCATACCGTCTTGAGCTCGACCTTCAAATTCTGATCCTTGAGGGCTTGTTGCATAGCATGGACTTCGGCATAGGAGAATGGCAATGTCTGCCCGGCGATGTAGCCGATCTTCCCGGTTTTGGTGAGCTTGCCGGCCAGGGCGCCGATTGCATAGAAACCAGTGTGGAAATTGCGATCGATGACCCACAGGTTCGCGGGCGGATCTTTGACCGCAGCGTCGCCTTCGCCAATGAAGACTAGGTTCGGGAACGCCTTGGCCAGCTCGACAGTCTGGTTGATGAATTGGCCGCCATGCGTCCAAATGATATTGAAACCCTGGTCGATGTACTCGCGCATCACGCGATCGACGTCCGGTACAGCCACGCTCTCCGAGTAAGCCGTAGCGACACCCAGATCGCTCTGTACGGAGGTCAGGCCGATATACGCCAGGGTGTTATAGTCCGCGTCGGTGATGACGCCCGGGAAAATGGCAGCCATCTTGAAGGTGCTGGCAGCCGGAGTGGTTCCTGCAGCCGGCGCAGTCGTGGCCGCAGGTGTGGCGGGCGCACAGCCTGCACCGATCAGTCCTATAACGAGTGTAAGTACGAAAAAAAGCAGGGAAATTTTACGCATCTCTTTTCTCCTTCGTGAATTGAATAGGTTGGCGAACCTGTGTAAAGCCAGTTGTCAGAATAAACAGCCCAACACCGGCTTATTGTCAAATGGAGAGGTAAACACCTTACAAGAGCTGCATGTATCCGAACCAGTAGTATTATAGTCCTCGTTCCGCGCCTGTCAATTGTCTAACAACTCAAGTACATGGGAATCGCCCCGGCATTCAAGGAGTGGATTTGTTGTAGCCGAGTTGCGGGTTGGTCATACCCCCACCTCCAGGCAAGTACCGATCCCATCGCGCCAAATCGGGGTTATTTGACCAAACCCCGTTCCCCGGGGAGACAATTGGAAGAGTGGGTTCTCGCGCAGAGCCACTAGACGCAAAGAAGGACAAGAGACCCCCTCTTTCTCCACCCCTGGCGCCGCCCTTCACGCCTGCCCCCCGGCCCACACCTGCCAGGGCTACAGGAATTTGTAGGTTGGGTTGAAGGTTGAGCCCGGTAATTCGGGGAGAATGCTCATGCCTAACCGAAACCCAACCTGGAACTCCCGGGTATTGGATATGGGAAAGGTTGAGCACCAACCCGGGATTTTGTTTCCGGAGGGAAGAAAACAAAAAATGCCTTCCCTCCGCGCCCCCGCTCCTCTGCGTGAGAACCTTCTATCACCGCGCGGAGGCGCAGGGGCGCAGAGGTTTTTAATCATTTTTTCCCCAGCGCCTCTGCGCCTCTGCGCGAGAAGAGAATTGTCGTCTGCTGCAATCTCGGCCTGGTGTTAATGCCGTAACAT
>JAQTMA010000122.1 GCA_028714615.1 Anaerolineaceae bacterium | reverse complement strand
GGGCTCCCAAGGTGGTCGATGTGGATTACTTGGCGTTCTACCAGACGGCAGCCTTTGGTGAAGAGCAGCGCTGGCAAATCCGGCATATCGCTCCAGTGTGCGGGCACGAGCTGACCACTCGCGAAGATCTGCTCCGTAATGAAAGCAATCATCCGCGAGCTGGTGAAGAGTACTACAAGATTCAATTGGGGGCATTGGTCACCCTTCCTGAACCGATTCCCGCGGGTCGTTGGCGCCGGATTACATTTTTCTATACTACCGGTGAGTACTTGCGGCTCGCGCGGTCAATCAACGACCTGGTTGTGCACTCGGATGAACGTGAAGTGCTATGGTCTTCATTGCGCGAGCGTGCGTTGCAGGGTGGCAGCTACCACA
The DNA here is from genome assembly GCA_028714615.1 of Anaerolineaceae bacterium. Next base: position 11,579 of record JAQTMA010000122.1, on the reverse strand, counting down.
CTAACGAGTTACCTGAGCTTGCCCTGGACCCGGCTATCCTGGAATTGTTTGGATTTGTTTATCCTCCGGGGAAAGCGAAAAAGCCCGCTCGTGATGAAGGCGCTCTATGACGATTGTGATAAAAAATGGTACACTGATCACTGCCGCAGAAACGTTTCAGGCCGATATCCGCATCGAAGGTGAACGGATTGCCGCAATCGGGCAAAATCTCATCACCTCTGCCGATGAGGTCATTGACGCAGACGGCAAGCTCATTCTTCCAGGAGGGGTTGATCCGCACGCTCATTTTGAGCTGTCCATGTTCGGCACAGTATCCTCCGATGACCATTATACCGGCCACAAGGCGGCAGCTTTCGGAGGGACCACCACCGTTCTGGACTTCGTCTCGCAAGACACCCCTTCCATGTCTGCTAATGTAGCTGCCTGGCACGCCAAAGCCGATCATAAAGCCGCTGTCGATTTCGGCTTTCACATGAATATCACCCACCTGGATCGCGATATCGCCGCCCAGATTCCGGGCCTGGTGCAGGAGGGTATCACCAGCCTGAAAGTCTTCACTGCATATAATCACCGGCTACGGTTACAAGATGGGGAGATATTTAAAGTCCTGCGCATCGCCAGAGAGCACGGTCTCCTAACTATGGTTCATGCCGAAAATGGTGATGTCATCGAACAACTGGTTGAAGATGCTCTGGCGCAGGGCTACATTACCCCCGAATGGCATGCTCTCACACGTCCAGCCTGGGGGGCCGTCGAAGCGGTTTTGCGTGCATCTGCTCTAGCAGCTCAGGCTGGCAATGCGCCTCTCTACATCGTGCACGTGAACGTTGCTGGAGAAGTTGACCAGCTCCGCTACGCCCGCGAGAAGGGCGTCTCGGTTATGGGTGAAACCTGTCCGCAATATTTGTTCTTCACCATCGATGAGCTACGCCGGCCGGACGGCGCCAAATGGATCTGCTCCCCACCCATGCGTACCCAGGAAGATAATATGCGCATCTGGAAAGGCCTGGAGGATGGCACCATCCAGAGCATTGGGACGGATCATTGCCCCTTCTTTTACAATGGGACGGAGCCAATTCTGTATGAGGGCAACCCGGTCGCAATCCCAGGAAAAGAACTTGGCAAGAATGACTTCACCATGATTCCCAACGGCCTGCCCGGGGTGGGCGATCGCTTGCCGGTGCTGTGGACTTATGGCGTGCGGGCTGGCCATCTGACCCCCAACCAATTCGTCGCGCTCAACTGCACCAACCCGGCGAAAATCTTCGGTTTGTATCCACGCAAAGGAACTCTGGCGCCCGGCTCAGATGCCGACGTGGTCATTTGGGATGCGGAGAAACGGGTCACTTATGGCGTCGCCCATGCCAGGCACCGGACGGATTACAATTTGTACGAGGGCTGGGACCTGGTCGGCTATCCAGAAAAAGTATTCCTGCGCGGCGCCCTGATTGTTGATGGTGATCGCTGGTTTGGCAGCCCTGGGATGGGTAGGTTTCTAAAGCGACTTCCGTATGCGCCGGTACTGTAAACCAGATCAAAACCGATAGGGCCGGGGGATCCCCGGTCTATTTTTCATATACCACATGCTAATTCTGCTGCCGGTCATCCTGCTGCTGGTTACTGCTGTTGCGCTCCTCTTGATCCGCTGGATGCGCCCTGAATTTACGTTCTTCTGGGTGATCGCCGTGGTAGCTGCTCTGGTGAGCTGGATCGGCGTAGCCGCTTTGCGCTTGAACCTTCCGTTGATGGTGACATTGCCGGCCTGGCAGCCTGCGCCATTGCTCGAAGTTACCCCGACGTTTACCCTAGATCGAGTCGCCTGGGCTTATGGCCTCAGCGTCCTCTCTTTGGTATTGGCGGTTATTCTAACAGCTTCTGCGCGCGGGCAGTACCAAAGTAGTGTGGTGGCCTGGTCTGGAGCGTTGATATTAGGCGCCCTGGGCATGCTAAGTATCATGGCTGCCAATCCGGTCACCCTACTGATGACCTGGACGATCTTCGATCTGGTGGAACTCGCCATCATGCTACGAAGCGATTCCACTCAGAGAATCAGCACGCGCAGCGTCATTGCTTATGCCGCGCGCACACTCGGAAGCATTTTCGTCCTCTGGGGGATTATCATCAGCCACCTGCCTGGGGAACCGCTTGAATATTCGGCCATCCAACCCGGTTCGGGATTGTTTTTCCTCTTGGGAGCCGGGCTGCGCCTGGGAGTTTTTCCATTGCACTTGCCATTTGCTTCAGAACCACGCATGCGTCGAGGGATCGGCAGCCTGCTGCGCCTGATCCCCGCTGCCTCCGCCCTCGCGATGCTGGCTCGCCTGCCTGACAGGCTGGTTCCACTGGAGTGGATGCCCTCCTTGCTGACCCTGACCGTTATCGCCGCTTTGTTCAGTAGTTTGATGTGGATCACTGCCTCTGACGAAATTGATGGGCGGCCTTATTGGATGATCGGGTTTGCAGCTCTGGCTGTCGCCTGCGTTATCCGGAGTGACTCAGCCGGTAGTATGGCCTGGGGGACTGTTCTCCTTCTCCCCGGGGGATTGCTCTTCCTGTACTCAGCACGATCCCCGAGGCTATCTTTCTGGTGGATTTTGGGACTATGGGGACTCTCCGGCGTTCCTTACTCACCTGCTGCCAGTGGATGGCATGGACTTTTGATAGCAGGACCGCTGCCTGAGCTGGGTGGCTTGTTTTTTATCTCTGTTCTCCTATTTATGCTTGGTTATGCGCGCCAGGCGTTGCGGCCAGGTGACTCTTTGGGCACAATGGAACCATGGGTGCGGGGGATTTATCCCCTTGGCCTTTCGGTGATCCCGGTAGTTCAGGTAATCCAGGTCATTGCAGGCTGGCCCGGGTCTCGTGAACCGGGTGTGTGGTGGGCAGGGGTGATAGCAAGTGCGCTCCTCGCCACATCCCTCGTTCTCCGCATTTTTCAACCAGCATGGATGCCCATCTTGACCACCTCCCCAATGGTAGCCTGGGTAAACCCTCTGTTTGGTGGCCTTTTACGTGGGTTTAACGCTCTTTTTCGGTTGGAATGGTTCTACCGCTTGATCTGGCTGGCGCTTACCGGGTTAGGGAAGGTTATTGATGGACTAACAGCCATCCTGGAAGGAGATGGGGCAGTTCTGTGGGCGTTATTATTGCTCACCCTGGTGATTACTTTCTTGCAAGGAAGCCGGAACCCATGATCCCAGGATTGATTAGCGCCTTGTTGGTGGGTGTGTTGGTCGTGACTTCGTTGGTGATCTTAATCAGCCAGGACTGGCGCTGGAGTATTGGGGCTCTCTCATTGCAATACCTGGTTGTGATGATCCTGGTTATGCAGCATTGGCCGCTGGGTCTGGCGGTGGTCAAACTGGTGGCCGGCTGGATGGCTGGCGCCGTTCTTGGCTTGAGCCAGATTGGAGAACGTGTGATGGAAGAAGAGTCCGGGCTGCGCACCGGTCGTATCTTCCGCTTGTTGGCGGCAGGGATGGTTTTATTGATCGCGTTCTCAGTGGCTCCAAAAGTCTCTGCGTGGCTGCCCGGGATCGACATTACCACGCTTCAGGGTGGCCTGACCTTAATTGGGATTGGCTTGCTGCAGTTAGGGATGACCGCCCGTCCTTTTCGAGTAACGCTAGGTTTATTGACTGTGCTGGCTGGTTTTGAGGTGCTTTATGCAGCCGTCGAGTTTTCAGTGCTGGTGGCAGGATTGTTAGCGGCGGTCACGCTTGGGCTTGCGTTAGCCGGCAGTTATCTGATGGGTCTCAATGGTCCCGAGGAGCCGGCATGAGTGCCCCGATTATCTGGATACTTGTCCCGGCAATCGTTGCCATAGGGTTATTTGCTCTCAATCGGTTCAGGAGGTTCAGCCTCGACCTTGGCATTATCATCCTCTTGACTCTGGCAGGTCTGGCCTACATTTTGCCAATTGGCGAAACACTGACGTTGGGTCCGATATCACTGCGGATAAGCGATACGTTTACCCTGCTGGGGCGGCGTTTTATCCTCCCATCGACAGACCGCTACCTGTTGGTCTTGATTTACTTGATTTCAGCATTCTGGTTCATTGGTGCACTCACCGCCCATGTGAACAACCTGTTTGCCCCGCTTGCGCTTGGAATGGTGGCCCTTCTAGTTGCTGCGCTGGCGGTTGAGCCCTTCTTATATGCGGCGTTGCTGATCGAAATTGCGGTTCTGGTTAGCATCCCGATGCTGGCGCCTCCAGGTGAACCGGTCCACCAGGGCGTTCTGCGGTATCTGATCTTCCAAACCCTGGCAATGCCCTTCATTTTGTTCACCGGATGGATGCTCTCTGGATTGGAGGCCGGGAATACAGACGTGGCGATTACCCTACGGGTGGTGGCCCTGCTGGGTTTGGGCTTTGCTTTCTTCCTGGCGATTTTTCCATTTTACGCGTGGATACCACTACTGGCAGAACAAAATCACCCCTACGTGGCTGGTTTTGTTTTACTGATCCTTTCCACAGTGGTGCTGCTTTTCGGGGTGGACTTCCTGGATCAATACTCCTGGTTACGTGATTACCCCCAACTGTTTGACGTTCTCCGCCTAACCGGGGTAATCATGATCGTCACCGGTGGAGCTTGGGCTGCCTTCCAACGCCATCTGGGCCGCATTTTCGGGTACGCGACCATTATGGAAACCGGGACTTCGCTCTTGGCTCTAGGTTTGGGACCGAAGAATGGGTTATTGGTGTTCAGCATGCTGTTCCTGCCCAGGGCGCTCGGCTTAGGGGTATGGGCGCTGGCGCTCTCCCTACTTCGCGAAAGGGTAGGATCGCTCAACTTTTCGAGGATCTCAGGTTATGGCCGAAAAGATCCATTCCTGGCCAGTAGCGTCATTCTAGCCAGCCTGTCGGTGGTGGGTCTTCCCCTCTTGGCGGGCTTCCCACCTCGGCTCGCTCTTTGGGAGAATCTTGCTCAGCAATCCACCCAGGCAGTCACCTGGTCTTTGGTCGGTATGCTGGGTCTGGGAATCGGATCGTTACGGTCAATCGTCTTCTTATTCTCCGGGGAAAGTTGGCCTGTCGATCACCATCTTCCGTGGGTCCGGTATAGCCTGATTGCGGTTGGGTGCCTGGCGATTTTGATTGTGGGTATCCAACCACAGTGGTTTTTTCCAGCGATGTTGAACATCGCAAAAGCTTACACCAACCTGTTACCATAGGTAGAATATGGCGGATGGTATAATTTTCGTAGATCGAACTTACTTACCCCGCTTATCCATAAAGGATGCAGAATGGACCTGGAACAAATCATCAAGCGTTTGGAGTGGCTGGATGACGAACATCGCCGAGATAAAACCGCCATCGCCACCCTGGAGAAGCGCATAGCCGAAATGGAAGGGGGGCTACCGGCGCTCAGCCAAGGGATCAAGCAGGTTAGTGGGGAAATCTCTCGTCTGGCGGCTAGCCTTTCACGGCTTGATTCCCTGGAAGGTAACCTTGTTCAGATTCGGGTGGATGCGAATCGTAACCTGGAAGCGATTGAGAGGTTACGCAGCGAACACGAACGCGAGACTGAAAAGGTGCGCCGTGTGGAAATTGATGCCCTGACCAAATCGATTAATGAGGTCAGGAAGGGATTGGATCCCATTCCCGAGCTCAAAAAGGCAGTTCAGGCCCGGTTAGAAGAGGACTACCGCTTAACCCGCCTCATCGAAGAGACCGGGGTTAAGGTGGTGGAAAACCGTAGGAATGACGATGAGTATAAGCGCATGTTGCGGCTGCTTGAAGAAGGGCAGCGAACAGAAAATAAACGCTTGAATGATCTGCTGGGTGAAGTCTCTGCCTTGCGAAAACGGACAGAAGAACAGCGGGGGAAAGTAGATCTTACCTCCGACCAATTACGCAAGCTCGAAACCCGCATGAGTGAACTGGCTGTCGCGGAAAATGAACGCCGCGCTGCCCAGGCTACTTTCCTTGAAAAACAAACCCTCATCCAGGCTGAGCGCGAAAGAGCCTGGAAAGATTGGTTGGTGCGTTTCGAAGCAGTTGAGAAACGGGCATCCGGGCTGGATACTCAACTTCAAAGTTTGGATGCTACTCACCGAGCTGTGAAACACTCCCAGGATGCCTTGGATGAGGTCACCAATCGTATCGAGCGACGGATCAATGAAATCACCGAGATGCAGCGATTATCGGAAGACCGCTTCCGTCAGGATTGGACCTCTTTCAAAGCAGACGATCAGAAACGGTGGACAAATTATTCCATCGCTCACGAAGAACAAGGACGGGATGTGGGACGCCAGTTCGAGAAGATCATTGGGCGATTTGCCGGATTGGAAGATGCTACCCAGGAGTTGCAAGATGCGATCGTCTTGATTAATGAAGAAACAGAGAAACGCTTGCAAGCCTTATTGACCCTGGCGCATGAGTGGATGGCTACTTACGAAAAGACCTTCAATCACTCCAGCTAACGAGTGAGGTCGGCAGTATGCGTGTAGTTGGCACCGCCGGACATGTCGATCACGGAAAATCGACCCTCATCGCTGCTTTAACCGGTACCCACCCCGACCGGTTAAAGGAAGAACGCGCCCGGGAGATGACCATCGACCTGGGGTTTGCCTCTCTCACGCTGCCCGGGGGGGAAACCATCGGCATCGTGGATGTGCCCGGCCATCGCGACTTTATCGAGAACATGTTAGCTGGCGTTGGGGGAATTGATGCGGCGCTGTTCGTGGTTGCAGCAGATGAAGGCGTTATGCCGCAAACACGCGAGCACCTGGCCATCCTTGATCTGCTGCAAGTGCCGGGCGGGGTGATTGTGCTGACCAAGATCGACCTAATTGAGGATGAGGAATGGGTCGACCTGGTGGAGTTAGATGTGAAGCAGATCGTCCAGGGAACGGTATTTGCGCAAGCCCCGATTGTGCGCATCTCTGCCCGCACCGGTGCGGGGTTAGGGGAACTGCTGGACCGCCTGAGTGAAGTGTTGGCGCAAAGCGAGCCGCGCGCCGACCTGGGACGGGCACGCTTACCGGTGGATCGTGTTTTCATCATGCCGGGTTTCGGCACGGTCGTGACCGGCACGTTGACGGATGGGCATTTCCAAGTGGGTGAGGAGGTCGAGATCCTGCCTAGTGGTATCCACGGGCGCATTCGTGGTTTACAAACCCACAATCGCAAAGTCGAAACCGCTGTCCCGGGTAGCCGGACAGCGATCAATATCGCCGGAGTGAATGTCGACCAGATCGCTCGCGGAGCGGTGATTGCCCAACCTGGACGCTACCAGTCTGCACGCTGGTTGGATGTACAGTTCCGCCTGCTACCTGATGCTGCAGGAGCCCTGAAGCATTCCAGCGAGGTCAAACTCTTCCTGGGCACTGCCGAGGTACTGGCTCGGGTGCGCCTGCTCGGGGTGGATGTGCTAGAACCTGGCCAGGAAGGTGGGCTGCAACTGGAATTACGGGAACCAGTCGTGGCACAGCGTGGCGACCGGTATATCCTGCGGCGACCGTCCCCGGGTGAAACATTGGGAGGCGGGATGGTTCTAGATCCGCGGCCGCAAGAGCGGCATAAACGTTTCTCTCCAGCGGTACTGGCGAGCTTGCAAGCTCTGCGTGCAGGTTCCCCAGAGGATGTACTGTTAGAAGCTAGTGCTGCCCTTGGCCCCGCCCCACTACGCGAGATCGTACAGCGCGCCCGCCTGGATTCCGAGGTAGCTTCTCAAGCCCTGACGGCTCTCATTGCAGCGGGGAGTCTGTTGCTCCTGGAAGGTGGAAATGGTTCGCCGGATGCGGACGGTTTGGCATTGGCTCATCATCAATGGGAGCGTTTGGCTGTCAAGGCGCTCGAGCTTATCGAGGCATACCACCACAGCTTCCCACTCCGGCGGGGAATGCCCCGGGAAGAGTTCAAGAGCCGCATGAAACTGACAACCAGGGTCAGCAACGCCATCGTGCGGACTTTGGTGCAAGCGCAGCAAGTGGTGGAGATGGGTGTTATCCTGTCCAGACCGGACTTTCAGGTACGCTTCACACCTGCACAGCAGGAAAGAGTGCAGATTTGCCTGGATCAGTTTGCCTCCTCGCCCTTCGCACCACCGACCATCCAGGTCCTCCAGTCGGAAGTGGGGGAGGACGTGTATAACGCGTTGGTCGAGGCTGGGCAGTTGACGCCCGTCTCCTCAGAGGTAGTGTTTCGGAGTGTAGATTATTTGCAGATGGCCGAGGGAGTGCGCCGGCACATCGAGCAAAACGGTTCAATTACACTAGCACAGTTCCGCGACCGGTTTGGCACCACGCGCAAATATGCCCAGGCTTTTCTGGAGCATTTAGACCAGGCCGGGGTGACCGTTCGAGAAGGGGACGCTCGTAAATTGAGAACAGCCCATAAAGAGACCTGAACCCGGTTCGGAATTGATTTTGTAAAACTGGTTGTTGACAGACTCGGATTAGGCCGGTATAATGTATCCTTGCCTTGCCCCGGCAGGATTTGCTGGGGTATCTACATGTATCCCCAACTTCCCCGTGCTCTTGCGCAACCTGCGCGGGTCGCCCGGCGAAGTGAAGATTGGAGAGAATCGATGAAGTATGCGATTATTGAAAACGGCGGCAAACAGTTTCGCGTCGCCGAGGGTGGTACCATCGAAGTCGATGTGTTGCCGCTGCAGGCCGGTGAGCAGGTGGAACTGATGGACGTTCTGCTGTTTGTCGACGGAGAATCGGTTTCCGTTGGAACGCCGCTGGTATCGGGCGCACGGGTGATGACCACAGTAGTGGAGCAAACCAAGGGTCCCAAGCTGATTGTCTTCAAGTATCGCCCCAAGAAGCGCTACCGGGTCAAGACAGGACATCGCCAGAAATATACCCGCCTGAAGATCGAATCAATTTCTGTGGAGTAGCAAACATGGCGCATAAAAAAGGTGGTGGTTCTGTTCGTAACGGCCGTGATTCAAACGGCCAACGCCTGGGTGTAAAGAAATATGGCGGCGAAATTGTGATTTCAGGGAACATCCTGGTTCGCCAACGGGGTACCCATATTAAACCCGGTGCGAATGTCGATATTGGTAAGGACGATACCCTGTTCGCGGTCTCGGATGGTGTGGTGGTTTTCGAGACCCTTCCGAACGGCCAAAAACGCGTCCATGTTGTCCCGGCTGAAATAACTGAACCGGCGGCTGGATAACGAATTCGGCTGACGAGCTTTTGTTTCAGGAATAGATTCCCAAGCGAGAGCTGAGGCGTTCTTCAAGGGGAAAGGATTGTGTTAGAAAATGAAAAATGGCATTCACCCAACGTTCTATCCGGATGCACAGGTGATCTGCGCCTGCGGGAATACCTGGACTACGGGTTCTACCCGCAAGGTAATCCGCACAGAAGTTTGTTCCAAGTGTCATCCATTCTTTACCGGCCAACAGCAGCGTTTGATCGACATCGAAGGCCAGGTGGACCGCTTCTACAAGAAGCTACAAGCCCGCCAGAGCTTTGTCGACCAGCAATCCGCCCGTGAGAACGAGCGCACCTCCCCTGCTCGGCCCGTAGCTGAAATAGGGTTAGGAAATCGTCCAACCGATGCTTTGGTCAAAGCTGGCCTGACAACCGTTGGCCAGGTGCTCGATCGACTCAACCAGGGCGAGAATGCACTTCTCGCAGTGGAAGGATTTGGCCGCAAGTCGTTGATCGACTTGAAGAAACATCTCCGCCAGCTCGGCTATGACCTTCCCGCCGCGGCTGAGGAAATTACTGTCTGACCCTTACCGAATCGGGTACTTATCATGTACACTTAACAGGCAGATGCATACGCATCTGCCTGTTCTTGTCCAATCCCTGGAATGTGTGTGTCTCACTTCCAACTCCAATTTCAGCACAAGGAGGCTCCACAAAAAGCAATGATACATCATTCTGGCGTTGTCGAAGTCGTTTGTGGATCCATGTTTAGTGGGAAGACCGATGAGCTGATTCGCCGTCTTCGGAGGGCGACGATTGCCCGGCAAAAAGTTCAGGTGTTCAAACCCACCATCGATAACCGGTACGATATTCAAAAAGTGAAATCTCACGCCGGAAGCGACTTCGATGCGTTGCCGATCGACTGTGCGGCTGAAATCCTTAACCGCCTGGATGCGGATACCACCGTGGTCGGGATCGACGAGGCGCAGTTTTTCGATGATGAGATCATTAACATTGTACAGATCCTGGCGCAAAAAAACTTGCGGGTTATCATTGCCGGCTTAGACACCGACTTCCGTCATGAACCCTTTGGCCCGATGCCGCAGTTGATGGCTCAGGCCGAAAAGGTCGACAAACTGCAAGCGATTTGCATGGTCTGTGGAGAACCAGCGACTCGCACCCAGCGCCTGGTAAATGGGAAACCCGCTCGGTACAATGACCCAGTTGTGATTGTTGGCGCCGCGGAGATGTATGAAGCTCGCTGTCGTGAGCATCACGAAGTTCCCCGGGGGGATCCCGAATCTCGAACTAGAGGTTGAAATGCAAGATTATCATGAATTCCTGGGGGATGTGTTGATCGAGCCCGAGCCGTTACAGCGGCGCATCGCTGAATTAGGCGAACAGATCAGTCGCGATTATGCCGGAGAAGATCTCTTATTGGTCTGTATCCTGCGGGGCGGGGTCATGTTCCTGACGGATCTGATGCGCCACATCACTATCCCGCATAGCATTGATTTCATGGCTGTCTCTTCGTATGGGGTCGGGAATAGGTCATCATCCGGACAGGTGCGAATAACCCTGGATTTAAACTCGATCGTCAGTGGTCGAAATGTTATCCTGGTCGAGGATATTATCGATAGTGGGCGGACGATCGCCAGCGTGCTCGATTTCCTCTCCACGCGCAAGCCCAAATCATTGACGGTCTGTACCTTGTTGGATAAAAGCTCGCGGCGTGAGGTGCACGTACCGGTTGGCTATTGTGGCTTTTCGATCCCCGATCGGTTCGTGTTTGGCTATGGTCTGGACATCGATGATTACTACCGCAACCTACCTTTCATCGGCGTTGTGAACCTGGAGAAGTATCAGAGCCACCCTTGAGAAATTCGCAGGCCATTTTCTCTACAGAGCTCCTCAAGCGCACCTGCCAGGCAATCCAAAATGTCGCCGATGTGTACCTGGTGGGTGGGGCTGTTCGTGATGCCCTGCTTGGGATCGACTCACACGATCTCGATTTTGTATTGGGATCCGATCCCCGTCCCGTCGCCCGCCGCGTAGCGAATGCGCTTGGCGGCGCCTACTTTGTGATGGATGAAGCACGCCTGACATCCCGGGTGGTGTTGCGCTCTGCTCAGGCAAGGGACACGATCCTGGACTTTGCCAGTTTCCGAGGGACCGATCTGACAACAGACCTGGTCGGACGGGATTTTACCGTGAATGCTATGGCAATACCCCTCGGAGACCTGCAGCGGCTAATCGATCCGCTGGGAGGCGCGGAGGATTTACGCAAAAAGGTCTTGCGGGAATGCTCCTCCACATCCTTCGAGGATGATCCTTTGCGAGTTTTACGGGGAGTGCGCCTCGCCCTGACCTATGGGCTGCGCATCCTTCCGGATACACTTCGCAATATGAAATTAGCGGCGCCCCAAATCAGCAGGATTTCCCCAGAACGCCGGCGGGATGAG
>JAQTMA010000121.1 GCA_028714615.1 Anaerolineaceae bacterium | reverse complement strand
GTTCACCCCAACCCCGTGCCCCTACCCCCACTTTGCACCTTCTCAATACTTAATCTCGAACACAGCCCGGTGGTCGAAGGCCACCCGGAAACGATAACTGCCTTCACAAGACATCCAGGACAAATCGTTACCTTCCAGCCAGGCCAGGCGCGGCGTGCGGGGTAAAACCAGGTCCACCTGCCCAGTGGTCCGCCGTGGTAGGTGGAACGCCACCCGCAGCCCTTCCGCATCGGCTTCCCACGCCTCGATCTCCATCCCCTGGGAAATGTGCAGGTCGGAACCCAAATAAACCGGCTGCCCCGGGCGCACCGGGCGTAAGGCGACCAAAGCCACCCCGTGCGGCGCAATCCCCGGCAGGAAAAATCCCTCCTCCTGGGCTGGGATGTTCTTCTGCTCCCAGAAGGAGCGCGCCAGGTAGCTGCCCGCCGCCAGCGAGAGCCCAAAATCCGCCGGGCGAACCCATACATCGCGCACCGCCTCTTCCCAATTAAAGAGGGCCAACACGTGCCATGCACCCGCAGGGCCGTCCAGGTCCAAACGCAGGCGATCCGGCGTGGTAACGTCGAACCAGCCAGGTTGCTGTGGGCGGATTCCCAAAGAAGGGAGCAGGACTTCTGCGATGCGCAGCCGTTCGGCCGGCAGAGCCGGTAGATTATCGGAGAGCAGCAGCGATCCTCCACTCAGGGCGATAGCCGTCGCCAGCGTTTGGATTTCAGCCAGGCTCAAGTTCGCGGTAGGGCGGACGATCAGACAGTCGGGGTCGTTGACCCACCAGCGCCGGTGCATAGGAGCGCGCGAGAGGATGTTCTGGAGAGCATTTCTCGTGCATGGCATGTGCGGCTCGCGCTTGAAGATGGATTCCACGCTCAGATAACGCGGCATCCACTCCCCACTCACGTCCGCTCCGATGCGCATGGCCTGGAACAAGCCAAGCGCTGGACCCAATGGGGCGCCGCAACCGAGCAGGTAGGTACTCACGCCCGCCGCCTGACGCAATGCTTCCATCCCATGCCGGATGACCTGTGCCCGGGTTCGGGTGGGGTCGTAATGGCGACCGGCCAGCGCGCCTGCATACAGAAAATCCAGCTTGAGGTAAGGGAAGCCCCAGGTGTTCACCGCCGTCTCAACCGTCTTGCAGGCGTACTCCAAAGCTCCCGGGTGGGTCAAATCCATCGCCCGCGTGAAAGTGTTCCACACGAAGCCGGCGTTGACCGGGCCTCCCAGGCGATTACGTAGCAGGTATTCGGGATGTTGTTTGACCAAATTCGCTTGCGGATGGACGATAAAAGGCGCCAGCCACAAGCCCGGGGTTAAGCCAGCCTGGCGGATTTCGCGCGCCAGCGGCTCCACCCCCTGCGGGAAGCCTGCCCGAAAATCATGCCAATCTCCCGGCTGGCGTTCAAAGCCATCATCGATCTGCACCAGCTTGAGGGGCAATTCGGGCTGCAGCCGGGCCACCGTCTCCAGGTTCTTGCGTATCTTTTCGGCGCTGATGTCCTGGTAAAACTCGTACCAGGAACACCAGCCCTCGGGGATGTCCACGGGCTGCCGGCTCCAGTCCACGCCGTTTTCCAGGCCGGCGGCTTCCAGGTATACCCCCAGCGGGTCCGCATCGTCCAGCGCGACGAATTGTAGGGCAACCCAATCCGTCGCCATTTCGGCGCCCGCATCCAGGCGGGCGCCATCCCCGTTGGCCCACAGACGCAGCTCCTGCACAGGCTGGGTGCGCGCTTCAACCGTCCCAAAATGTTCTTTCTGAGCGAGAAATCCTGCCAGGATGCCGCTGCGGCTGGAACGGTCGCCGAGCAGCGCAAACATGTCGCTGGCATAATGGCCGGAACGCCTGGGTTGGGGTGTTCCCGGGTTGACCGTCATCGGTCCCTGGATGGGTCCGAGGTGCGAACGCTTCTGGACTTCATCCGCCCCATACACCCCGCTGTAACACCAAGATTGCCAGCCATTCGAGTAGAAAGCCAACGCCCCTGCCTGGGGTGAAAGCTGCAAGCGGCTCCCCCCAGCATGCCCAACCTCCAGCAGCTCCAGGCGGTCGATCCAGGCGGGCTCCTTGCCGCGGTTGGCCACCGTCATCCGCCACAGCAAGAGCGGGTAGCGTTCGGCTAGCCCGAATTCCAGGGTCGTCTGCAACCCACAAACATCCGGCCGGAGCAGCAGGCGCACCTGGTGCAACCCTCCCAGCGCACACGTCTCTTGGGTGGGGCCGCTGGCGTCGGCCACGCGCCAGGCGCCGCCTAATCCCTCGCGAGGCAATCCACCCGAGTAATAGCGCAACGACAGGCGCGCTTGCTGGATCGAGGGGAATTCCCGCTCCACCGGGCGGAGGCTCCAGCGCGCCTGCTCAGGCTCACAGGAAAATTGCAAAAATGTCGACTGTAATTGGATCAAAAGGGAACCTCATAAGTGCGGGTATCGTCTTGAATATGATAACATGGAAGGGTCGTAGGAAATAAACCAGGTACCCGTTTCACCCATCTTATGCGCACATTGTTCACCTTCATCCGCAACTGGAGCGGCCTGGCTCTACTCGTGATTGCCCTGGCTTTCGTCATCCCGCTGGGACAGCATGTATCCCCGGCCGCTTCGCCCGGACCGGTTTCTCTGGTCCAGGTTACACCCTTGTCTGCCACTCAATTGCCTGGCGCAGCGGCGCTTATCGTCGGGGAAACGGAAGCAGCCGGGCGCACCACCTTCTGGTTGGTGCAACCCGCTCACCCGGATGAACGCGTGAAACTCGCAGTTTTCATTCACCAGGTCGGGTATCCCCCTTCTGCATTGATCTCGCCCGATGGACACCAGGTGGCCATCAGCCTGGTTCCACCCGGAACACCCGAACGGATTGCCCGGATAGCCGGAAGCCAGGTTTGGGTCATGGCTACTACAGGTGCAGCCTTGCACCAGGTAGCTACAGGCGCCGCCAGCCTGGCAGCCTGGTCTCCGGGCGGCCAGGCCATTGTTATCCAACGACTGCTTGCGCGGAAAAGCTCCCCTGATTTGCGCAGCCTAGCAGGCCAAATCCCTTACCGGACGGAGTATCACCTGGTTGACGTGAAGACGGGCGTCGCCACACCCTTGACGGTGGATGAAACCAGCTACGGGACACAACCGCTGGGATGGCCGGTGAGCAGTGCGGGTTTCCGCCTGGCCCGCCTCAGCCTGGATGGACGCTGGGATATCGCCGAGGTCGCCCCCGGTGAGAACGTCCCCAGATCGCTTCTTCAGATACCGGCAGAATACGAGGTGCGCGGCGTCAGCCTTTCGCCCGATGGCGGCTACGCCCTGGTGGATGCCGGAAAAGCCGGGAACTCTGTATTGAGCGCCTTTGATTTGAAAAGTGGAGCCGAACAGCTATTGGCGCAATCACCCGCGCCGAATCAAGCCTATTCACCCTTCTCCGGCCTGTTCCGGGCGGATGGAGGCATGCTGCTCGTCTCTCAATTTCCGGAGATCGACAAACCCGGCCGGTTGCTGGCCTTGCAAATGGGCTCCCAGGTGCGTGGGCAGGCGGCCTTCGCCTATCCCAGCACACCCCAGGCCGGCCGGCTCCTGCCGGTGCGCTGGTCAGCCGACGGTCAATGGTTGGTATGGCTGGGCATTCCGGATATCGGAGTTCAGGTTTATATACAGCGCATCGGAGGGGCCCTCGTCCCCTTGCCGCGCTCAGATCCAGAAGATCACCTGAGCGTCTATGGATTTACGACGCCGTAAAATGAAGCGCATCAACCCCCGTATTGGTCTGGTCTTCCTCTTGCTCGAGCTGGCGCTCTGGTTCGGCTTCACCCCGCCATCCACCTGCCAGGCACAGTCCGACTGCAAAGAACCCGCCGTCCCCGGTGTTCAACCT
Source organism: Anaerolineaceae bacterium (assembly GCA_028714615.1). The sequence continues at coordinate 8,206 of JAQTMA010000121.1, read as the reverse complement.
TATCCGGAGCAGTTAGCCGGCTCGTTCGAAGCTGCCGGGTTGAATCTGTTGGCCAACCAGGGGGCGGAGCTCGTTCCCATCTATCAGGACTTCCCTGAACCACACAAGGTCAACCCGTATGTGCCGTGTATCCTGTTGAAAGCCATCGGGGTGGTCGAGAGCAACTGGAAGCAGTACGAGACCGCAGATGGCGAGCGTCTCAACTATGGTGAGGCGGGCGTCACCAATATCAGTTTTGATTGTGGCTACGGCATCATGCAGATCACCACCGGGATGAGCAGCCGGCCTACCGCGACCGCCGACCCCAAGTTCGAGAGCCAGCGCGTGGCCTCTGAACCGGTCTACAATATCAGCGCCGGTGCCCTCTTCCTGATCAATAAGTGGAACAAAGTTCCGTATATCGGGGAAAACAACCCGTATATCGTCGAAGACTGGTATTTCGCCGTGTGGGCTTATAACGGCTGGGGCTGGGTGAATAATCCTAACAACAACTGCCCGCTGGACAATCCCCAGTGCGGGACGGCTTTCAACCCGGTTCGCCCGCCCTATGATGGCTCCAACACCCCGCGGCGCTGGTATCCCTATCAAGAGTTGGTGTGGGGTCTGGCCGCCCACCCGCCAAAATATAACGAGCAACCGTTTTGGATCCCTCAGGAGCTAAGTCTGCCCGATCGGAAGTCATTGGCAACCCCCTTTCCAACCTGGATCCCCCGACCCAGCCCGGCGCACGTGTCGTGCACGTTGAATCAAGCCTATCTCAGCCTGGTCGCGAAGGATGCGAACCCGTCCTCCCCGCAGGCATCTTCAACCGCAACCCCCCAACCACCGGCAGCCAGGCCGTAAAATCCCCCTTAAAAGCCCACACCGCTGGGTGGCTCCGTTCCCAGTGGTGTGGTCCAGTTCAGGAGAATGCATCCATAATTTACCCCGGAATCATGAACAGAAAATGAACCGGTGATAAATATTGGATGAGAATTCTCCTCTTTATCGCATAGCTTCCCGGATAGCCACGGCGTCGATGGGACCGGCGCGCAGAACCCGAATACTCTCTCCGGTGCAATCTACCACCGTGGAAGGTAATCCGCCCGGAGAACGTCCCCCATCGATGATGAGGGCGATACGCCCGCCGAGTTGCGTGAGTACCTCTTGCGCGCTCAATGGATTTACCCCTCCCGACAGGTTGGCCGAGGTGGTTGCCAACGGACCGCTCCGGCGAAGCAACGCCCGCGCCAGGGGGTGGTCCGGGATGCGCACCCCGATGGTGGGCAATGGGGAAAGGTTCTCGGGCAAGCTCGGGTGGCGCGCGACGATCAGGGTCAGTGCACCGGGCCAGAAACGCTGCGCCAGGCGCCGGGCAGAGGCATTTAGCTCGGGAGTTACCTGGCCAATCTGCTCCAGGTCGCCCAGCAACACGGCGATGGCCTTGCTACTGTCGCGCCCTTTGGCCACAAATAGTCGCTCAATGGCGGGCGCTGAGAAGGCCGAGGCGGCTAGCCCGTAGACCGTGTCGGTTGGGAATGCTACCAGCTCCCCCCGCGCCAGGGCAGCCACCGCCTGGTCAAGTGCTCCCGGCTCAGTACCTGGGATGATTTGGGTAACTGGTATTCTCACAGAACTGCCCGCTATTTCAATACGTAGATTTCATAGCCGCTATCGAATTTGAGTAAACGGTGCGGCGCATCGACGGCGTACCATAGTGTGAATTGATCCAGGGTCACCTTCCAGGCAGTCTGCTGGCCGATCTTCTCAGCGCCTCGCACTACCAAAACGGACGACTTGACTACCGGCCCACTGTCTTTGCTTTCAGGGCGGTACGTGTTTTGCCACCCCAGCTCAACCCGGTTTGCCTGCGCAGTATTCAGACTCGCCGCCATCAGGCGCAACGGCCATTCATCGTTCAGCAGCACGTCCGGTGGCAGGGCTTGCTCTACCGCTTTGTTGTCGCCGTCAGTTACCGACATGCTGAGCGACTCGCCTTTTGGCGATACAGTCCACGAGTACCAACCTCCGCTGTCAAAGCTCATTTTGCCATTCATGGCCACCAACCTCAACCCCGGGCGGCTCCAATACGCTGTAAGTGTCACCTTGGCGCCGTCAGACATCCAGGTGCCGCTATTAACTTTCACCTGGTAGGGTTCAATGTGAGACTGGCATTCAAGAACAATGCTCACACCCGACGGATCGCGCCGGCAGTTCATTTCGCCCACCGGCTGGTTGGCCTTGTTGAGGATGTCGAATGTGAAATTTGCAGGTTGGTTCCAGCCGGCCGGCTCACTCAGCGCCAGATTTGGCTTTGCAGCCAGTTCAGGCATGGCGAAGGTGACCACTTCGATTCCCCCGACGACCACGTACAGCATCGCTGCCGCCAGCAGCGGCCAATAGCGCGCGATGCGGGTTTCTCGTGGCGTATCCACAGCCAGATCAGGCGCCAGGCCGGGTGGCCGAACGGCCAGGCGGTTGATCAGGACGATCCCGGCTGCGAGCATCACAATCCCGATCCCAAAGGCAGGCAGTGATGGAAAAGGCAGGGTGATGCTTGCATGGAAAGCGTACATGATCAGCATGAAGGTGGCCATCGCATTATTGGCAAAATGAGCGACCATACTGGCATAGATCGAGTTGGTGCGCCAGGCTATATAACCAAGCGCAAAGGCGATGGGCAGGAGGGCCACCAATCCTTGAAGTTGCATGTGGTAGAAGGCAAACATCAGGCTGGTGATCATGATGGCAGCCTTCGCCGGGCGGATTCGCTGGTACGCACCCAGGATGGCGCCGCGGAACAGGATTTCCTCACACACCGGGGCAGCCAGGCAGAATCCAAGCGCGATAACGACTGCTTGGAAGCCATTCGCCGGCAGCATGGCCGCTCCACTGGTTACCTCATATCCGCTGATTTGCATCATCAGCGTAGCCAAAAAGGCATCAACCAGCCAGGCGCCCACCCCGCTCAGCAATGCGGCAAAGGCCACCCCGACCGAGATGCGGTTCAGCCGTAAACCCTGGGATAGCGGCAGCCGGGCTCGCCGGAGGACATACAAGCTGGGAGCCAGGATGAACAACACTTCGGTCGCCAGTAAACCCCAGCCGAAAGAGACGCTTTGAATGAACGCGCCAGCCGAGAGAATCAGCAGCACGGTAACCAGGTAAAGCAGATTAGCCGAACGCAGGGATAAGGACTGGTTCATAACAAACACCCTCCTCAATATTCTCCGCACCCTCTGTAGTTAAGTCCTTACTGACACCAGCCGGTCGAGTCCGGCCAAATCTTGAACCACCTCGACTTCTGCGCCCGGGAACGCCGAGCGGGCCAGCCCCAACCCAGCCTCTCCCTGCCGCGCCTCGATCTCCGCCAGCAGCAGTCCGCCGGGCGCCAACCGCTGCGGCGCTTGCGCAAAGAAACGTCTCAACACATCCAAACCGTCGGGACCGCCGTCCAGGGCAGTCGCCGGTTCCTTGCGATATATGGGCAATTCCAGTAGGGTCCGCGTGGGAATATACGGCAGGTTGGCGCACACCAGATCGAAGGATTGCCATACACCTTTCAGCAGGTCACCCAACTGGAGATTCATCCGGGCAGCGACTCCGTGCTGCTGGGCGTTTCGCCGGGCAGTCTCGAGCGCCGGCGCGGAGCAGTCGATGGCGGTCACTTCCAGATGCGGAATGCGCTCCGCCAGGGTGATGGCGATGCAGCCTGTGCCCGTCCCGACGTCCACGGCTCGCCGGCGATCGGGATGATCTCCCAACCACTCCAGCGCCCGCTCGACCAGCAGCTCCGTTTCCGGGCGGGGGATCAGTACACTCGCATTGACCTCGAAAGCCAGCCCATAGAATTCCCAGGAACCAAGCACGTACGGCAACGGCTCGCCGGTCTCCAGGCGGGCAAGGTCGCGCTCCCAGCAGCATGCCTGGTCTACAGACAGGCAGATTTCGGGGTGAGCTAACACCCACGTGCGCGGCTTACCGAGCACGCCGGCGAGCAATATCTGTGCATCCAGGCTGGGAGTCTCACTGCGTCCCTCCAGCCTGGCGGCTGCTGCTCGCCAGAGCGCATCCCCGGTTGTGGACGGATCAGCCTTCATCCTCTTCCACCCCGGTCATCGCCAGGCGATCGACCTCGTTGCGCATCGACAGCTCATCGATGAACTGGTCCAGTTCGCCGTCCAGAACTGTGGGCAGGTTATAGGATGAAATGTTGATGCGATGATCGGTGACGCGCGACTGGGGGTAGTTATAGGTGCGGATTTTCTCTGAGCGCTCGCCGGTACCGGCTTGCGACCTGCGCGTCTCTTCCAGCTCATTCTCGCGCTTCAGTTCCTCGATTTCATACAGGCGCGCCCGCAAGATGCTCAAGGCGCGCAGGCGGTTTTGCAATTGGGAGCGCTCGTCCTGGCAGGCCACTACCATACCGGTAGGCAGGTGCGTCAGGCGTACGGCTGTGGAGTTCTTCTGCACGTTTTGCCCGCCGGCTCCTGCCGACTTGTAAATGTCGATGCGGATATCCGCATCGGGAATATTGATCTCGATCTCGTCCACTTCCGCTAGCACCACCACCGTCGCGGTCGAGGTGTGGATGCGCCCCTGCGATTCGGTCACCGGGACGCGCTGTACGCGGTGCACGCCGGATTCATACTTCAAGCGAGAGTAAGCCCCCTTGCCTTTGATCTGGAAAATGACTTCTTTGAACCCGCCCAGCCCGGTTTCACTGGCGGAAAGCAGCTCGTACTTCCAGTTGCGTCGCTCGGCATAGCGGGTGTACATGCGGAACAGCTCCGCGGCGAATAGCCCAGCTTCGTCCCCACCCGTGCCGGCGCGGATTTCGACGATGACGTTGCGCTCATCGCGCGGGTCCTTGGGCACGAGCAGCTCCCTGAGCTCTTTTTCCAGTTGGATGCTCAGCGGTTCCAGCTCTTCCACTTCAGCCAGGGCCAACTGGCGCAGTTCTTCATCCTCGGTCGAGATCAGTTCGCGCGCCTCATCCAGCCGCGCCAGGGTCTGGCGATACGCTTGACCCTTAGAGTACACCGGTTCCAGCTCGGCGCGCTCCTTGGCCAGTTCGGTCGCGCGCTGGTAATCCTCGCCTACCGTCTCCAGCTCGCGGTTGATTTCCTCATACCGGTTTTCAATACTTTCAATTTTCTCTAGCATATGCTCAGTTTCTACTCGCTTCAGATGATGGTTGAATTGGCTGATTTCATTTCGAATCGCAAGCATGAGCGGAAAGCTTCCGCTTTGCTCGCCTGAAAATTATACCGCAGGTGGACTCCTTCAGACTTTCCTATCCTGACCCGGGATTCCCCTCTCGGAAGATACAATCTGCGGCACAGCGCGGTGAGATGGTTCTCGGCTCCGCGTCCCTGCGTCTCTGCCCGAGAACTTTCTCATTCAAAAGGGAACAGGAATCCACCTTTACTGCTGGTATTGCCATTGTGCAGTACCCCTGCGATCGTGCATTTTATCGCAAAAAGACAATTTTCCTGTATAATTTTATCGATATTAAATACCAAGGAGGGATAAATGACAGTACAAGCCTTATCGCAATGGCAGTTTGCCATCACCACCATCTATCATTTCTTCTTCGTTCCTCTCACCCTGGGTCTCTCGGTATTCGTGGCCATCCTGGAGACGCTCTACGTGGTCTTGAAAAATGACTTATATAAAGAGATGGCCAAATTTTGGGGGAAACTCTTCCTGATCAACTTTGCCCTGGGAGTTGTCACCGGTATTGTGCAGGAGTTCCAATTCGGCATGAACTGGTCCGAATACTCGCGCTTCGTCGGGGATATTTTTGGCGCACCCCTGGCGGTGGAAGCCCTACTGGCCTTCTTCCTGGAGTCCGTTTTCCTGGGCGTTTGGGTTTTCGGCTGGGATAAACTGTCCAAGGGTGCCCACGCCGCCGCCATCTGGTTGGTGGCCTTTGGCACGAATATCTCGGCCTTGTGGATCCTGACCGCCAACTCATTCATGCAGGAGCCGGTCGGCTATAAGATCGAAAACGGCCGCGCCGTGATGACCGATTTCTGGGCATTGGTCGGCAACCCGCACGTATGGGTGCAGTTCCCCCACACCGTCCTCGCGGGGTTCAGCACAGCAGCCTTCTTTGTGCTCGGTATCAGCGCCTACCACCTGCTGCGCAACAACCGGCCGGATTTCTTCCGGCGTTCCTTCACGATGGGAGCCGTGTACAGCCTCATCGCGGTCGGGCTGGTGATTCTCGCCGGTCACAGCCAGGCCCAACACATGGTGCTCGCCCAACCGATGAAAATGGCCTCCGCCGAAGCTTTGTGGCAAACGGAAAACCCGGCTTCGTTTTCGCTGATCACCATCGGCGACCTGACCCAGACGCGCGAGGTGTTCGCCATCCGCATCCCCAACCTGCTCAGCTTGCTGGCCTACAACCGCCTGAGCGGTGAGGTGAAGGGCATCAACGAGCTGCAAACCATGTACGAGCAAAAGTACGGCCCCGACAAATACTCGCCCCCCATTGCATTCATCTACTGGAGCTTCCGCATCATGGTCGGGGCGGGCTTCTTGATGCTGGCCCTGGCAGCTTACGGTTTATTTCACTCTATGCGCAATACGCCGCCTTCCAAAATGCGCTTCCTGCGCTGGTTGCCCCTCGCTATCGCTCTGCCATACCTGGCCAATACGGCCGGGTGGCTGATGACCGAGCTTGGCCGCCAACCCTGGGTGGTCTTTGGCCTGATGAAAACAGCCGTCGCTTTCTCACCCAAACTGACTCCCGGCGTGGTGCTGGCCTCGCTGATCCTGTTTACCCTGTTGTATGCCGGGTTGATCGTGGCGGACGTTTACCTGCTGGCGAAATTTGCCCGCACAGGTCCCCTGCCGGACGCCGAACCTTCCTCCTCCCCAGAAATTTCCATTGCGTGAGAGGTGTAGCATGGATCTAAACATACTCTGGTTCATTCTGATCGCCACCCTGTTTATCGGGTACTTTGTCCTGGAAGGATTTGATTATGGCGTCGGCATCCTGCTCCCCTTCCTCGGGACGGACGACGTCAAGCGCCGGGTGCTGTTGAACGCCATCGGGCCGCATTGGGACGGGAACGAGGTGTGGCTGCTCACCGCCGGGGGCGCCATGTTCGCAGCTTTCCCGATCTGGTATGCGACTCTCTTCAGTGGCTTCTACTTGCCTTTGTTGCTCATCCTGGTCAGCCTGATCCTGCGCGGCGTGGCCATCGAGTTCCGTAGTCTCGATGACCACCCATCCTGGCGCAAGCTCTGGGATTGGGCCATGTTCGGCGGCAGCCTGATCCCGGCCCTCCTGTGGGGGGTAGCCTTCGCCAACCTGATGCGTGGCGTTCCCATCGATGCGCAAGGGTACTACGTGGGCGGCTTCTGGAACCTGCTCAATCCATACGCCCTTTTGGGAGGGCTGGTGTCGCTGGTCGGTTTTGCCCTGCATGGAGCCGTCTTCCTCACCTTGAAAACTTCCGACAACCTGCAAGCCGCTGCCCGTCGCTGGGCTGTACGCCTGTGGATTCCCCAGGTGGCCGTCCTGGTCCTGTTTGTTATCGCCACCTACTTATCCACCAACGTCGTCAACGTCTTGGGCGTCAACCCAGGTCCGATCCCCATCGGCGCGGTGGCTGTGCTCCTGGCTGCCGGCTGGTTCATTTCCAAGCGCCAGGACGGCTGGGCTTTTACCATGACCACCCTGGGCATCCTGCTCGCCATGATCACGGTCTTCATGGAGCTCTATCCTAACGTGATGCCCTCCAGCCTGAACCCGGCTTGGAGCCTCACCATCTATAACGCCGCCTCCGGACCGGTCACCCTGCAAACCATGTCGATCATCGCCCTGATCTTCCTCCCCATCGTGCTGATCTACGAAGCCTGGAGCTATTGGATCTTCCGCAAACGGGTCGTGGAGAAAGTGGAGACACTCCATTATTGAGGGGAAGGCAACGAGGCAATGAGGTGATAAGGGTACATGGCGCCGGCGCGTGATCAGCTCCTCATCTACCTCGACTAGACGAACGACCAAAGACGACCCGACGATACACTAACCTATGGACATTCCCTCTTACAATCGCGACGCCTGGGACCGGCAGGTCGCAGGCGGTAACCGGTGGACCATCCCGGTCAGCCCGGAACAAGTAGCCCTCTCGCGCCAGGGGACGTGGTCCGTCCTCTTGACGGAAAACGTCCCTGTCCCGCGTAACTGGTTTCCAGCCGACCTGCACGA